>JBIKHN010000141.1:0-3790 GCA_044362135.1 Ilumatobacteraceae bacterium | reverse complement strand
GGGTGGCTTCAGATTGGCCCGTGCATGATATTTCAGAAGAGTATTTGTACTCAATGCACATGTTTCAGCACATGCTGTATTCATACTTCATGCCAGCGCTGATGCTCATTGCAACACCAAAGTGGCTATACGATCTCATTTTTGCTAGCGATCGTTCGCGGAGAACGATTAATTTCTTGACCAAGCCAGTTATTGCCGGTGTGTTGTTCAACTGCGTCATCATGATTACGCATATTCCGCAGATGGTGAATAGGAGCGTGTCGAATGGCCCGCTGCATTATTCGCTGCACATTCTCGTGGTGGTATCGGCATTGTTGATGTGGTCTCCTGTTTGTGGACCAGATCGCTCTCGCCATTTGGGATATGGAGGAAAGCTGGTTTACCTCTTCCTCATGTCGGTGATTCCTACGGTTCCTGCAGCATGGCTCACCTTCGCGGAGGGCACGGTATACAAGCACTACGACATTGCTGTACGTGTGTGGGGTCTATCGGTGACAACCGATCAGCAGCTTGCAGGTGCGATTATGAAACTTGGCGGATCAATATTCCTGTGGACCGTCATTGTGGTGATCTTCTTCAGGCGGTTTATTGGCAATTTCTTTGTCGAAGCAAATTATGCAGCCAAGGAAAAGGGCAGCAGTCGCTAGTTCCAGCGAAAAAGTTTGAATGCACTGAGTTGGGCGATGATTGCCCAACCGAGCAAAATCACAAGAGACGATGCGCCGTACGTTGATGTTGTCGAAAAGACATCACGCATCACATCGGCAAGTGCTCCAGATGGCGTGGTTCGCCCAACCCACTGCAACCACGACGGAAGATCCTGCAGAGGGAACACGATTCCACCAACTAAAAGCAGCACTAAATACAACCCATTTTGTGCTGCCAGGTTTACTTCGCCGCGCAAGCGTCCGGCAAGGGAAAGTCCAATGCCTGAAAAGGCGAGCGTTCCGAGTGCGATGGCAAGTGCCAACTTGGCCAGGTTGAGCGCACCGAGATCTGCACCGAAGAGGGAAGCAAGTCCAACGAGCAGAATCACTTGCACAATTTCAACAATTAGTACGGAGAGAGCTTTTGCCAACACCAGCCGTGGAACGCCAAGCGGAGTTGCTCCTAGGCGTTTGAGGACGAGGTATGAACGCTCAAATCCGGTGGCGATGCCAAGGCTGACCATTGCGGTGGACATGATTGCCAAAGCGATGATTCCGGGAAGCAAAAAGTTGATGCTGCTTTGATCGCCTGTGGGAAGAATGTCGACATTGCCAAAAAAAGAAAGGAGCAGCATCGGAATTCCGAGAATGAGCAGCAACTGCTCGCCATTGCGAGCAAGCACGCGTAGTTCGCAAGCCAATTGAACTCGAAGTAATTTCATGACGTAGGTTCCGCTGTGAGTCGCCTAAATACGTCGTCCAGGCGTTGCGATCCGGCTCCAATGTCGCCAATGTCAATATTGTTGGCTTTTGCCCAGTCGGTAAGTTGAACGATGACCCGCGAATCACTCGTGCCTGCAACGGTGAATTCGCTCTGTCGGGTTTGTTCAACCACATATCCGAGGGTTGTTGATAGCGAATGCACGTCAATCAGTGAATTTGATCGGAATCGAATCTCTTCCCGCCCTGAACGCAGCTCATGCAACGTGCCCGAAGCAACCACATTGCCACGATGGAACACCAGAACGTCATCGGCAATGCGTTCCGCTTCATCGAGTTCGTGTGTTGCAACAATGACACAGCAACCAGCATCTCGTAACTCGCGAATGATCGAGCGAACCAAGTCGCGGCCATTGACGTCAATTCCCGATGTCGGCTCATCAAGAAAAATGATTTTGGGAAGTGCAGCAAGAGCAAGCGCCAATGAAAGCCGTTGTTTCTCGCCACCAGACAACCTTCGGTATGTGGTGCTTGCAACAGCTTGAAGTCCAACGCGGGCAACAAGAGCGCTGGCGTCGACGCCATTTCCGTACAGCGCGCAGTACTGCTGAACTAATTCTCCAACTCGCGCTGACGGATAGATACCGCCATCTTGCAACATGATTCCCATCAGACGATTGAGCTGCTTGCGTTGCAGAAATGGATTGAGTCCGAGCACCTGAACCGAGCCTGCGGTTGGCGCAAGAAAGCCTTCGCACGCTTCGATGGTGGAGGTCTTGCCAGCGCCGTTAGGCCCAAGGATGACGGTGACGCGACCAGGATGAGCGGTGAATGAAACGTGGTCTACGGCGGTGACATTGCCGTATTTGATGACGAGTTGCGAAACCGAAAGGCCAACACTCGTAGACGTATTCAACGCAGAACTCACGGCTCAACAGTACGCAAAGTAGGGCAGTGTCACGGGATCACACGGCTAGCCTTGTGTCACCGTGATTGACATTCGTTTTCTTCGCAGTGAGCCCGAAACCGTGCGCGAACTGATGGCGCGCCGGAATAAGCCCGAATTGATCGGACTGCTCGACGAGGCCCTGGGTTTTGACGGCAGAATGCGAGAAATTACCGCTGAACGCGACGCGATTCGCCAGCAGGTAAACGAATTATCGAAACAGGTTGGCGAGCTCCGTCGAAGCGGAGATGACAAGGCTGCTGAAGTACTGCAGGCTGAGAGCAGGTCGCTTGGCGAGAAAGAGCAGTCGCTTGCAGCAGAGACCGATGAGGTGACCGCGCAACTTAAAGACGTGTTGCTGCGCCTGCCGAATATTCCTCACGCGGACGTTGTAGTGGGATCGGATGATTCGCAGAACCCAACCATTACGGGCCCAAATAATTTACCAGCGACATTTCCTGAGCACCAACGTGTTGCGCACTGGGACACGGCGACGGCGCTCGGCATTCTTGATAACGAACGCGCAGTAAAAATCAGTGGCGCGATGTTTACGATGCAACGCGGAGCGGGAGCAACGCTTGCTCGTGCTCTGTGCCAGTACGCCCTTGATTGCAACGCAGATGCGTTCGAAGAAATTCGCCCACCATCGCTTGTCAGCACGGCAACATTGACCGCGACTGGTCAGCTTCCTAAGTTTGCCGACGACGCGTATTCAATGAGCAAGGACGATCTCTGGTGCATCCCCACTGCAGAAGCACCGCTCACATCAATTCATGCTGGCGAAGTGCTTGCCGAAGCAGACTTACCAATTCGGTACATGGCGCACTCGTCGTGCTATCGACGCGAAGCGGGTTCTGCAGGCAGAGACACACGCGGAATGTTACGCAGTCACGAATTTGACAAAGTAGAGATTTTTTCCATTGCCACACCTGAAGGCGCACCGGCAATGTTGACTGAACTCATCACGCGCGTTGAGCGTGTAATTGCCAACCTTGGTTTGCCATATCGGATTATTGAAATTTGCACAGGTGATATGGGCCAAAGCCATCACCGCAGTTTCGATGTTGAGGTGTATGCGCCAGGATGCGACGCGTGGCTTGAAGTCAGCTCAATTAGTTGGTTTAGCGATTACCAAGCGCGCCGCGGCGACATTCGCATGAAGCGCACGGGACAGAAGGGAACCGAGTTCGCACATACGTTAAATGCGTCTGCGCTTGCCGTTCCGCGTGTGTGGGCCGCAATTATGGAGAACTTCCGCCAAGAAGATGGCTCGGTTGCTATTCCTTCCGTGCTCCATCCGTACATGCGTGGCACAACCGTCATTCACCCGAAATAGGCGCCGTGTCTCTACGTGATCGCCGTGTGCAGTACGAAACTGCAGGTCTTGAACGAAACGATCTAGACAACAATCCACTCGTGCAATGGCAACGTTGGTATGACCAAGCCGCAGAGGCTTCTGTTGCAGAACCAAACGCCA
>JBIKHN010000140.1:0-3792 GCA_044362135.1 Ilumatobacteraceae bacterium | reverse complement strand
ATCAAGTTGAAAAAGATGGCAAGTCCATCACGTTCATTGACACACCAGGTCACGCTGCGTTCACCAAAATGCGCGCACGCGGTGCTCAAGTAACCGACATTGTTGTGTTGATGGTTGCTGCAGACGACGGCGTGATGCCACAAACCATTGAAGCCATTAGCCACGCTCGCGCGGCTGAAGTTCCAATCGTTGTTGCCATCAACAAGATCGACAAAGACAATGCCGATGTCCCACGTGTTATGGCGCAGTTGGCCGAAAACGAACTCACACCTGAAGCATGGGGTGGCGAAACAATCGTTGTAGAAATGGCTGCACAAAGCGGTCTTGGTGTTGACGACTTGCTCGAGCAACTCAGTGTTGTTTCAGAAATTGGCGAACTCACTGCAAACCCAACGGGTCGCGCAAAGGGCATTGTGCTCGAAGCTCAACTCGACATTGGTCGCGGTCCTGTTGCCACCGTTTTGGTTGACAAGGGAACCCTCAAGGTCGGCGATCCAATCGTTGCTGGCGCCGCATGGGGCAAAGTACGTGCGCTCATTAACGACAAGGGTCAGCAAATTAAAGAAGCTGGTCCTTCAACTCCTGTGCAGGTACTAGGACTGAGTGCAGTTCCTGGAGCCGGCGACGAGTTCCGTGCAGCACCAAATGAAAAGACAGCACGTACGGTGGCCGAATCGCGCGAACAGCGTTACCGCACGTTGAATCAGCGTGGCGATGCGCGCGTTCAGCGTGGTGTGAAGTTGGAAGACATCTTCACCCAAATTCAGGCCGGCGAAGTTGCAACGTTGAATGTCATCATCAAAGCAGACGTTCATGGTTCGCTCGAAGCAGTAACGGAAAGCTTGCGCAAACTCGAGCGCGATGAAGTGCGTGCAGCGTTTGTACACCGTGCTGTTGGTGCGATAACCGAGAACGACATTGCACTTGCCGCTGCAACTAATGCAACGCTGATTGGTTTCAACGTGCGTCCAGACCGCAAGGTTCGCGACTTGGCCGAGGCTGAAGGCGTAGAAATTCGTACCTACGAAATCATCTACAAGCTCATCGAAGACATCGAAAAGGCCATGAAGGGCATGCTCGCGCCAGAGTTCGAAGAAGTGGTCACTGGCGAAGCAGAAGTGCGCGAAGTGTTCAAGTCTCCAAAGGTTGGCGCCATCGCAGGTTGCGTGGTTCGTACGGGTGTTATTACTCGCGGTTCAAAGGTTCGCTTCTTGCGCGACGGAACAATTATTTGGAAGGGTGCAATTCAATCGTTGCGTCGTTTCAAAGATGACGTACGTGAGGTTCGTGAAGGTTTCGAATGTGGTCTTAGCTTGTCCGACTTCCAAGATTTGAAGCAGGGCGACCTCATTGAAACATTTGAATTGCGCGAACTCGCACGCGACTAATACAACCTGCACGACTAAGGTCTAGGCATGGCAGCAGATCTTGAGTTCTATTTCGATCCAGTTTGTCCTTGGGCATGGATCACATCGCGTTGGGTCACCAATGTTCAACAGCTTCGCAACTATGAAGTGTCATGGAAGTTCATCAGTTTGCGAATGGTGAACGCCGAACGTGGCTATGCAGGTAACTCGGTTTACGAACAGATCCACAACGCAGGTTTGGCTAGTTTGCGAGTTGCCAGCGCCGCCCGCGCACAAGGTGGAAACCCAAGTGTTGCCGCTGTGTATACGGCATTGGGGAACGCGATCCATGTTGGTGGTCGCCGTGAAGAACTGGTGAACGATCCGAAATCGTTCTTATTGTCAATCGTTGCTGATGCCGGGTTATCGCCAGAAGTGGCAGCTGCGTACGAAGACTCGACACACGATGAAGTCATTCGTTATGAGACAGAAGCAGCGCTTAGCCGCACAGGAAAAGATGTGGGAACGCCAATTCTTACCTTTAACCCGAAGTCTGCAAACGAGGCCAGCTTGTTTGGTCCAGTTATCTCGAAGGCTCCAAAAGGCGATGAGGCGATGAAGCTGTGGGATGCAGTACAGACCATTGCCGAATCTGGAGTTGCCGAAATTAAGCGCTCGCTACGTGCCGCACCACAGTTTGACTAGAGGCCAAGATGAAAGTCGTCTACACCGAAGCGCATTTGGGTCATAACCCGCAGGAAGAAATTGCCGAGTCTGGGTCGCACTCACCGCATGAACACACGGCTCGGGCCGAAAACATTCGAGAGGTGTTGCAGGCCGACAAGTCCATGCAGTTTCTTGCACCAACGCAGTGGGGTGTTGACCCAATTAATGCCGTTCACAACCCTGGCTTAAACAACTTTCTGAATACAGCGTGGGCTGATTATCAGCGCGAAGTTCGACCAAGTAGAGAAGTGGTTCCTGACTTTTTCTATCGCCCGTCAATGCGTGAAGCCATGTCGCAACTTGAAGAGCCAACTGCAGCAAATGCTCGGTTGGGCTGGTGGTGTTTCGAGACCACGACGCCAATTACGCAGGGTTCATACGATGCGGCCCGTGGTGCAGTAGATACCGCGCTCACCGCAACACAACTGGTGCTGAGTGGAGACAAGTTTTCGTACGGGTTGTGTCGTCCACCCGGCCATCATGCAACAACCGACTTGTACGGGGGGTATTGCTTTTTCAATAACGCTGCTGTTGCGGCTCACTATGTAGCGTCAACTACTGGCGCAAAAGTGACCGTGCTCGATGTGGACTATCACCATGGCAACGGCACCCAGCAAATCTTTTACGGTCGCGATGACGTGCAGTACGTTTCGCTTCACGGCGACCCACGTCGTGCATACCCATACATCACCGGGTTCGCTGATGAACTGGGAGAGGGCAAGGGTCGCGGTTCAACCACCAACATTCCACTCGCTGCGAAAACGGATGACGATATGTTTCTCGATGCGCTCGACGAGTCATGTGAAGCAATTGAGGCGTTCGGCCCTTCGTTGCTCATCGTGTCTTTGGGACTCGATACATATGTGACCGATCCAATTTGTGATCTAGCAGTCACTCGCGATGGATTTTCTCGCAGTGGAGCTCGCGTGCGCGGGTTAAACCTGCCAACGGTGGTATTGCAGGAGGGCGGCTACGACTTGGCGAACCTTGGCCTCAACGTGCAGGCGTGGCTGCACGGGCTTGAGTCATAACAACTGAAGTCTGTTCAGTAGTTCTTGCGGCGAGCCGTTGCACTTTTCAAGTTCATCTGCGTCGAGAACAATGTGAATGCCTGACTGATTTCTGCCAAGAACTATTGGGTATATTCCATTAGCCGCTTGCGCTACCTCTGCTGGAGCGTCATTGATGTGAAATGTGGTGAACGGAATTTGTAGTGCAGATTCGCACTCTTGCCAATCTGCTCGTTTCGTAAATAGTCCATGTGTAATGTCGCAAAGCGAGCAATGCCGTATTCCCAAACGGGCGCCAATCCAGTACGAAACCTCTCCTAACACTGTCGATTCGGCGTTGTACACACCGATGAACTCGCTGAATTGACCACCGGACTCGGTCATGGTTTGCACCGGTCGCTGCAATAGCGAACCTGCTCCCAGTCTTTTGCCCATTTCTTGCGCCACTCAAATGGGCGATTACAGGTCGCGCATGTTTTTGGGGCGAAGCCGTTCTTGGTTTGGGCAACACGACTCATATCAGTGCAGAGTAATTCATGGTCAAGCCCATTGCTTTACGCTGAAGCAATGAGTTTGCCGACAATTTGGGTCTTCGGCGACCAACTGAATCGTGGAATTGGTGCTTTGGCTGGTGCCACTCCGCTTACGCATCGGGTGCTGTTTATCGAATCAACTTCAAAAATTGCATCACGCAAGTGGCATATTCAGCG
>JBIKHN010000139.1:0-3824 GCA_044362135.1 Ilumatobacteraceae bacterium | reverse complement strand
CAGTTGGTAACTACGTGAACTCGTCACTTGCCAAAGTTGAAGCGTTGAAGGCCGGTTACGACGAAGCCATCATGCTTGCACCAAACGGTTTGGTCGCAGAATGCACAGGCGAGAACCTGTTTGTTGTGCGCAACGGAATCATTTTGACTCCACCAACTTCGGCTGGAGCGCTTGAGGGCATTACACAAAACAGCGTTACTCGCATCGCTCGTGACTTGGGTTACGAAGTGCGCGTAGACAACATTGCACGCAGCGATTTGTACATTGCAGAAGAAATCTTCGCCTGCGGAACGGCAGCAGAGGTCGGCTCGGTAAGTTCGGTCGACGATCGTCCGGTTCCTTGCCCAGGTCCAATCACGCGAGCAATTGCCTCCACCTATGCCAGGGCTGTGCGCGGCCAAGACCCGCGCTATGTCGACTGGCTCGAATACACGAAATAACACGCTTCGTATTACACGGAAGTGACTTTGAGGGGGTTTCCCCCAAGGTCATCCACAGGTGTTTCCACAAGCGGAGTATCGTCCGCAGAGATTTATCCACAGGTATCCCCACAGGGCGGGGGTTTGGGGGTTGGCGAACGCTGTTTTTGGCGTCAGACTGGAGATGTGAATCTTTTTGGAGCCACCCAGTCCCGCATTGCGATCATCATTATTCGATAGGCGTGCGTCACCCGACGTACGCCCAAGCCGCCCAAATGGGCGGCTTTTTTAATCCCCAAAATTCGACAGAAGAGAAGAGCAGCAGATGACAAAGCAACAACTCGTAGAAGTATTCGACACCACATTGCGAGACGGCATGCAAGTGGAAGGCGTGTCGGCAAGCGTTGAAGACAAGTTGCGTATTGCAGAACAACTGGACTACTTGGGCGTGCACTTCATTGAAGGTGGATGGCCTGGCGCGAACCCCAAAGACATCGAGTTCTTTGCACGTGCAAAGAAAGAGCTGACGTTCACCACTTCAGCGCTAGTTGCTTTCGGCTCAACGCGTCGCCCACTTGGCAAAGTTGACGACGATGCAACGCTAAGAAATTTGATTGAAGCACAAACCTCTGCAGTCTGCATTGTTGCTAAAGCGTGGGACTATCACGTTGAACATGCATTGCAAACAACACTTGAAGAAGGCATTGCCATGGTTTCAGATTCGGTGAAGTACCTCACCGCGAACGATCGTCGCGTGCTCGTAGATATGGAGCATTTCTTCGATGGATTCAAGTCAAACCCAGAGTTTTCGCTGCGCGTGTTAGAGGCAGCAATCATCGGTGGCGCAACGCATTTAGTGTTGTGTGACACCAATGGCGGATCACTCCCAAACGATGTGCTGCACATTGTTGGTGAAGTGAAGAAGCACATCGGCGACGATGCAACAATCGGAATTCACTGCCATGATGACACGGGTTGTGCAGTTGCTAACTCGCTTGCAGCAGTGCAAAGTGGTGCGCGCCATGTTCAAGGAACGCTGAACGGTCTTGGTGAGCGAACCGGAAATACAAACCTGACAACAGTCATTCCTAACTTGCAGTTAAAGATGGGCTTTGAGTGTTTGCCAGAAGGCAGACTCGAGCGCCTTACTGCAGTAAGCAATTTTGTTGCCGAGGTGCTGAACCGTCCGTTGAATCCACAGGCTCCATACGTTGGTAGTTCGGCATTTGCGCACAAAGCCGGACTTCACGTTTCGGCAATCTCGCGCGCGAAAGATGCATACGAGCACATTGCACCGGAACTTGTTGGCAATGGCACACGATTCTTGGTGAGCGAAATGGCTGGTCGTGCAACCATCACCATGAAGGCTGAAGAACTTGGGCTCACCATGGATGGTCCGGCGGTCAATCAAGTAATTGACGACCTGAAGCGACTTGAGCACGAGGGCTACCACTTTGAAGCAGCCGATGCATCGCTTGAACTCTTAATGCGCCGTGCATCTGGCTGGCAACAGAACTTCTTCAGCGTTGAGTCAATGCGTGTGATCACCGATGAGTCATCGGCTGGAACGTTTACGACCGAAGCAACGGTGAAGGTCTGGATCGGTGACCACCGTGAAGTACGCGTCGCTGAGGGCAATGGTCCTGTTAACGCAATTGACACCGCATTGCGTGCTGCTTTATTGGAAAAGTTCCCGCAACTTTCCCGCGTGCATTTGACTGACTACAAGGTGCGAATTCTGGATTCGGGTTCGGCAACAGGTGCGGTCACTCGAGTCTTATTGGACGCCTCAGATGGTGAGCGCAACTGGACCACCATTGGCGTTTCGTCAAACATTATTGAAGCCTCATGGCGTGCACTCGAAGAGTCGCTCATCTTCGGGCTCTTGCATTCCAAGTAGGCTCGCAGGAGTATGGCTGCTCCAAAATTTGCTCCAGTAAGTGCAACTCAAACACCGCGTTCGTATGAATCGCCTTTGCACGTTCCTGCGCCATGGTCTCCAGGTCGCCCCGGAGAAATTGACGGCAAGCAACCGCGCGGTGCAAGCCTGGGCAATCAAGGCCCAGATCAGGGTTACATCCTGACGCTTGCGCGTATTGCACGGAACAAGATCAAAGTGCAAGCAGGTGAGTCGGTAGATGACGCCATTCGCGGTTCAATTGGGATTGCGTTGCGCAGGGCTTCCATGTACGGACGTGCGCCAGTTATGCACGACCTCACGTTTGCGCTCACTATTTGGGGCTGGCTTGTTGACACCGTGCCTGCAGATTTGTTGGCTCGTCGTAAAGAACTCTTCTCGGGAGTAGCCGATGCGGCGCACTCATATTACGAAGTTCGCGAAATCACTGGACTCGTTCCTGAAACGACGTACCAGCTTTCAATTGACCAACTCACTGCAATTACGCCGATGTCATGGCGTGCACTTACCGGCGCGTAGTTCATGCCTACTTCTGTAGTTGGTGTTCATCTTTCACCTGAGCACACATTTACGAAACAAGCTCAAGGTTCAATCGAGCTAGTTGCAGGTATTGGCGTGCAGGGTGATGCGCACGCTGGCGCAACGGTGAAGCATTCGTACCTGCTCCGCAAGAAACCAGAAAAGCCGAACCTACGCCAGGTTCACCTCATTGCAAGCGAACTGATTGAAGAGTTACGCCTTGAAGGTTTCAATGTTGAGCGGGGCTCAATGGGTGAAAACATCACCACAAGCGGGGTGCAACTTACTTCGCTGCCGCACGGAACTCGATTGGTGTTCGCGAGTGGTGCAGCAATTGAACTCACAGGAATTCGTACGCCGTGCAAACAACTGAATGGTTTTCAAGATGGGTTGCTGGCTGCAGTGCGAGAGAAAAACGAAAGCGGTGCATTTCGCCGACCAGTTGGCGTACTTGCAGTAGTAGTGGCTAGTGGAATCGTGTCATCGGATGACGCAATTGACGTGCAACTTCCAACTGGCGCGCATCGCGCTATGGAATTTATCTAACTACAGCGCAAACTTTTCTAGATCTGCAAGGTTCACAAACTCGAGCGTGTGAACATGTGTTGCACGTAAGTTCACTTTTGGTGCCATTCCCGCTTCAAATGCTTCCTGCCAGCGCGATGCACAGAGGCACCAGTGATCTCCGGCCTTCAGACCATCAAAACCGTATTGCGGCATTGGGGTGGACAGGTCATTGCCTCGCGACTTCGAGAAAGCAAGAAACTCATCGGTCATCACTGCACACACTGTGTGTACGCCGGTGTCGTCGCCACCAGTCTCACAACATCCATTGCGGTACCAACCCGTCATTGGAGAAGTGCAACATGTTTCGATGAGTTCGCCGTACACGTTCACTTGAGTTCCAATTGTCATGAGCCACAACCTAGTGTTCGCTCAGGGTGAGTGCTTTGCTCAGATAGCCTGAA
>JBIKHN010000138.1:0-3839 GCA_044362135.1 Ilumatobacteraceae bacterium | reverse complement strand
TCAATGACGTCATCACTTCACATTGGGTAATGACGGGTCAAGAAACTCCACTTGTGGTGTACGGCCCTCCGGGAACGCAAACCGTCGTTGATGGAATTTTGATGATGCTTGCGCCAGACATTTCATACCGTCTGGCCCACCACACCGACACACTTAGCTATAAGCCAAAAGTTGTGGTTACCGAAGTGCAACCAGGTGCAACGTTTGCAATTGGCGATGTGCAGGTAAAAGTTGCACGCACGCACCACCAGCCAGTTGAGCCAACGGTTGCGTTCCGCTTGGAACACGACGGCAAGTCGGTTGTACTTGGTGGCGATGGCATTCCTTGCGACACACTCGACGAAATTTGCGCAGGCGCCGATGCTTACGTGCAAACCGTGATCCGCGAAGACTTGGTGAAGCTCGTTCCTAACAAGCGTTTCCTCGACATTTTGGACTACCACTCAACCGTTGAGCAGGCTGCACAAACAGCAACTAAGGCCGGCATCAAGAAGCTGATCCTTACGCACTACGTTCCTTCAATGCAGCCAGGTCAAGAAGATGAATGGCGTGCGTTTGCTGCGAAGTATTTCAATGGTGAAATCGTGCTGGGCGACGACCTCACCACCACCACCATCTAACCCTCTGTTGGGTCGGTAACTGCAATTCCACTTTCGGACGCAGCGGCGCACAATTTTTTGTCCGAACTTGAGAGGAGGTCGGCACGCACCATGAGTGCAGTTGCCAAATGAATTGCATCTGCGCTCTTCAATGGAAATTCCTTCACCAACTCACACGATGCGTCAATCACGTCAGAAGTGATGTCAATGAGAATCACATCGGCAAATAACCTATCCAGTGCACCCAGGTGTGCCGGTACTGCACTTGCCGACACGCTTCCTTCGCGCACCTTTCTCATAAGAGCAGAATGCATTTCAGTACATGTCAGATGAGAACACACCTTTTCATTACTGAGATTCCAGATGTTCCTGGTTTCTTCAGACCCGATTTCTCTGATGATGAATTTGAGGAGTGATGAAGAATCAAAATAGGTGATCATTATCTACGATCTTCGATAATCGCCTCAGAAAGACTGAAGCCAAGATCGATGAGTGGAGGCAGTACGGTGCGTCTCGTAAGAGCTGGTCGCGCCTTACCTTCGGCAATTAAACGTTCGAGTATGAGTTTTGATTCACTGACTGGGCTAATGCGCGCAACCGGTTTTCCATGTTCTGTCACGATGATTTCGTCTCCCTTTTGGACACGATCGATGTACTTACTAAATTGGCTCTTCAAGTCACGGATTCCAACTTCAATCTGACTGGTCTGAGCGATTTTCTTCATCTTTTAATTGTAGTCACATTTGCTTTAGATACTGACCACAATTTCCCTACAGGAGGATGTGTGGGCCTAACCCTCTTGGCGGAAGCCCCATTCAACGCCCTGCGGGGTGTCGCGAACCTCCACCCTTATTTCAGCGAACCGATCGCGAATCATGTCGGACAAATCAAATCGCTTATCGGCGCGCACCTGTGCACGAAGGTCAAGCAGAATCTGCACGAATGGCCCAACAACTTCGCGAGGGTCACGCAACCCACCTGTGGCAGCACCCGCAAGACGCGTCACCATGCTGCGCAGCACACTGCGCGCATAGTCGGCGTCAGAACTCTGCAGAGTGTCAATAGACCAACCAGCAATCGCGTCATCAAGCTCGAGCGCAGCTCGCGCAGCAGCGTCCGCATCTGCATTATCAATTGCGGCCTGAAACGCATTGTTCAATCGATCAGTTGCCTGTCGCAAATTGCTATCTGCGGTTTCAATGACTGCCGATGCAATTGGTTCAACTACAGCCACTGCAGATGTCACAGCTTCCGACCATGGGTTGCGCAAACGATCAATAGAGAGCACTTCGCCGCTTGCGATTTCGGTTGTTGCACCGCGTAGACGAATGCTGATCACTCCCTTGCCCACCACCGTTGCCGTATTTGCATCGAGGTCAAGCATCAGGCCGGTGTGTTCATCTACGCCCAAAACAAATACATCGTCTGGCAACTCGGTTTCCATCACCGAAAGGCGACGCTCGCCCATGTAACAAAAACGAGTGTCGTGGTGACCGCCTTCAGCATTGTTGTAATGCGGAATGACTACAGCATTAATACCAATTTCGCCAAGAATATCTAGACCCTCTAACCAATATGGGTTTGCACCTGCTTTGTAAATCTCGTACACAGGAAGGGTGAATCGTCCGAGCGTCAGTGCAGCGGCAGATGCGAATGTCACTACTCCACCATCTCGCAACTTCTTCACCAGCAATCCAGCGAGTGGGCTTCCATGCCATTGACGCAATGCATACGTTGGTGATCCTGGGCCGGCAAACACATAATGCGCATCGGCAACAAGTTGCAGACCGCGTTCAACAGCTAATGCATCCGCATCAATCAATTGCGTTAGCCCAGCAACATCCAACTTCATGTTGATGCTGGTGTTGAAGTACTCCACTGCTTTTGACGCCAGTTCTGGAGCATTCTCTTGAAACCCGTACGGCGTGTCGAGCAACGTTGCGCGAGCAGGGTTAGGCAGCATCCGCGAAATCAAGCGGTGCGTTGGCACCATGGTCGGCGCAGTTTCACCTGAGCCCATAATCACCAACATGCGCGGAAGCGTCATTTAAAGAACCCATCTGTTGTTGCGGCATGCACAACTTGTGCAAAGCGCACGGGGTGTTGTGCATGCAAATCGTGATCTGCAGGACTAAACCATTCAACCCGCACTTTGGGCACACTGTGCAATGCGCGTTCAACTGCCTGACGTTTTGTATTTGAAAACACAACGCCTGGGCCTTCTGCAGGAACGAACATCACCGGAACCGAGATGTCCTTATATATATGAGTGGGTCTGTGTTCCCACAAGCCGCGCAACACCATGAGGTGACGCTCCAACGTAAGCCATGGGCGAATGGTTCCATCTTGCAACTGTTCGAAGTTTGCCATGCTGCCGTCAATGCCGGTTTTTGGCCAGTCTGAATGCGCGCTTTCCATATATCCGCGCATGCGCGCCACAGGAGTGCCCAACAAATTCGGCGGACGAAGCGCAACAGAGCATTCTTCCCACTGTGGAAAATGTTCTTGCAATTCCAAGAATCCACCGTCTACTGCTACGACTCCACGAACAAGTTCGGGGAAAGCATGCGCAAGTTCAACGACAACGTTGCCGCCCCAAGATTGACCCGCCACAACAGGTCGTTCGTAACCTTGCGACGCAAGTACTCGCAACACACCAGCCACATCGTTCGTCACCGTCTGCATGTCATATCCACTGTCGGGCTTTTCACTCAAACCGTGTCCACGCAAGTCCACTGCAACCACCGCATGGCCAAGCGCGGCAAACTCAAGTGCAGCTCCCTCCCACAACATTGCATTTGACGCCAGCCCATGAATCAAGACCAATGGTGTAGCCGATGCTTCTGCAGGGTTGCCCCAGCGCACCGTCCGCAATGTCACGCCAGTGCCACCATCCACCATCACCGTGGTGCACTCAGCAGAATTCATAGCAATCACACTACGCTTCACATGCAATGAAGCCGAATGTTCTGCTCATAACTTTGGATCAATTCCGTGCGGATTGCTTGTCTATTGCAGGTCATCCACTTGTTCGAACTCCAAATCTTGATCGACTCGCTTGCCAAGGCGTCCGTCTTACTCAGCACTACAGCCAGTGCGCACCATGCAGTCCTGGTCGCGCCAGTTTGTACACGGGCATGTATCAAATGAATCATCGAGTTGTTGCTAATGGCACTCCGCTCAATGGACGATTTGACAACGTTGCACTGCTTGCACAGCGGGCCGGTTATTCGCCAGTGT
>JBIKHN010000043.1:0-10550 GCA_044362135.1 Ilumatobacteraceae bacterium | reverse complement strand
CAGCGCATTCAATGTGCGCATGACGGCAGGGTTGTCGTTCAGCATGGTCTTCTCGGTAATTTCCAGCGTCAGGTGAGCGGCGTCAACGTTGGTTTCGCGCAGCGTTCCCATTACGCGTTCAACGAAAGCTGCTTCGCTCAACTGACGCGTAGAAACATTCACATGCACCATGAACGAACGCTCAACGATGCCTTCGTCCATCCACTTGCGCGCATCGGTGCATGCCTGGCGAATTACCCAGTCACCAATTGGGCCAATAGATCCTGATTCTTCAGCAAGTTCGAGGAACACAGGCGGGGTTAGCACGCCGCGTTCTGGATGGTTCCAACGCAGCAACGCTTCAACTCCTGCTATGCGGCCGGTGTGTGTAGAAACAACCGACTGATACACCACAAACAATTCGCGCTTCGCCAGGGCGCGTTCGAGTTCGGCAGAAAGCATGACGCGTTCTTTTGCGCTCTTACGCATTTCGTCGGAGTACATTTCGCACCGACCGCGACCGCGTTGCTTCGCGCGATACATGGCGGTGTCGGCATTGCGGAGAAGTGTTACCGCTGCATCAGCAGGTGCTTCTTCGGCGAGCAACGCTGGCGTTGCCATTGCAATGCCAATGCTTCCACTGGTAAATATCTCAACGCCTTGCAAAATGACTTGGCCAGTAATGCCCTGACGGACTCGTTCGGCAACATCCATTGCAATGTGCTCATCACCTAAGCCATCGCACAACACAACAAATTCGTCTCCACCAATGCGGGCAACCAAGTCGCTTGGGCGAGTGGCGCTCACTAATCGCTTGGCTATGGAGTTCAACAACTGGTCACCAACGTTGTGGCCAATGTTGTCGTTCACGTCTTTCAACTTGTCTAAGTCCACAAACATCACTGATACACCGCGTTTGGTGGTCACGCTGCGCTCAAGTGCTTCAGACAATTTGCGTAAGAACAACACGCGGTTCGGCAAGCCGGTGAGTGCGTCGTGTGTTGCTTGATAGTTCAGTTCGTCTTGTAGTTGCTTGGCTTCGGTAATGTCGCGCGCAATTACGGAGTAGTGCTGAACGGTTCCGTCTGCTTCACGCACAATCTGCAACACCAAAGTCATGGTGCGCATAATGCCGTCGGGGCTACGGAAGCCAAGTTCGCCTTCCCACTTGTTGTTGGCAGGCGAGTTAATGACTTCGCGTGGCACTTGATCGCGAATTGCTTGAATAAACATTTGTGTTGCAGCATCGCTTGCCGCCGATTGCTCGCTCACACCAATAAGGTTTCGCGCTCCGTCGTTGCTGAACAACAAATTGCCGTGCGGGTCAAATACGATCACGGCATCTGCGCTGCTATCGAGCAATCCAATCAACTGGTTACTCAGCACTCTGCGGTTTACTGCTTCAGTTACATCGTGCGCAGTGCCAACGAAGCCAGTGATCTCTTTTTTCGCACCAAGAATTGGTTGCGTAGAAATATTCAGCCAAAACATTTCGCCATCGGGTTTCCACAATTTGAATTCAATGCCAAATGCAGCACCGGATTCACGCGAACGTTGCCAAGCTTCCTCGGCAAATGCGCGATCAGTTGGTTGTGCGTTCACCCATGGCGCAACGCCTGGAGTGAAACTTGCGCCACCGAGTGCGAGCGCACGGAACGTCTCATTAGCCGTCGTCAACCGACCATCAATGTCGGTTTTAAATACCCCTATTGGGAGGGAGGCGGCTGATTGGTCAATGACACCATCTTGACAGGTTGCCCTTACCAATTGAACAAATGGGGGTTTATCGGGTGACGGTAAAGCTGATTGAGGTGGTGTCAAGCGAACCCGCCTCTAGCGAGGTGAGCATGGTTTCACCATCCACTCCATCGGTTACTTCCAACTGTTGCGAAAGGGCATACACGGTGAGCAGGTAGGTATGTGGTTCGCCAACGGGTGGACATGGAGCGGCATAACCCACCTTGTTCACCCGATTGAGTGACTGCGCGGCGCCATCTGGCACCACGCCTACGTCTACACGGTTGATGGTTGGGTCGATATTGGCGACCGCCCAATGAACTGCGTCGCCAGAAGAGATATCGATGATGGAAAACCCCCACATCACCGTGCCCTCGGGTAAGCCAGCAATGTCGAATTCGGGTGACAATTTCGAACCCGCACAGGTGAATTCTGTATTCAGCGGTTCGCCGTCCTCCCATGGAGCCGCAATAGCGAAGTCGAGAAAAGGTGCAACTACCTCGGGGATGGTAGTGGCAACAGCGATGGTTTCGGTTTGATCGGCAGTTGGCGATTTCATTTCACGACCGTCGCGAGAGCACGAAGCAAGGAGCAGTGTGCTGATGCCAAGGATTGCTGTCGCACCAAACAATTTCTTCGAAAAACGTGTCACAAATGAAGGCTACGACATGCAGTACTAGCCTGCATGTCGTGTTGCGACCCAATGAACAACTGTGTGTGCTCACGGTGCATGCTCACCCCGATGACGAAGCGTCGAAGGGCGCGCCAACAATGGCCATGTACGGCGCGCAAGGCGTACGTACGGTGTTGGTGTGTTGCACGGGTGGCGAAGAAGGCGATGTTGCAAACCCGTCGTTGAAGGAGCCTGGTCAACCGTTTCATGGTCTTGAAGGCGAAGCCGAAAAACAATTACTCGCACAGCTTCGCCCAGCAGAATTAGAAAAGGCTGCACAAGTCATTGGATTCCATCACGTTGAAATGCTTGGCTATCGCGATTCGGGAATGTTGGACAGCCCAGCGAATAATCACCCCGATTGTTTTCATATGGCCGACCTCGATGAAGCAGTGGGCAGGTTGGTGCGCATTATTCGTCGCGAGCGTCCGCATGTATTGGTCACCTACAACGACGATCAGCGTGGCTATCCGCACCCCGACCACGTGAAGGTGCACGACATCAGCATTGTTGCGTTTGATCGTGCTGCCGACGACGAGTGGTACCCGGAAGCAGGCGAGCCATGGCAGCCGTTGAAGATGTATTACTCGGCATGGTCGCGTATGCGGCTCACTGCAATTCACGAAGCATTATTGCGTCTTCGTGGTTCGTCGCCGTTTGAAGATTCGTGGTTCGAACGACCAGATCTTGACAGTCGCATTACAACTCGTTTACAGATTGGCGATTACTTGTATGCGCGTTCGGGTGCGTTGCGCGCGCATCGCACGCAAATCGATGAGAACGAACCGTTTTGGTTTGGCCTCAGCGATGCCGAACTTGCCGAAACATATCCGTACGAAGACTGGGTGTTAGCAAAATCGTTAGTGCCAACGCCACCTCTTGCACCTGGCGAGTACGAAGACGATATGTTCCGCGGAGTGCGTTAACTATTGCGCGCGCATGGCATCGCGAAGTGCGCGATAGCCAATCATGATTGCGCCACTGTCTGTAATTGCTTGCTTCAGCGAGGCATCGTTCACCACGAAGTTGTAATCGTCAATCCAACCGTTTGCCACGTCGCCCAACGCACGAATTTCTGGAGTGTCAATGCACGGCTGCACGTGAATTTCGGTAACGCCTGGTTGTAAATTGCGCAACGAATTCAATACACGTTCGCGGCTACCTTCGCGCCAATCGTGGTCGAAGTGGTCGGGGAAGAGCACACCTTCTTCGGCCGCAAGTTTGCGGAACGGGAATCCAGCGTGTGCTTCGGTAAGGGTTGAAGGCAAGCGAACCGGCAGTTGAAACTCAACAGCAAGTTCGATGTACACGTCAAAAAATTGTGGTCGCAATGTAATTGCAGTGAGGTGTGGTGCAAGGTGCGTTACATCAATTCCCCATTCGATGGCGCGTGCAATTTGTGCGCGACATTCGCGCAATACTTCAGCAGAGTCAGCATGTTCCCAGAGGTCGTCAATAGTTCGGGGAAATCCGCCTTCGCCAGACTGCAGTGACGGCGCGTAGGTGAGTGGTCCCCAGCGGTACATCTCGTGCTCGCTGTTTACGGTGAGGTGCACGCCAATGTCATCACCGTTGTAATTCAAGACTGCGTGTTTTGCCCACGGAGCAGGAACCATGAGCGATGCACATGTGGCTGATCCATTGCGCAGTGCGTCGTACACGCCAACGTTGGCTGCATGAAATGCGCCAAGGTCGTCGCAACTCAAAATCACTAACTTCGCGTTGGCGCTATGGCCAAGTCGTTCCGAAAGTGAGAGTTGTACTGAATGTGATGGTGTGCTCACCGCATAAACGCTACTAGCGACAGGCCTGCCATAGACCCGCGTTACGCAACTCAGCTTGCGTGGCGGCTTGGGCAAAGTCGGCCATGTGGGCAGTGTTGGGTTCAAACACCATGGGTCGTGCATAACCGTTCATCACCAGGTCCAGGTTCACAAATACGTTGGTGTATGCGATGTACACGTACAGCAGTAGTCGGCCGTACTTGTCGCGTGCTTCAATGTCGCGTTCAACTCGCAGTGCTGTTCCAGCAGGCAGCAACTGTTCGGCATACGCGCTGGCTTCTGGCCCGAAGCATTCCACGCCTTTTGTGGGGTGTTTGGTCTCGGGTGTGTTTATGCCAATTAAGCGAACGCGTTCGGTGTTTCCGCCAATCTCAATGTCAATGGTGTCGCCATCCACCACTCGTTTCATTGTTGCTGAGTTGGGTGAAGCAGTCAGAGAATCAGTGCTGCAACTCGACAACAGCAATGCGTGCGCGAAGAGCAATAAAAACAGAAGGTGGCTGGGGCGGTACATACGCATAGATGTGTGAATTACAGTAATGACATGACCACACCTTTAGAACTGGGAAAAATTGGCATTTGGACATGGACATTGGATGCGCATCCAATGGCTCAGTCGTGCGAAGCGGTGCAAGAACTTGAAGAGTTGGGTTTCACAACAGTGTGGATTCCTGAAGCCGTTGGTCGTGAACCTTTTGCACACGCTGGAATTTTGTTGTCGGCAACAAAGAAACTCATTGTGGGAACCGGAATTGCGTCCATGTATGCGCGCACTGCATCAACCATGCAGGCTGGTCAGAAAACGCTGACTTCTGCATTTCCCGATCGTTTCCTCCTCGGCATTGGCGCAAGCCACGGCAACATGGTGAAGTCGTTGCACAAAACTGCATACGTGAAGCCGTATTCGGCCATGGTCGAATACTTAGACGTGATGGATGGTGGAATGTTCATGGCTGCTGCACCAACTACTCCGTTGCATCGCGTGCTGGCCGCACTTGGTCCAAAAATGTTGAAGTTGGCTGGCGAGCGAGCCGATGGTGCGCACCCGTATTTCACTACGCCAAAGCACACAGCAGTTGCTCGCGAAATTTTGGGTAGCGGTCCAACGCTTGCACCGGAACAAGCAGTCATTTTGGAAACAGATCCAACGAAGGCTCGCGCAATTGCTCGCAGTTACATGGGCACCTATACGCGTTTGCCAAACTATGCCAACAACTTGCTGCGCGAAGGTTTCACCGAAGACGACATTAAGAACCAAAGCGACAAGTTGGTCGACGCCATTTGCGCGTGGGGAACACTTGACACAGTTCGCGATCGCATCAAAGAACATCTCGACGCAGGAGCGTCACATGTTTCGGTGCAGGTACTTACTGAAGGCTTGGTGGAAATGCCAAAGGTTCAGTGGCGCGAACTCGCCACGCTGTTGCCAGAGTTTCGTTAAACCCCAAGCACCCGCTTTTGTAGCTTGCGCATTCCGGCAAGCCAACGATCGCGCTCGGTTGCTTTCAACGCCATGTATTGCGCAACTTCTGGGTGAGGCAACACTAAAAACGTTTCGGCGCGAATGGTGTCGACACATGCTTGCGCAACTTCTTCAGGCTCAAGCACGCCGCCAGCAACACGAACCACATTGCCTGAAGGGCCGTCGTTGCTGTTGTCTGCGCCTTTCAGCATGTTGGTGTTGACGCCTTGTGGGCACAGGCAACTGACCAAAACTCCACGGCCCCCATACGTGATGGACATCCATTCGGCGAACGCAACTGCAGCGTGTTTGGTCACGGTGTACGGAGCAGAACCAATTTGCGAGAGCAGCCCAGCGGCAGAAGCGGTGCTGCAGAAATATCCTTCGCCGCGTGCAAGCCAATCGGGCAACAAATGTTTTGCGGCCCAACGATGTGCGTTGAAGTTGATGTCGAACGCAGTGTCCCAATCTTGTTCGCTAGTTGACAAATCACTGCCAAGTCCAACTCCGGCGTTTGCGAAAAACAAATCAATCTGTCCAAACTTCTCAATGGACGCACGAACCAAGTCTGCGTTCGCCTGTTCAGTTCCCAAATTTGCGGCAACGGCAAATGCGCTGTTTGGGCGAGTGGCGTTCAGCTGTGCAACGGTGTCATCAAGTTGCGCAGATTCGCGATCGGCTAGCACCACGCTGGCTCCTTCTGCGTGAAAGCGCTCGGCCAGAGCCTTACCAATTCCGCCGGCTGCACCTGTGACGACTGTTACTTTTCCCCGTAATTCCATGGCTGTGATGTTATGCACAGAGTCATGTCTTCGTAGCACCGGTCGGGTATGGTCAAGGACATGACCGAAGCCCGCGAAGCAGCAGTAATCACCGAAGCACTCACCGTTATCGACGAGGCGCTCGCCAACATGCTCAACCGTGAATTGGTATCAACCGAAGAAGTAGCAGACCTTCTGCTCGACGTTCGCGTGTTGCTTACTGCGAACGCTTCTTCCACCACACAAGCCTGAAGCGTCGTCGCTTCATAGGCGCATTGTCGCCGCGTGATTGATCTGTTGATGTAGCCAAATTCTTTGGCGCGTAATCTGCCAGTTGTTGCATTGACTGTTCGATGCACTGTTTCAACAACACGGGGTAAGCAACCGCTTCGCTGTCAACATTGAGTCCCATGTCCAGGCTGCCGTTGTAACTGAGCATGGTTAGGTTGAATGCAACGCCGCCTAGTGGCCCAAGTGGGTAGTTCTCAAGCACCAATGCGCCACTGATGAACAATGGAATTCCGGCGCCTCGCACGTTTGATGTGGCGAAGTCGACCGTTTGGCTTTGGGTGCGTGCAATTCGCGTGAGTACCGATGTTGGCAACAGGCTGGACGCCGTTGCCAGTGTGTCGAGCTGTGCGTTCTTCGAACCAACGCGCGCCGAATTGACGAGCTCGCTAATGGCGGCAAAGCGTTCGGTAATGGGCATGTCGCTGGTTGGTACCAACATGCGTACCAACGTGAATGCGTTTGCACCAGAGTCTTCATTTCGCGTGCTAATTGCCATGCTGGTGCGCAACGATTCCACTGGCACGCCAAGCTTGCGGTGGTAATTGCCTGCAGCATCGGCAGCAGCGGTAAGGAACGCTGTGTTTAACTTGCCGCCAAGTGCACGAGAAGCATCCATCATGGCGCGGTACGGAGCACGCAGTGTTTCGGTTTGGCGTTGCAACGATCGCTGTGTCCACAGTGGCGAACGTGCTGGGTCAACGCTGTTCAATTCATTCAACAATCCGCGCACGGTGGCTGCTGCCTGTGTGCCAAGCGCTGGCAGTTGAGTTGGGTCTTGCAACAACTCGCGAACTTGGCGCAATGCACCAAGTGGCGCGCGCATCACGTCTTGAAAAGATGAATTCAATAAATCGGAAGCAGATATGGTGCTTGGCTCGGGATCGCTCAACATTGACGGGTCAAGTGGTGGCGGTGGATTTGCGTCGCGCTCAAGGTCAAGAAACTGCATCGACAGTGCAACGCCACCTTGACCATCGGTAATGGTGTGGTGCAACTTTTGAATGATGGCCGACTTGCCGCCTTCAAGACCATCAATCACGGTGAACTGCCACAGTGGGCGAGTGCGGTCGAATGCGTCGGCAACCAACAGCGTTGCAAGATCGAGCATCTGTCGCATGGTTCCTGGCGCCGGTACTGCCATGCGGCGCACGTGATGCGCAATGTTGAATTCTGGGTCAGTTACCCAACGTGGTGGGCCAAGTGATGCAGGCGCTGGTTGCACGCGTTGGCGCAGACGCGGAATGATTCGCGAGGCGCGGTCCATTCGTGCAACGAATGCATCAAAGTTTGGTGCACGATCAAGAATGGTGATATTCGCAAACGTGGAAGTGAGGAACGGATCTTTTTCTGCTCTCCACATCAATGCTTCGGCATCGCTCATGCGATCGTCGAAGCGAGGCATGTCGTGTTTCATCGAGGTACCGAAGTGTGCTTGAACTCATTCAGTGAGTCCCAACCGATGTTGTCCAGAATGCGATCAACCGTCGTCGTTGCAAGTTTTGCGTCTCCCATTGGGCGATCAAGCAAGCGAACAAACACTGCCTTGCTGCCAACGATGAATGTAGGTACGCCCCACACTGAATGCGTGCGGCCATATGCCGTGTGTTCTTCTTTAATGGTGGCAAGTGGGCGACCGCTGTCTACTTCTGCCCACATGGCGTCTATATCTACGCCTTGTTCTGCAATGACTTCATTTAACGGTACGCGCTCGCGCAGGTTTCCGTTTTGCGTGTGGCGATATTCGTACAGCGCATGATGCATGTTCAAAAACTTGTCAGCCTGCGTGTCGCGCACGGCAATGGAGGCTTGAAGCGCAAGTATTCCGGTGTCATCTTGCGGCCGATCCCAAATATCGGTTTGGCCTTCTTCGACGTGTGCTTGTCCTAAACAAAACGGAGTGAATTTCACGGTCCATGGCGCTCCAGCTTTCAAAGCGGTGGCCACATGGTCGTGCACGATGCGGCCGTACGGGCAGCGGTAGTCGTAGGTCAGGGCAAACGTGGGAGACGAGGTCATATGAGATGTATAGCGTTTAAAAAGACCAAGCCCACAACGCCCATCAGGCTTCCCACAATGGCGCCACCAACAACATCGCTGGCATGGTGAATGCGCACACCTACGCGACTAATGGCGATAATCATCGCAAACACATAGAACAGCACCACCCACGGCCAGGTGAAGAAATAGGTGAGCACAAGGGCAGAAAAGAATGCCGACGACGAGTGACCGCTTGGAAAACTAGATGTGCGCGGCTTGCGTAACGCAAACCGATCGTCACCACTTGTTGTGGGGCGACTGCGACGGAACAATCGCTTAATGCCCTGGTTCAACAACAAGCTTTCAATGCCAATCATGGTGGAGAACACCAGCGCTTGTTGAAAGCGATCAACGCTGCCAATGGCTCGCAACAATCCAATGATGTGCCACAAAATTCCAAAGTCTCCAACTGCGCTGGCAATGCTGAAAACAACTTTGACAAATTTGTAATCGCGAATGTGTTCGAGCGCGCCGTCTACCTTGTTGTCAAATTTTTCGAATCGGGCGGTTGGGTCAAAAGTCATGCAGCAGGACGAGGATATTTCACCGCAGCGCCAACTTCGGCATCGTCAGGGTTTCCGCCAAACTCTGGGCACCAATCTTTAAATGAGCAGAAGTTGCACAGCGCGCTTTTCTTCGTAGGGAAGTTGCCGGTTGTGCATGCGTTGGAAATGGTTTTGAACAGTGCCGAGGTTTTGGTGACAACAAACTTCATGGTTTGTTCGGTCACCGCGCGTGTATGTCGAATGCCGTCTTTCACGAACATGAGACTTACTTTTGCCGGTGCTTCACCACGCATTTCGCGCAACATGTAGGCATACATGTGCAACTGCTGCATCTTTGCGTCTACATCTTGTTCGCGAGGTGCTTTGCCAGTTTTGTAGTCGCTAATGATGAGGTTGCCTTCAGCGTCACGCTCAATGCGGTCAACATACCCACGTAGTCCAAAATTCTCTATTGGTGCTTGCACCCACAGTTCAAGGTCAACCACATTTACGCTCGTTGGGTCTTCCATACGCAGGTAGCTCTTCACTAACGCATCACAGTCTTTCCAGAAAGCGTCAAGCTGCGTGTCATTCAGGTTCAGTCCAGTGATGTCGTACGTTGGCTCAAACTCGGTGCGCGCAGTTTGCGCAAACGCAAGTGCTGCTTCTTCTGTGCGCTGATCCGGTTCAAGACCAAACAGCAACTCAAGTGCGCGGTGCACCACGTTGCCTTTTACTGCAGCAACGCTTGGTGGCTGTGGAAGTTTCTGAATATTTTGAAAGCGAAACTGCAATGGGCAGTTTTGAAATGTGCTGGTGCTCGATGGTGAGAGCGCTTCGGGAATGGGCCATGTGGTCATGTCAGTGTCGTTTCTATAGAGGAAATCAGTTGAGTAATGCGCTGAGGGTCTTGCATCGGTCCGAAGTGGCCAAGGTCGTCCCATTGCACAAATGTGCTGCCCGGAATTGCATCAGCAAGTGGTTTGGCAAAGGCAGCCGGGGACATCGGAATCATCTGGCCAGAAACTATCCACACGGGCATGCGCAGTTTTGCCAAGTCGTTCCATGTCTCATGTAACGCACCGGACTCATAGGTACGTGCTTCGTGCTCTGGTTGGCACTTCAGTGACACGGTTGAGTCTGCATTGCTGTTGAACCCAAAGCGCACGTAGTCGCTTAACACCTCCGGTTGAAACACATTCAGCGGTGGCTTCGACGAGTAATTGGCAATTGCTTCGTCAAACGAGGCAAATGTTGATCGTCGCCTGCGCGCACCTTCGGAAAGCGGGCTTGGTGCGCCAGCGTTACCGGATTCGCGAGTGATCGGCGGAAAAATGATTG
>JBIKHN010000042.1:0-10591 GCA_044362135.1 Ilumatobacteraceae bacterium | reverse complement strand
TTCTCAAATACCAGACGGACATTGCCAAAGCGGCGAAGGAACTGTCGGTCGACAAGTGAGTTGATGAGATGCCAGTTCTCGACTTGATGTCGGGCTTTATTGTCGAACTTCGCAATGCGGGTTTGCCAGTAAGCCTCACCGAAAACTTGGATGCGATGGAAGCGGTCAAGGAAATTCCGCTTGAAGATCGTGACGCATTCAAATACGCACTCGCCGCAACGTTGGTGAAGAGCCAAAACCATTGGCGCGCGTTTGAAACCATTTTCGAGGTGTACTTCTCGTTGCGCGGTCCTGAATACAGCATCATGCAGGACGGTAAAGAAAACGACGAGTTGTGGCGCGAGCAGCAGGACTTGCAAATGCAAGGTGAAGGCAAGGGCCAAAGCGGCGGGAGCATGGATGGCCTGACGCCTGAAGAAATTGCTGAAATGTTGATGAACGCGCTCATGAACGGCGACCAAGCCATGATGAAGGCGTTGGCCAAGCAATCAGTGCAGCGTTTCGCCGGCATGGAGCCAGGTCGTCCGGTGGGTGGCACCTATTACCTGTACCGCACGCTGCGCAACCTCGACCTCGACAACATGCTCGACAAGTTGATGGAAGCAAACAAGCAGCAGGCCGCCGAAGAACTCACCAATCTTGAACAACGACTAGAAAAAGATGAATTTGAAAGTCGCATTGAACAGTTCAAGCAAGAAGTAGAGGCAGAAATTCGTCGCAAGCTTGTTGCTGACAGAGGCGCAGAGGCAATGGCAAAAACGTTGCGCAAGCCATTGCCGGAAGACGTTGAATTCATGCACGCAAGTCGTGATGAAATGCAAAGCCTAAAGAAGGCGCTGCAACCGCTTACGCGCAAGCTTGCGGCTCGTCTCGCTCGCAAACGTCGCCATGGGCGCAAAGGTCCACTTGACTTCCGTAACACGGTTCGTCACTCGCTGAGCTATGGCGGAGTGCCTGCAGATCCGAAATTTAAGTATCCGCGTCCTGCAAAACCCGAACTCATGGTGGTGGCAGATATTTCGGGAAGTGTTGCTGCGTTTGCTCGCTTCACCCTCATGTTGGTGTACGCCATTCAGGGGCAGTTCTCTAAAGTGCGTTCATTCGTATTCATCGACGGCATTGATGAAGTGACGAGCTACTTCAAAAACACCGAAGATATTTCCGATGCAATTCATCGCGTGAACACCGAAGCCGATGTGGTGTGGGTAGACGGACACTCCGACTACGGCCACGCCTTCGAAGTGTTCTGGGAGCGTTACGGCAAAGACATCAACTCAAAGACCACCATTTTGTTGCTGGGTGATGCGCGAAACAACTACCACGCAACAGGTTCGTGGGTGGTGAAAGAAATGCAAAAGCGTGGTCGCCACGTGTACTGGCTGAATCCTGAACCAAAGAGTTACTGGAACACTGGCGACTCGGTTGTGGGCGAGTACGGCACGTTCACTGACGGTGTGTATGAGTGTCGCAATCTTCGCCAGCTTGAAGGCTTCGTCGAAAAATTGGTATGAGCAAAACCCGCATCGTGCTGGTGCGGCACGGCGAGTCGAACGTAACGGTCAATCGAATTCTTGGCGGACCACGAACCTGCAACGGACTTTCCGAGTTGGGAAAACTTCAAGCAGCACGCTTGCGCGATCGGCTGGCACACACACAAGAAATTTCGGTAGATGTGCTGATGTCGAGTGGGTTCCCGCGTGCACGAGAGACAGCAGAGATTATTGCGCCAGCGCTGTCCAGCTTGCCCATCAACATTGACACGGGTTTCGGCGAGCATGATCCGGGTCCAGAATGCGACGGATTGACCTTCGACGAATTTGTTCGTCGTCACGGCCCACCCGACTGGAGCGCAGACCCACACGCAGAGTTCTTTCCCGGCGGAGAGACCATTGCTCAGTTTCATTCGCGAGTGTCGGGTGCACTGTCAACGCTGTTGCGCAAATATCCAGGGAAGTCAGTGCTGGTTGCGTGCCATGGCGGCGTAGTTGATGCAGTGCTGAGGTTAACTATGCAAACACCAGCAACCGGCGCATTTGAAATGCACACGAAGAATTGTTCCATCACCGAGTTGGTAGAGGTTCGCGCAGGGCATTTTGCACTTGTTCGGTATAACGACCATGCACATTTGCATGGTTTGCCTCTGGCAACCAACAACTCGTAAACCTGATGACGGCACCTAACCAACTACCCATAGTGGTGGTGGGTGCAGGTTCGGCCGGAGTTGTGGTGGCGTCACGGTTGGCCGCAGATCCGACGATCTCTGTGTTGTTGCTGGAATCAAATAGTGCGCTTGGTGGAAGTTCATTGCGCAACTACATGGTTGGTATGGCGGGAATGCATGATGACTACGAATGGGAGCGCGACTTCGGCTGCGCAGGTTGGAACTGGAATGCTGCGCGCAAAACGTTTGCTGCGATGCCTGACATCATGCACGATGTTGAACCAGGCGATGCTGGTCAAGTTGATGCTGCGCTCGTTACGGCTGCGGTTGCTGCAGGTATTCCGCGAATTGAACACTTGGCACGTGATTCGCGCAACAGCCAAGGGGCCGGATTTTGTTCACTCACCATGAGTAATGGCATGCGCCACAGTGTGGTGGAAACCTATTTTTCACCACTGGATAATCAAACGAACCTGGCGGTGCGGACGGCTGCCGTTGTTGACTCTGTGGTCATTGAAGATTCGCGTGCTGTTGGCGTACGACTTGCAGGCGGGGAACTCATAGAGGCGCGAGGTGTCGTGGTGTGTGCTGGTGCTCTTGCAACGCCGGTACTGCTGCGCCGCAGCGGCATTGATCGACCAGGTATTGGTATTGGTCTTCAAGACCACCCATCAATTTCAATCACGTTGGCATTGCGACAACGGCAACGGTCTGCGATACGAATCGGCGCCAATGTTCGAACTTCCTCGCAGAAAGGGATTGCAGATGTTCATGTGTTGTCTCTGAATGAAACTGACGAGTCGGGAATGTTCGGTGCATTGATTGCTGGTGTGATGCGCGTGTATTCACGTGGCGAAGTGAAGTACGACGAAGCAACTGGAACCGGAACCGCGATGTTCAACTCGCTTAGCGACGAGCGCGACAAAATGGCGATGCGCGATGCTGTGCGGTTTGCATACGAAATGGCAAGTTCGCAATCGATGGGCAACATTACAGATTCGTTGCTGAGTGATGCCGATGGAACACCTGCGCAATGGATGAGCGATGCCAGTGACGCCGAAATTGATGACTGGGCGTTACGACAAGTTGGCGCTTATTCGCATGCCGCGAGCTCGTGCGCAATGGGAAACAGTCGCGACGACATGGCTGTAGTGAATGAGCGAGCAGAAGTGATTGGTTATCAGAACATCTGGTTGTGCGATGCATCGATTTTGCCAACCCTGCCACGTGCGAACACACACCTACCTGTGGTGATGGTTGCCAATCGGGTAAGCGAAATGTTGCGCGAATCGTTGAGCGAATCGCGCTAGTCGCGAGCCCACTGCAGCGAACGGTGTACAGCGCGCTTCCACAGCTCGTAATCATTTGACTCAGTTCCGGAAAGAGAAGGCGCAAACTGCTGGTCTAGTTGCCATGCATCGGTAACTGACTGCAGAGACGGCCACACTCCTTCTGCGAGTCCTGCAAGGTAGGCAGCACCCATCGCTGTGGTTTCTAGTTCGCGTGGACGAAGAACGTTGACTCCGAGTTGATTGGCCTGCAATTGCAGCAGAATGTCCATGACCGCCGCGCCACCATCCACCCGCATATCGGTAACAGAAACACCTGCAGCACTGGCCATGGCGTCCACGACATCGCGCGTTTGGTACGCAATTGATTCCACTACTGCTCGCGCAATGTGAGCACTTGTCGTTCCACGCGTGATGCCAAGAATTGCGCCGCGAGCATATGGGTCCCACCACGGGCTTCCTAGTCCGGTAAAGGCTGGAACAACCACAACACCGCCGGTGTTTGACACGGACTCTGCAAGAGGTCCAATTTGTGAAGCGTGGTCAATGATGTTGATGCCATCGCGCAGCCATTGAATAGCGCTACCAGTGACAAAGATTGCGCCTTCAAGGGCATATGTGGTTTTTCCAGCACCCAAGTCCCACGCAACTGTGGTGAGCATTCCTTCGGTTGGCGGTGGGCAAGTGGTGCCCACGTTCATCAGCACAAAACTTCCTGTGCCGTACGTGTTCTTGCTGCTTCCTGTTTCGAAGCATGCCTGTCCGAATAGAGCGGCTTGTTGATCGCCAGCAATTCCTGAGATGGGAATTCCCGCTGGGATTCCAGCCAATGCTGCTGTTTCCCCAACGCGACCACTTGATGCAACGACAGTAGGAAGGGCGTGCATGGGAACGCCAAATATCGAACAGAGTTCTGTGCTCCAGTGCATAGTGGTGATATCGAACAACATGGTTCGGCTTGCATTTGAAGCATCAGTAACAAACGAAGCACCTTGCGTGAGGTTCCAGATGATCCATGAGTCAATCGTGCCAAGTGCAAGATTCGGCGAAACCGGAACGTTGCCATGCACCAGCAGCCACTCCATTTTCGAGCCAGAGAAATACGGATCGAGAACGAGACCGGTTTTCGCCCGCACAAGTGGAAGTTCGGAAGCAAGTTCGCCACAGCGATCGGCGGTGCGACGGTCTTGCCACACGATTGCTTTGCCGTATGGCTTCCCTGACAACTTGTCCCAAGCGAGAACAGTTTCACGCTGATTAGTGATACCAATGGCTGAGATTGGCGCATTCACCTGAGCAATGACGGAGCTCAGCGTTGTGTGCACGGCGTTCCAAATTTCGTTTGCGTCGTGTTCTACCCAGCCAGGCGTAGGGAAGTATTGAGTGAATTCCTGATATGCAGAAACTGATGGCCTGCCATCTGCGAATACTGCACGTGACCGTATTCCGGTTGTACCGGCATCAATGGCAATGACGACAGCAGACGCGCTCATGGCTTGTTCAGGTTGCTCTGTTGTGATGGATCGATATTGCGAGGTTGATCATCGGTAGGAATACCGCACGAGCCAAGCAATGGAAGTGTCAAGACAAGCACAATGAGCAACATTGTTCGGAATCGTATTGGATTGTTAATCATGAGAGTGCTCATCACTTGTTGGTGTTGTGTCAATTGGTAATTCAACGATAAATCGTGCGCCGCGAATTCCATCCATGCGATTTTCAGCCCAAATTCTGCCACGGTGCAAGGTCACGTGCTCTCTGGCTAAAGCAAGTCCAAGACCGGCACCTTCGGTTCCAGCGCGCCTTCCAGCAGCGCCGCCACGTGAGAAGCGTTCAAAGATTTTGCCGAACTCGCCTTCAATCAGGCCATCGCCGTCGTCTTCAACAATTATCCACACGTTTGTTACAGGGGCATCTTCGTCGGCGAGTTGAATGACAATTTTTGGTTTACCACTGCTGTGTATTCGCGCATTGTCAATGAGGTTTGCAATGACCCGCGCCAAACGGCGCTTATCGCCGCGAATGGCTACAAGGGCTGCAATATCATCGCAGCGAATTTCGGTGCGAGGAAGACTGCTTACTGATACGGCTTGCTTGATGAATTCAAAGAGTGACAGCGGCTCGAGCACAAGTCGAATGGCGCCCGCATCAAACCGCGAAATTTCAAGCAAGTCTTCAACAAGACCTTGAAATCGAACGACGTCGCTGGACAGTAAGTCGAGTGCAGCCTGCGACCGTTCTGGAAGATCGTCGCGCCGCGACTCAAGTACTTGCACGGATGCGGCCAAAGTCATCAGAGGGCTGCGCAACTCGTGGCTGACATCTGAAGTGAATCGAGCATCGCGTTCAACACGTTCTTGCAGAGTGGTCACCATGTCGTTGAATGCCGAAGTAAGAGCCTGCATGTCTGGGTCGTCGGTGGGCTCGAGACGCGTTTCTAGTCGGCCGTCAGCAATTGCGCGAGCCGCCTGTGCTGCGTTGGCAAGTGGTCGCACTGCGCGTCGTGATGCGAATACGCCAAGAGCGATACCAACGAAAGTGGTGATGATTGCGGCAAGTGCTAGGGCCAGTCGCACGCTCTGCAATGCATCACGTACCTCGCGCAAATTGTCGTATTCAAAATACATGGCATTAATGCGAGGAAGAGGAATTCCGACAACAAGTGCCTGCCCTTTCAGGCTGTGAACAATCATCGTTGCTGCTTTTTGTTCGCGCTGCACTCTTTGTAGGAGGGCAGGTGGGATCATCTGCGGCGAAAAAAGCGGACTGCTACTTGTCCATACATTGTCAAAGTAGATCATGCGATACGCAGTTCCACCTTGGTCAAGCGCAAGTAGAACCTCTTCGGATGAGCGAATGATGTCATTTTGTGTTCGCCGAGCATTGGTGACTGCTTGGTTGGTTTCTGTTGTTACGCGCTGTTCCACAAGGTTTGATCTCGTGAATGAATATGTCACCAGTGCAAGAACACTCGAGAGAAGTAGTGCACCGATAACGAAGATGAGTAAGATTCGATTTCGTAAACCAATTCTTCGTGGTCGTAATCGGTACACCGTTGTGCGAATAAGTTTGCGCGTGCGGGTGAGGCGGTATCGAGTGTTTGGCTCGTCAGAAAAAATGTCGGTCACGATTGCAAGCGATAGCCAAGCCCACGAACCGTAACCACATGAGTGGGGTTGGCTGGATCAGTCTCCACCTTCATGCGCAGGCGTCGAATATGTACGTCTACTAAGCGGCCGTCGCCGAAGTATCCGTATCCCCATACCTTGTCGAGCAATAACTCGCGACTAAACACTCCACCCGGATCGTTGGCAAGTTCGCAGAGCAATCGGAATTCGGTTTTTGTCAGTTCGACTTCCGCGTTATCGAGCAGTACCTTCCCTTCATCGGGAATGATTTCTAAATTGCCAAATACCAACTTGGAGTGGCCTGGCTTGGAAGGACGTACTCGCCGCAACAGTGCGCGAATGCGAGCAGCAAGTTCCTTTGGTGCAAATGGTTTGGTGAGGTAGTCATCTGCACCTGCTTCAAGACCGGCAACGACGTCGTGGGTATCTGCGCGCGCAGTCACCATGACGATTGGGACGTCGCTTGACTTACGAATGTTGCGACACAATTCAAAACCATCGATGCCCGGAAGCATGATGTCGATCAGCACTACATCGGCTGGGTGTTTGGAGAAGATGGCGATTGCGTCTTCGCCGCTTGCGGCTTCGTCAACGATCCATCCTTCGTCTTCAAGTGCGAGCTTGACGGATGCGCGAATTCGCTCGTCGTCTTCAACGGCTAATACGCGAATACCCACAGTCACAATGTCTACTCCGTCTGTGCGCTTGCAGCCATGATCAAACCGGAGATCTGGTCAAATATGGCTGGCGCAGTGGTGAGTATTTCGGCAGGTATTGGGGCATTGCCCGCGAAATCGCCACTCCGGCAGCCTGCCTCATGGGCAATCAAGATGCCAGCTGCGATGTCCCACTGGTGAAGGTTCTCCTCGAAATAGGCATCGATGCGACCGCACGCAACAAAGCACAGGTCAATAGCAGCGGCACCTGCGCGACGAATGTCGCGAATCTGGTGGATGAACTTGGAAACCCGTTGTGCCTGGATGGTGCGTTGCTCTGCCGAGTAGCTAAACCCAGTGCAGACCAATGCTTGGGATACATCGGTGATGTTGTTTGTATGAATTGGTGAACCATTTAAGAACGCGCCACCACCACGAGTCGCAGAAAACATTTCGCCGAGCGCAGGTATATATACGACTCCGGCGATCGGGCCGTTGCTGTCTTGCGCGCCAATTGACACCGCCCAAGCAGGTAGGTCGTACAAAAAGTTGGTAGTGCCATCGATGGGGTCGATGTACCAGGTGATTCCGCTAGTTCCGGCAATTGATGCACCTTCTTCACCAACAATGGCATCGAGTGGACGCCGTTCGCGCATACCTTCCACGATGAGTTTTTCTGACGCACGATCAAACTCGGTGACCATGTCGGTGGCTGTCGATTTTGTTTGCACATTCTGCAGTCCAGCCTTGCGGCCGGCAAGTGCCATGTCGCCCGCTGCGCGGGCGAGCTCACTTGCAACGAGGAGTAATTCGTTGGCAAGAATCACGAAGAGCGAGTTTCCTTATCTGCAAGCTCTCGCCATTCTCCGATTGCACGCAATGCAAGTACTGCAACAACACTCATACCTGATGCGCCAATCAATGCTCCGGTAAACATTCCAATTCCATTTGGAACCGCACATGATCCTGAACACTGCACATCCACCATGAGATATCCCATGGCAGCGCCAGCGATACCTGAAATGAGGATGCCCGCGAAGGCGATTGCTCGTGCGCGAATGGATGGCAATGCTGAAAGCGGGCGTTCTGAACTGGGAGTAGTGGACACGGCAACAGCGTAGTTGTCGTATCGTTGTGCACATAGTGGAGATGCAGACTGGTGAATCATCGCGCACCATTGCGCATGTGGATATGGATATGTTTTTTGTGGCAGTTGAGCTTCTTCGTCGTCCAGAATTAGTGGGCAAGCCCGTAGTGGTCGGCGGCGACGGAAGTCGTGGAGTAGTGGCCGCTGCTTCCTATGAGGCACGGCGCTTCGGAGTGTTTTCTGCCATGCCGTCATCGCGTGCGAAACGCTTATGCCCACATGCCATTTTTTTGCCCGGCGACATGAGCTCCTATGTGGAAGTGAGTTCTCAGGTATTTGACATTTTTCGTGACTACACGCCACTCGTTGAAGGTCTGTCACTCGATGAAGCGTTTCTCGAAATAACAGGCGCACTGCGTTTGTTTGGCAGCGCAGTGTCCATCGCCCAATCAATTCGTTCGCGTGTACTCGATGAGGTTGGACTTGTGTGCAGCGTTGGTATTGGGCCGAGCAAGTTCATCGCCAAGTTGGCTTCGAAACGAGCCAAACCAATTGCAGATGAAAAAGGCGTAACCCCAGGACTTGGAGTTGTTGAAGTGCCGAGTGGTTCCGAGTTGGAATTCATCCGGCCGATGCATGTGAAGTCGTTGTGGGGTGTTGGCCCAGCAACGCTCGAGAAGCTAGAGCGAATCGGAATCAGCAAAGTGTCAGATCTTGCCGTTGCTGAAGTATCTGCATTGAAACATTCAATTGGTGAAGCGCACGCCGTTCACTTGGTGCAACTAGCAAATGGCATAGACCGATCACCTGTGGTTTCCGATCGCGAGACAAAATCAATCGGCCATGAAGAGACGTTTTCTCATGATCTCTTTGACAAATCTGTGTTGCGAACGCATTTGGTTCGTCTTGCAGATGCAGTTGCACGACGGTGTCGGGAAGACCAATTGGTTCCTCGAACCGTGACATTAAAAGTGAAATTCTCAGATTTCCAGACCATCACGCGTTCGAGCACGCAGGTGACTGCAGTGTCATCGGCCCAAGCAATGGTGCAAATGATTGAACCGCTTCTCGACGGACTTGATATCTCGCGAGGCGTACGACTTATTGGACTGAGCACCCGCAATTTCGATGAACACGAACCTCAACTCAGTCTCTTTGATGATGGTTCACTGACTACAGACGTTGCTGCTTTGGATGAAGTGTGGGCTCCCGCGACACGGGCAATTGACGATATTCGAAGTCGATTTGGTGACTCGGCCATCCGTCCAGCAAGCACATTACGGTCTGGGCGCAAGCCCGGAGCATCCAAGTGGGGTCCGAACGACAACGGTGAAACGTTGAGTTCTGAGGAATAAATCTCCCTGCGTTGAGTCTGAGCCAAATTCGTGGAACAATGTGGTTGTGCCACTTTCTGAAGACGAACAGCGAATTCTGAGCCAGCTCGAAGAGCAGCTCCATACCGACAAGAAATTTGCGCAAGCGGTTTCGTCATCAGGTTTGTACACCCACGCCATTCGCAAAGTGCGGTGGGCTGGGTTGGGCGTTGTCGCATCGTTGGCGTTCACTGTGGCCACGCTGCAAGTGCACTTTTTGGTGGCATTCCTTGGATTCCTTGGCATGCTCGCATGCGTACTAGTGATTGAGCATCAGTTGCGGGCAATGAGCAAAGCAGGAATGAAAGACGTTGCCGACACCTTGCGCTCGGCTGCCAAAGTTGGCGGCTTTCGGGCGCGCTCCATGTTCCGCGACTAGGCGTCGCTAATTCTGGGGAGTTCGGTTATTTTGAATTTCTACGTGCCGACTAGCGTCTAGTCCATGAAACCTTCGTACACGCCAGAAGCCGAGGCGTACCGTCTCAAAGTCCAATCATTTTTGAAGGACAACCTTCCAAGTGACTGGAAGGGAATCGGAACGCTTGAGGGCAAACCACTGGAAGAGTTCGTCACGCATTGGCGTCAAGTGTTGGCAAAGGGTGGCTACCTGGCGATGGGTTGGCCAAAGCAATACGGCGGCGGCGGATTGTCGGCGCTTGAGCAAGTAATTGCCGCTGAGGAATTTGAACGCCGTGGCGTTCCGACCGGTGGATCAAATGATGTGTTCAGCATTCAAATGCTGGGAAACACCTTGCTCTTGTTCGGCACAGAAGAGCAAAAACAGCATTACCTGCCACGCATCATTTCAGGTGACGATGTGTGGTGTCAGGGCTATAGCGAACCGAATGCGGGAAGCGACTTGAGCAATGTTGGCTTGAAGGCTGTGCTCGATGGTGA
>JBIKHN010000137.1:0-3867 GCA_044362135.1 Ilumatobacteraceae bacterium | reverse complement strand
TACCAAGCCGAGCGCTGATCACTGAGTGACTGCAGTGTTTTGTTTGCATCACCATCGAGCAGCGGTCGCGCAGCACCCGATTTCGTGCGCACCACTAAATCATCAACTGAAGCATCAAGCCACACCACATGTATTGCATGATCAGAGATGACGGTGCGGTTCTCACGTGAAATCACTGCACCGCCGCCCGTTGCGAGCACGATTGACGACTTTCCGTCGGCGAGGATTGACCGAATGGCATCGCTTTCATACTTGCGAAACACCGCTTCTCCGTCTTGAGAGAAAATGTCTCGCACTGACTTTCCAGCAGTACTAGCGACAAGGTCATCTGAATCTGTGAATTCGTAGCCGAGTTCTTGCGCAATCCGTTTTCCGACGGTGGTTTTACCCGATCCCATTAATCCAACCAAAACGATTGCGTGGCGTGCATTCACTGGATTGATGCAGCGTACGACGCCGCATTGCGAACAAACTCTTCAACCGAGTCTCCACCGAACTTGCGCTGTGCTTCAGCTGCTAAAACAAGCGCAACCATAGTTTCGGCAACAACACCCATTGCAGGTACTGCAGTGACGTCGGTGCGCTCTTTGAAACTTACTGTTTCTTCTTTTGACACAGTGTCAATGGTCTTGAGTGTTGGTCGATTCAATGTGGCAAGTGGTTTCATCGCAGCACGGACCACCATGAGTTCACCAGTGGTCATTCCACCTTCTGTTCCACCTGCAAGTGTTGTTTCGCGACGATACGAATTGGTTTCAGCGTCCCACGAAATTGCATCGTGGGCCATACTTCCGCGTCGACCGGCTACTTCAAAGCCATCACCAATCTCGACACCCTTGACAGCCTGGATACTCATGATTGCTTGCGCAAGCAACCCATCAATCTTTCGATCCCAGTGCACATAGCTGCCAAGCCCTACTGGCAAACCGTAAGCAAGTACTTCAACGATTCCGCCGAGGCTGTCACCATCTTTGGCGGCAGCTTCAATCTCGGTGATCATGGCAAGTTCTGCTTCTTTGTTAAACGCACGAACCGGAGATTCGTCTACAACTGGCAAATCTTTGATCGTAGGTCGGGCGTTTGATTCAGACTTCGCCGAACCCATTTGGGTTACGTGCGACAAAATATCGACACCAATTTCTTTCAACAACAACTTGGCAAGCGCGCCTGCAACAACACGTGCAGCGGTTTCTCGTGCACTCGCCCGTTCCAACACATCGCGCGCATCAGTGAACCCATACTTCTGCATGCCAGTGAGATCGGCGTGACCTGGTCGCGGCTGAGTCAGCGGCTTCTTTGTGGCGCCTGGAGCAGGCGACATTTCCTCGTGCCATACATCGCTGCGAAACCATTCAGAGTTCTTGATTTCAATCGCTACCGGAGACCCCAGTGTGCGGCCATGACGAATACCGCCAATCAACACAATCTCGTCCTGCTCAAAACGCTGACGCGGACCGCGACCGTAGCCAAGACGGCGACGCCCAAGTTCGGCTTGAATGTCTTCGGCAGTCACCTTCATGCCAGCAGGTAGGCCTTCAACAATGACGACCAACGCTTGGCCGTGGCTTTCACCCGCAGTGAGATAACGCAACATGCCCTACAGGCTACCCGTGCTCCCCCTCAGGAATCGGGACAATTACGACGCGCGTTGCGCAAGTGCATGAAGTGCTGCTTCGCGCATCACCAGCGGGTCTGGAGTCATGCCACACCACAGTTCTTCTTGACGAACTGCTTGACAGATCAGCATCCACAAACCGTCGATCGTGTTTGCCCCTGCTTGCCGTGCCTGAGCAAGAAATGCAGTTTCTAGAGGGTGATACACCGCATCAAGAACGGTGAGCGCACTGTGAAGAAATGTCAAACTTACAGGCGAATCGTTTGTCCCCATTCCTATCGAAGTGGTGTTGATGAGCAATGTTGCATCGGCAATATCACTTTCAGTTCCCACACGTGCAACATCTGCGCACTCACTTGCTTCACCTGCTCGAGATTGCGTGCGATTGACAATAGCGATATCTGCAGCACCGCGTAACCCAAGTGCGGCAACTACCGCTCGTGCTGTTCCACCTGCTCCAAGCACCACTGCACGACTTCCTTCGACATTGGCACCACCGCGAACAAGTGCATCGCAACAGCCGTCACCGTCGGTGTTCGCTCCACGCAATGCGCCTGTGTCGCCAAAAACAATGGTGTTCACAGACCCAGAGCGCTGTGCTATCTCGTCTCGATTTTGCACAAGCGCAAACGCAGCATCTTTGTGAGGCATAGTGATACTTAATCCGAGCATGCCAGCATCTCGGGCAGCGAATACCTCTTCTTCGAAGTATTGCGCGTCCACATCAATGGCGACATAGCGCCACGGCTTTGACATTCGCGCAAATGCTGCATTATGAATTGCTGGTGAAAGACTCTGCGTAACCGGTGATCCGAGTACAGCAGCAATGGTCTTCAGTTTCACGGCAATAGTCCGGCTTGACGAGCGGTCTCAACATTTGCTTCGTGTTGAGCAAGCGTCACGGCAAAAGCATGCCCACCTTCTTTATCTGACAACACGTAGTACAAGTAGCGACACGGCTTTGGAACATTTGCGCACAGCGGATCGGTGCCTGCAGGGTTCGGCGCCGGGTTCAATGCAGCAATGATTGAGGCGCGGCCAGGATTGGCGATTGGCGTTGGAGGCAAACCTTTGTTGATGTAGGTGTTGTACGGGGTGTCGGCCGCTTTCAGTGTTGCAAAATCGGCATCAGCTGGTGCGTTGTACAACAACGTTGCATCAATCTGCAGCAACATCTTGATTTCAAGACGGTTGTAAATGACACGCGCAATCTTCGCGCGATCAGCATCTACTTTTGCTTCGCGCTCAATCATGGAAGCGATGATCAACACTTTGTATGGGGAAAGCCCGACTTTGGCTTGCGAATCATCAATTCCCTCTTGCGATGCAACCCTGACCATTTGCTTTGCCAGTTGCTGCACAACCTGTTGCTCATTTTGATCACCAGAAATTTGATACGTGTCGGGAAAGAGCAAACCTTCTAGCGAAGTTTGACCTTCCGGACGATACGGCGACTCAACAGATAAATCGTTCGCCATTGCAACGAATTGATCTGCGTTTAAGCGCAACGTTTTTTCAGCAAGTCGCGTGCCCATTTGCGCAATGGTGTAACCCTCGGGGAATGTCACCTTCTGATAGGTGGCCGAAGGCGGAGTTTTCAGCACCGCCATGATGTTGCCCATGTGATCTTTAGGTGCAATGGTGTAGTAACCGGGGATTAATTCAACCCCACCTTTACGCGATACGTACCACGAAAACACACTCGCGCTCGAAACAAAACCATCGTCTGCTAGTCGTTTACTGACCGACGAAATTGTGTCGCCCTCGACAACCGTGAACGATTGTGGGTCGCCTTTGCCAGATGGATTGACCTGGTGCACGTACCACCAGCCAATCGACCCCATAAACAAGGTGACTGCTGCAACCGCAGCGGCAACAATGAGGAACGGCCGCGATAAGCCCCGAAAATCATTCGCTAAATCATCGACTTCTAGATGATCCGAGCGACGCAATGCATCTGGGCTATCCCACGGATCGTCGTACCAGTTTTCGGCAGGTTGATCCTCGGTCTTGCGAATCTTGAGCAGTGGATCAATCACGAATTGGGTCTTCCATCATCTTTCTGCCATCCAGCCAAGACTGCAACATGACTGCGGCAGCCACCTTGTCGATCACCTTGCGACGATCTTGTGCATTCATGTTTTGCTCCATCAAAATGCTGTCTGCAGTTACTGTCGTCCGACGTTCATCAAAGGTGAGAACTGGCACACTCAACACGCTAGTCAACTGCTCTACTTCGGCGATGGCAGACT
>JBIKHN010000136.1:0-3871 GCA_044362135.1 Ilumatobacteraceae bacterium | reverse complement strand
ATTTCCGAGGATTCACAAGGATCTGCCGAACAGGCTCAATAATTCGCACCCCGAAAGGGGCGCACCATCTAGCTAGATGCAGGTTGCCGTATGGCGACCTGCAACCGTAGGATTTTCAGTCCGTTGTCTCGCGCTTTGGCTTGTCCAGTGCGCGTGATTCCACAAGTACGAAAGCAACAGTAAAGGTAAACGCGTGCCCACTATTCAGCAGCTGATTCGACAAGGTCGTAGCACCAAGTCGACAAAAACCAAGACCCCGGCGCTCAAGGGATCACCACAGCGACGTGGAGTATGCACACGCGTATTCACGACAACGCCAAAGAAGCCGAACTCGGCTTTGCGCAAGGTAGCGCGTGTTCGTTTGACCAGCGGTGTTGAAATCACCGCTTACATTCCAGGTGAAGGACACAACTTACAAGAGCACTCCATCGTGTTGGTTCGCGGTGGTCGTGTACGTGACTTGCCAGGTGTTCGTTACAAAGTTATTCGTGGCGCACTTGATGCTGCCGGTGTTAAAGATCGTAAGCAAGCCCGTAGCCGTTACGGCGCAAAGAAGAAATAGGTATATCACATGTCACGTAAAGGTCCAGCAACTCGTCGCGAGATGATTCCAGATCCGGTTTATCGTTCATTGCTCATTACTCAAGTTGTCAACAAAGTGATGTTGCACGGCAAGAAGAGCACCGCCGAATCAATCGTGTACGAAGCGATGAAGGCAATTGAAATCAAGACAGGTAGCGAGCCATTGTCAACCGTGAAGCGCGCAATTGACAACGTGAAGCCACCACTTGAAGTTCGTAGCCGTCGTGTTGGTGGTGCTACGTATCAAGTACCAGTAGAAGTTCGCCCACGCCGTGCAACAACTCTTGCCATTCGTTGGTTGGTAGACAATGCACGTAGCCGTCGCGAAAAGACCATGGCCGAGTGCCTGTCCGCAGAATTGCTTGATGCATCAAATGGATTGGGTGCATCAATGAAGAAGCGTGATGACATGCAAAAGATGGCCGAGTCGAACAAGGCGTTTGCTCACTACCGCTGGTAGTCAGCCCGAAGTCTGAGGAAGAACCCCCATGTCACGCGATTTCCCATTAAACATGTACCGCAATATCGGCATCATGGCCCACATCGATGCTGGTAAGACCACAACGACTGAGCGCATTCTCTACTACACCGGAAAGACATACAAGATCGGTGAAGTGCACGAAGGTGGAGCCGTAATGGACCACATGATTCAGGAACAAGAGCGCGGTATCACCATCACCTCCGCTGCAACAACAGCGTTCTGGCGCGATCATCGCATCAACATCATCGATACACCTGGTCACGTGGACTTCACGGTTGAAGTAGAGCGTTCATTGCGCGTACTCGACGGTGCAGTTGCAGTATTCGACTCGGTTGCTGGTGTAGAGCCACAGACGGAAACCGTGTGGCGCCAAGCAAACAAGTACAAAGTTCCTCGCATGTGCTTCATCAACAAGATGGACCGCACGGGTGCAAACTTCTATCGCACTCTCGACATGATCAAGGACCGTTTGCAGGCAGTTCCTGCAGTGTTGCAGCTTCCTTATGGTGGCGAAGCTGAGTTCAAGGGCCTCATCGACATCGTGAAGATGAAGGCAGTGGTGTGGGACGGCGACGAAAAGGATTCAACGTATTCAGATGTTGACATTCCAGCCGAGTACCTCGAGAAGGCAAAGCAGTACCGAGCCGAGTTGCTCGACATTGTTGCCAGCGAAGACGAAGTGCTCATGGAGAAATACCTTGAAGAAGGTGACCTTGGCGAGGATGAATTGCGCGCCGGTATCCGCAAGGGAACACTCGCATTTTCATTCGTTCCAATTTTGTGTGGTTCAGCATTCAAGAACAAGGGCGTACAGCAAATGCTCGACGCTGTTGTTGACTACATGCCAAGCCCGCTCGACATTCCAGACACCGAAGGTCTCAAGCCGGACAGCGATGAAGTGCTGACACGCAAGGCAGACGACGCAGCGCCATTCTCGGCACTTGCATTCAAAATCGTTGCTGACCCATTCGGTCGCCTTACCTACTTCCGCGTGTACTCAGGAAAAATTTCGAAGGGTGAAGAGTGCTATAACTCCACCAAAGAAAAGCGTGAGCGCATTGGTCGCTTGCTCTTGATGCACGCAAACCAACGCGAAGACATCGACACCGCTTATGCAGGTGACATTGTTGCTGGACTTGGTTTCAAGGAAGTCACCACTGGTGACACCTTGTGTGATCGCAGCAACGCAATCATCTTGGAGCGCATGGAGTTCCCAGAGCCAGTTATTCACGTAGCGATCGAACCAAAGACAAAGGCCGACCAAGACAAGTTGGGCAAAGCGCTCAAGTCATTGTCTGACGAAGACCCAACCTTCCGTGTTCGCACCGACGAAGAAACTGCTCAAACCGTAATTTCGGGAATGGGTGAGTTGCACCTTGAAGTTCTCGTAGACCGCATGCAACGCGAATTTGGTGTGGATGCAACTGTTGGTAAGCCACAAGTTGCGTACCGCGAAACCATCACGAAGAAGGTGGAGTCGGTGGAATACCGACACATCAAGCAGTCGGGTGGTTCGGGTCAGTTCGCAGTTGTCAAGATCACAGTCGAGCCAAGCGGCGTCGGCGGCGGTTACATCTTCGAAGATGACATCACTGGTGGTCGTATTCCTCGCGAATACATTCAGCCAACCAACCAAGGAATTCAGTCAGCGCTCGACAACGGCGTACTTGCTGGTTACCCAACAGTGGACGTGAAGGTGTCACTTGTTGACGGTCAGTACCACGACGTTGACTCCAGCGAAATGGCGTTCAAAATTGCCGGCCAAATGGCGTTCCGTAAGGCAGCCCAGGCAGCAGGCCCAATCATCCTTGAGCCAATCATGGCGGTTGAAGTAGTAACCCCAGATGACTACATGGGTGACGTAATGGGCGACTTGTCCAGCCGCCGTGGCCGTATTGAGGGCATGGAAGCTAACGGCAACGCGCAGAACATTAAGGCGCAGGTTCCGCTTTCCGAAATGTTCGGATACAGTACAGATCTGCGTTCGCGCACACAAGGTCGTGCAACCTACTCGATGCAGTTTCACAGCTATCAGCAGGTGCCGGCAGTTGTTGCAGAAGAAATTATCAAGCGCGTGCGCGGCGAATAGCTAGCACGAGCATCACGATTTACATAACCAAAGAACAAATTCAGAGAAAAGAACACAAGGAGTAGCAATGTCAAAGGCAAAATTCGAGCGTAATAAGCCACACGTCAACATCGGAACCATGGGTCACATTGACCACGGTAAAACCACGTTGACTGCAGCCATCTCTGCCACTTTGGCAACCAAGGGTTTGGCTGAAGTAACCGCTTTTGATCAGATCGACAAGGCGCCAGAAGAGAAGGCTCGTGGTATCACGATCTCGATCGCGCACATCGAATACGAGTCAGAGAAGCGCCACTATGCACACGTTGACATGCCAGGTCACGCTGACTACATCAAGAACATGATCACTGGTGCTGCTCAGGTTGACGGCGCGATCCTCGTGGTTGCTGCAACTGACGGTCCAATGCCACAGACTCGTGAGCACGTGTTGCTCGCTCGCCAAGTAGGCGTTCCATACATCGTTGTTGCTTTGAACAAGGCAGACATGGTGGAAGACGAAGAGCTTCTCGAACTCGTTGAAATCGAAGTTCGTGACTTGCTCAACGCATACGAGTTCCCTGGCGACACCGCTCCAGTAGTTCGCGTGTCAGCATTGAAGGCACTTCAGGGTGATGCAGATGCACAAGAGCAGGTCATGAACTTGATCCGCGCATGTGACGATTCAATCCCAGAGCCAAAGCGTGAACTTGACAAGCCATTCCTTATGCCAATTGAAGACG
>JBIKHN010000041.1:0-10638 GCA_044362135.1 Ilumatobacteraceae bacterium | reverse complement strand
TCAAGACCACAACATGTTGTGGTGAAACTGTCCCCTTTGCAGATCCGCCCACAACTGGTAGGGAATGATTACAGCACTGTAATTACCCCTTGTCAATCATCCTCGTGTTCTGCGACCACCTTTAAACCCTTATGGCATATGGGGCCGAGACATCCGCGCAAATTGACATAAAAAAGTCACAAATGACTTCGAAACGTCTCAGTGCAGCGTTGGACCGAATGATACGGGGTTACCCCTGTGAGGAGGAAGTGGATAACCCTGTGAATTACATTTTTTAACTGTGGAAACCCTTGTGGATTGTGGGTTTTATCGGTGGACAACCCACCAACAGCCTGTTGATAACTGTTAGCCAACCGGAGTAATGGTGACCGGGATGCCGTTCATCACCGAATTTCCCGAAAGTGGATCCATTTCGTTCTCATCGGTCAGCACATTCGAGTTCACGCCCGCACGTTTTGCAGCGACACTCATGCGTGTACCACTCATGTCATGCCCCCATCCGTGCGGAAGGCTCACGACTCGTTCGCGAATGTCACTGGTTAATTCAACAACTGCGTTAACTGCACCAACTCTGCTGGCAATACGCGCAACACTTCCCTCTTGCACGCCAACACGCTGGGCATCGTTCGGATGCATTTGCAATGTGCAACGTTCTTTGCCTTTCACTAACACTTCAATGTTGTGCATCCACGAATTATTTGAACGCAAGTGACGACGACCAACAAGCACTAGCTGTTCATCATTGAATTCAGTCATTGACTGAGCAAGGCGCGGCAAGTCGGCAAGCAACGGTGCTGGCGCAAGTTCTACTTTTCCACTTGGTGTGCGCAGTGCTTCGGGAATGCGCGACTCGAGTGGACCAAAGTCAATGCCGTGCGGGTGTTGCTTCATGTGCGTAAGGCTGATGCCATTCGGGTTTGCGCCGAATCCATCGCCGTATGGCCCAGTGCGCAACATGAGATCGAGCATGCGGTCTGCACCGCGCGCACCAGTGGCATCGAGTTGTTCGCGAATCTGTTCTGCAGATAAACCGTTCGTTGGTGCAGATGAATCTTTAGTGATGCTGCCAATGAATGCATCAAGTGTGAAGTCATCCACCATTGCAACATCCACGTTTGCCCCCATGCCTTGTGCAATGCCTGCAAGCTTCAACAAAATTTCCCACTCGTCTGGTTGGTCTGCTGCGCGCTCAAAAACTGGCTCGCTGTAGTTGGCAACGTTGCGCACCGAGAAACCGGTGAACACCAAGTCGAAGTGACTGCGTTCAAGTTGTGAAGGCGAAGGCAAAATGACATCGGCATAACGCGTGGTCTCGTTCAAGTAAATGTCAACCGACACCATGAATTCAAGTGACTTCATGCTCTCTTCAAGCGCAAGCGTGTTTGGCGTAGACAACACTGGGTTTCCACCTGCTGTAATGAGTGCCTTTATTTGTCCTTCACCCGGCGTGGCAATTTCTTCTGCCAACACGCTCACGGGGTATTCGCCAAGTGCTTCAGGAAACTTGCGCACGCGTGAGTGTCCGCGACCAATGGAGAAGCCTTTGCCCGTTCCCTTTTGACCACGCGTGGTTGGCCCGCCTGCAGCAGGCATGGTGAACATCACTCCACCTTCGCGGTCGAGGTTGCCCGTAATGGTGTTCACTACATCGACCAACCAACTTGCTGTGGTTCCGAAACTGACTGTGCACGTGCCAATGCGGCCGTACACCAACGCTTTGTCGGCTGCAGCGAATTCGCGAGCGATGCGCTTAATGGTTTCAGCATCAATGCCAACAGACTTTTCTACCGCTGCGGCAGTGAACTGCTTCAGTGCTGCAGGCAACACATCGAGCCCTGCAACATGTGGGCGAATGTGATCACCAACGTTGGCTAAGCCTTCTTCAAAGATGGTGTTGGCAATTGCAGCAAGGAACAATGCATCGGCACCTGGGCGAATGGCCAACCATTCATCGCAATGTTCTGCTGTCTTGCTCTTGCGTGGGTCGACAACGACTAACTTGCCGCCGCGTTCGCGCATGGCTTCAAGTCGACCCGGGAAGTCTGGTGCTGTGCACAAGCTTCCATTCGAGTCATATGGGTTTGCACCCAACATCAAGATGTATTGCGTGCGATCCAAATCGGGAATGGCAATTGAAGCAGGAGTGCCAAACATGTAGCCAGAACTCACTTGCTTCGGAATTTGATCAACCGATGACGCACTGAAGCGTTGCTTGGTGCCAAGTGCTTGCAACCACACGCGGTTGTAAATGAGTGGAGCCAAGTTGTGTGCATTTGGATTTCCTAAATACGCACCAACCGCACCGCGACCGTGTTTGTTAATGACGCCCATGAGGCCGCGATCAACTTCTTGCCACGCTTCGTCCCAACTCACTTCAACGTGCACGCCATTGCGCTTCACCAGTGGCTTGCGCAAACGATCGGGGTCTTCATGCAGTTGCTTCAACGTGCTTCCTTTAGGGCAAATAAAACCTTTACTAAATACGTCATTGCGATCGCCGCGAATGCGCGCCACTGCTCCATCTCTCACGGTGATTTCCAAACCACACGTTGCTTCACACAATGGACAGGTTCGGTAATGGGTGCGCTCGTTTGGCGTTTCAGGCATGGCCATATCGTGCCATACATATAGCCATCAGCCATATGCTGAACGCAATGCAACGCCTATTCCCCAACCCAGTGGCTTCGCTGTCTGTTGCCGATGCGTATGGCGTTGCTCGCAATCGCGTAAATGTTGGCGACGGCAAGTCGCGACCCACTATTGGCATGTGCATGGTGCACAGCATCGACGGCAGCACCGTAGTTGAAGGCAACTCTCGCGCACTTGGCAGCCCTGGCGACTTGGCCGTGTTGCTGGGCCTGCGCGCACTTGCCGACGTAATCATTGTGGGCTCAAGCACCGTAACCATTGACGATTACGGCCCGCCAAGCAAGCCCGGTTTACGCGTTGGTGTGGTTACTCGCAGCGCCAAAGTTGATGCAGCAAAGCCGTTGTTTACCAGTGGCGCAGGCTTCCTGATTACTACCGAAACCGCATCAACTCCTGCTGGCGTGGAATGCGTTCGCGCTGGCACCACCGAAGTGAATTTGGCGCAAGCAGTTACTCAGTTGGAAGGCAACTTCGCACAGCTTGAAGGAGGACCAACGCTGAACGCAGCAATGCTCGTAGCCGACTTGGTGGATGAAATCAACGTGACCATTAGCGCCAACATGGTTGGCGGAAACGGCCCTCGTTTAACAAACGGCGCACCCGATGTGTTGAAGCGATACCAGCTTGCACACGTGTGCGAAGAAGACGGCTTTTTGTTCTTGCGCTACACGCGCTAACAACTACGCGCGAGCAGTTGAATGCTTTTGCAACAACGCAAGTTCGCGTTTGAAGTCTGAAGCATCATCAAAGTTTTTGTACACGCTTGCGAAACGCATGTAAGCAACTTCGTCCACAACGCGAAGTTCGTCGAGCACTGCGTGACCAACATCGCTTGAGGTGACGTCGCCACCCAACAGACGCAACTTGTCTTCAATGCGTTCAGCCATGTCGATAATGGCCAGGGCGTCTACTGGGCGGCCCTTCACGGCAGCCTGAATTCCGGCGATCATTTTGGCCCGATCGAAAGGCTCTTTGCCCCCGCTGCGCTTCAGCACATGCAACGGCACTTCTTCGAGGCGCTCGTAGGTGGTGAAGCGATATGCACACTGCGGGCAACTGCGGCGTCGGCGAATTGCGCTGCCTTCTTCCGACATCCGTGAGTCAATGACTTTGGTGTCGTCGTGTGTACAACTCGGACAATGCACTTCCGAGAGAGTACTACTAGTCATATATCAATGTGAGCGATTATGGAATAAGTACGCGTTGACCAACACTGATGCTGTCGCCATTCATGCGCACCAATTCATCGACTAGGTCTGAAGTGTTGGCTTGTGGTGCAATGCGATTGGCAATGGCCCAGAGGGTGTCGCCGCTTTGCGCAATAACGAAGTTCGCTTCGGTCTGCTGGCCGGCCAAGGCTGGGTTTGCATTGGCCTTCGTGCCATTGAGGCCGAAGGTGCCGATGGCTGCGATTGCCACAGCAATAGCCAACACGCCTACCCTGCGACGGCGGTACACGGCCTGTGCCGGGCGAGGCATGGCCCGAACGTATGCCGAACGGACTGCTGGGTGATGTGGGGAGTTGAGGTAGTGAATTGTTGCGGCCATGTCGGGCTCCTTTGATTTGCCGCTTTCGCGGTGTTTATAGGGGTTTTATGGGGGTATTCGAACTGGTACTTCCACCATAGCGAACGGGTGTTCGTAGTTGTTGGATTTAGGCGAACATTTGTTCTCCGAACAGGTGTTTGACTCTGGGGGCGAACACCCGTACGATTGAGCCATGACTTCAGCCCCCCAGCCAGCCCATACCCAGCTCACCGACCGCCAGCGCGGCATCCTCGATTTCATCGAATCCAACATGCGCGACCGCGGTTACCCACCTTCGGTTCGCGAAATTGGCGAGGCCGTTGGTCTGTCTTCTTCAGCCACCGTGCACAACCACTTGGCTACCTTGCAAAAGCTTGGCTACCTCCACCGCGACCCTACGAAGCCACGCGCAATTGAAGTTCGTTACGAAGCATCCAGCGGTGTTGCCATGGAGCGCAGGCCGACGAAACACGTTCCCCTTGTTGGTGATGTTGCAGCAGGTGTAAACGTGCTTGCACAAGAAAACGTTGAAGAACTCGTTCCCCTACCTATGGACTTCACGGGTGACGGTGAATTGTTTATGTTGCGTGTTCGCGGAAACTCCATGATTGACGCCGGCATTTTGGATGGCGACTTCGTGGTGTGCCGTCAGCAAGTAACAGCCGACAACGGCGACATTGTTGTTGCAGGAATTCCTGGCGACGAAGCCACCATTAAAACGTTTACGAAGAGCGGATCAAAAATTACGCTCACGCCATCGAACTCCACTATGAAACCAATGGTGTTCGAAAAAGGTGAAGTTTCCATTTACGGAAAACTCGTCACCGTTATGCGTCGCTTATAAACGTCGCTTAATCAATTAGGCGACGCCGAGGCGTTGTGCCATCAGTTCTATACGAGCATCGGGTTGCACCACCGCAACGCGCACGTTGTTCGAGCCGCCTGCGCCGTAGAAGTCGCCTGGGCTAACCAATGCCCCGCCTTCGGTGGCCAAACGCTCAGCGAATTCCCAACCATCAGTGGCGTCGAACCACAAATAGAAACCGCCAGCAGGAAGTTCGATGTTTCTGCCAGACCACTTGCTAAGCACGGTTGCTGCACGCTCTAAGCGACCGCGATAAATACCTGCTTGCACCCTCACGCTCTCATCATCGTTCAGTGCAACAACACCTGCGGCTTGCGCCGGGCCAGGAACCATGAGACCAGCATGTTTACGTACTTCTTTTAAGTAGTGAACAATGTCGGCATCGCCTGCATAAAACGCAACACGTAGCCCCGCAAGGTTTGAACGCTTCGACAACGAGTGCAATGCAATGACACCCTGCGTTCCATATTGCAACGCCGTGGTTGGCTTGCCTTGCCATGTGAATTCCACATAACACTCATCGCTAAACACAGGAACGTCGTTTGCGCGTCCCCAGCTCACAACGGCTTCCATGTCATCAAGTGCGCCAGTTGGGTTGCTTGGCGAGTTCATCCAAATCATGAGCGCGCGCTTCGCATCGTCTACACTGATCTTTGAGAGGTCAAGACCACCTGTTGGCGTCATTGGCACAGCAACCGGCCTGCAACCAGAAAGCGTTGCGCCCATTGCATAGCTCGGGTAGCTAACTGCTGGAAACAACACGGTGTCGCGCGATGGCGTGCGCAGTTTCATCCACTGCGGAGTGGTCACTACGTATTCTTTGCTTCCTACAGCAGCAGCAATTTGTGACAGCGGAATGTCGATGTCGAACTTGCGTTGCATCCACGAACGCACCGCGGCACGCAATGGTTCGATACCAATGCTTGGTGGGTATCCGCGCTCGAGGTTCGACGAAGACAACGCTGCAACAACAGCAGCGCTTGGTGGGTCACATGGGTCGCCAACCGATAAGTCGATTACTCCGCCATCAAACTTGCTGGCAACACCCTTAAACGCATCAAGGCGGTCGTATGGGTACGGAGGTGGAACAAAACCTTGTGTCACAAACTGCCCTTCTGCTGACTAATGACGTACTGCGCCAAACGACCAATAGAAGCATCGCCAAGTCGCGCGCGAATGCGAATGCCCTCATCTTCGTTCGACGTAGACACCACTTCTCCTTCTCGATGCACTGAAGCCACAATGTCGCCACGGTCGTAGGGAACCAACAGTTCCACCACCACCGAAATGGCGCGCATGCGATCTCCGATAGTACGCAATAACTCGTCGATCCCTTCGCCGGTTACCGCAGAAATGGCAACAGAGCCTTCGTTCTGCGAAAGCAAACGCTGGGCAGTTTCAGGTGCCAAGTCGGCTTTGTTAAACACCAACAGTTCGGGCACTGGTCCCGCTCCAATTTCTTGCAGAATTTCGTGCACTGCGTGAATTTGGCTTTCTGGGTCGACCGCGGTGCTGTCCACCACGTGAATAAGCAAGTCGCTGAGTACTGCAACTTCGAGCGTGCTCTTGAACGACTCCACCAAACCGTGTGGAAGGCGCTTCACAAAACCAACGGTGTCACTGAGCAACACTGGCTCTCCACCTGGAAGTGCAAGCCTGCGCGTGGTTGGGTCGAGTGTTGCGAACAAACGGTTTTCTGCAAGCACGCCAGCGTTTGTTAGATGATTCAACAATGTGGACTTACCTGCGTTTGTGTAACCAACGATGCTCACCGAGCCAAGGCCACTGCGTGCACGACTCTTGCCCTGCTCCCGCCTGTTTTCATGCAGGTTCTTTAGGTCGCGAGTGAGTTTGGCGATCTTGTCTTGAATACGACGACGGTCAACTTCAAGTTTCGTTTCACCAGGGCCTCGCGAACCAATGCCAGCACCCTGCTGCGACATGGCTTCTGAAATTCCACGACGTAGTCGCGGCAATTTGTAGCGCAACAATGCAAGCTCTACTTGGGCCTTACCTTCAAGCGTGTGTGCGTTCTGCGCGAAGATGTCCAAGATGACTGCGGTGCGGTCAATTGCAGTTCGACCCAACAACTTTTCCAAGTTGTATTGCTGCGCTGGCGCCAATTCATTATCGAACACCACGGTGTCGGCATCCACCATGAGACACAATTCTTTTAGTTCGTACGCTTTGCCCTTACCGATGTAATACGCAGAGTCTGGAGCGTCGCGGCGTTGCGTTAGACGACCAACTTCGTCTGCACCTGCGGTGTCAATGAGCCGCGAAAGTTCATCCAGACTTTCGTCAACTTCTAATTCATCGTGTCCATCAAAGATCACACCAACAAGCACAATGCGCTCGCGCGTGGTGCGGTCGATGAGCGTTGAACCCAGCGCTTGCTGGTACGGGTTACTCACAGAACGATCTCTACCTGATGCGTGCTCACGTGTTCGGCCGGGCCAATAAGCGTGACGTGTCCAGTTTGTGGCGCATTCACTTTCACGCGTACATCGCCACCATCCATATGCACAATCACTTCACTCACCTTTGCAGGTACCAAGCCCCATTGCACAGCAGCCCATGCGCTTGCACACGCACCGGTGCCACAGGCTTGCGTAATTCCTGCACCGCGTTCATGCACGCGCATGGTGATGGCGTTGCTCTCTGGACCAGGCTCAATGATTTCTAGGTTCACGTGCGGAACCTTCTCGCCAAGCTCTTTCAACGGAACGATGCTTACGTCTTCAACACCTACGACTGAATGCGGGTTGCCAACAGAAATGTGTGCCACTGGTCGGTCGGGGTTGGTGCCGAGCGTGTTCCAGTTGGCAGGTTCATCGAGTGAGCCAATAAGACCCATGTCAACCGATGCGTTAATGGTGGTGGCATTCAGTGGTTGCACTTCAACGCGTCGCGGGCCTGCATCGGTTGTCACCATGTAGTCAACATTGCCCGCGTGGCCGTACAACATGTATGCCGCTTGCGCTAAGCAACGAATGCCGTTGCCACTCATTTCGGCAAGCGATCCATCGCTGTTGTACAACCGCATGGTCAAATTCGAGTCGTCAATTTTGCTCAGCAACAGCAATCCATCGGCACCGATGCCAGTTGTGCGGTTGCACAGCGTGCGCGCATTGGCTGGCCAGTCTGAAACCTGCTCGGCTGGTACTTCCACCACCAAAAAATCGTTGCCAAGCCCCGAATGCTTGGTGAGGGTGACTGCAAGAGACGACATGTATATGTATTTCTAGTGCAAGTGCTTTGCCAGTACCGAACCGATTTCGGAAACTGGATCGCGCTCAATATTCACCCATGTAATGCGTGGGTCGCGGCGGAACCAGCGCTCTTGGCGCACAGCAAATTGACGTGTGTGAATAACGATGTCGCCAACAGCTTGTTCCAGCGTGCACTTGCCTTCAAGGTGACGCAACAGTTCGGCATAACCGAGCGCCTGCTTTGCAGTGTGCGACATGTTGCCGTCTTTACGCAACTGCTGCACCTCATCTAAGAACCCTGCGGCCATCATGTTGTGCACGCGCTGTTCAACACGAGCCACCAACATTTCGCGCGGCCACAACAAACCAATTTGAACTACGCCGTTGTCGGGGTACGCACCAGTTCCTGGGCCAGTTGCGCTGAATGGCTTGCCACTACCGATGCACACTTCAAGTGCGCGCTCAATGCGTCGGCGGTTACTGCGTTCAATTTTGCTTGCAGCCTCTGGGTCAAGTTCTTTCAGCTGGCGATACAAACGCGACACTTCAGGTTCTTGCTGCAACTCGCGGCGAATTTCTGGCCACTCACCAGGAAAGCTCAGTTCGTCGATGAGCGATGTGAGATACAAACCCGTTCCTGCAACAACCAACGCGTTCTTTCCCCTACCCGTGATGTCGGCAACCGCAGCGCGTGCCTCCACTTGGTAATCGGAGACAGTGAATCGCTCGCTGGGCGCAACCATGTCGATGCAATGGTGCGGCACTTGCGCTTGGTCTTGTGCTGTTGGCTTGGCCGTTCCAATATCCATGCGCTTGTACACCTGCATGGCGTCGCACACCACGAGTTCGGTGTTGCCATTGGCCAACGCGGCAGCCATACAGCTATCGCTCTTACCGCTAGCGGTTGGGCCAAGAACTACAACAGGCTTCATACTGACTGCACCGACAATCGCACTTTGTGTGTTGGCATTTCTCCAACTTCGGTAAGCACACCAGACAAGTGGAATCGAGCAGCATCGTGAATTTCCACCATGGCGTATTGACCCACACGCAACATTTCATCGCTTGAAAAGTGCACCAATTTGTTCTGACGTGTACGGCCAGTCCACTTCTCTTCGTCGCGCTTGTTGCGACCTTCAACGATCACTTCTTCAGTGCGACCAATGCGTTCGCGGTGCTTTTGCACTGCTGAATGGTCAAGCACTACCTTCAAGCGGTCGTAACGCTGCGACACCACAGCAGGGTCGCAATAGTCATCGGTCATCAGCGCTGCTGCAGTTCCTTCGCGCGGCGAGAAGATGTACAAATACGCGGCGTCGAATTGTGCTTCTGCTGCAACTTCCATGCTGCGTAGGAAGTCGTCTTCAGTTTCACCTGGAAAGCCAACGATTATGTCGGTGGTTACTGCCAAGTCGGGAATAAGCGCACGTGCTTCTTGCATACGCGACAAGTATCGCTCTGCCGTGTAGCCACGATGCATCAAAGACAACACGCGGTCTGAACCAGACTGCAATGGGTAGTGCAGGTGCTCACATACTGCAGCCGTATCGGCCATTGCCTGCAGCGTCTCTAAGTTCATGTCCTTTGGGTGTGGACTCACGTAACGCACTCGACGCACGCCTTCAACCGAACCAACTGCGCGCAGCAACTCGGCAAATTGCGGTCGCACGCGAATGTCTAAGTCGCCACCACGCTTCTTCGCTAATGAGAGGTCGCGTCCGTAGCTGTTTACGTTTTGACCCAACAACGAAATCTCGGTAACGCCTTGTGCAGCCAACCCCTGTACTTCAGCAACGATGTCGCCAAATGGTCGCGAGATCTCTTCGCCACGCACGCTTGGCACGATGCAATAGGTGCAGCTGTTATCGCAACCAATTTGAATGGTGACCCACGCGTTATACGAACGCTCACGCTTCACAGGCAACGCACTTGGGAACAAGGCATGATCATCAATAACCGCTTCGTCGAAAACTTCAGTAATACCGCCACGCACCGAAGCCATGTCCAGCAAGTCAATTGCGCGGTGCACGTTGTGCGTGCCCATGACTACGTCTACATAGGGCGCCTTTTCGCGAACCACTTCTTTGTCTTTTTGCGCCAAGCAACCGGCAACAACAATTTGGCGCTCACGGCCAAGAGACTTGCCGGCTTCTTTCCACGGCTTCAACCAGCCCAGTGTGCCGTACAACTTCTCGTCTGCGTTTTCGCGAATGCAACAGGTGTTCAACACCACCACATCGGCGTCATCTTCGTGTTCAGCCATTTCCATGCCGTCTTGCTCGAGCAATCCAGAAATTCGCTCGGAGTCGTGCGCATTCATTTGGCACCCAAAGGTGCGCACAACATATTTACGAGTCACAGTGGGTCAAGTTTACCGCCGCATTA
>JBIKHN010000135.1:0-3908 GCA_044362135.1 Ilumatobacteraceae bacterium | reverse complement strand
TCTTTTCCCGTGATTTTTTCAACAAATTTTGCACAAACTAAGGCCAGACGCTTGGGAATCCAGAGTGGAATACGCGGGTGAGGGTAGGAAACGACCTCAAATGAGAGCTCTGGGCACATCGCCTCTACTTGACTTAAAACTGGTGGAAGAGCGTCCGCGTTTCTCCACGTTTGACTAATAATGATCTTTCCCTCTGAAGAAAGGTTTTCAGCCAAGTTCATAATCAACCGTGATTGGTATGAAGCATCTCGATTTCTGCTGAAGGGGTAAATTTCAAAACAGAAGATGAGATCAAAGGTTCCGATTCGTTCACCAGACGGATCTAGTGCAACTACTCCAAAAGAAGCGTTTTTATGCTGGTTTTTTGCATACGTGATTGCATCTTCGGCTAGATCAATTCCGAGAACGCGCGCATTTTGGAATACTTCTGCGATCACCGTCGTCGTGTAACCCAACCCACATCCTGCATCAAGAATTGTTGTTGGATTACCTAGATTTAAAAACCTAAAAATCTGTTGGACCTTAGATCTTGGGAAAAGGTCATTGTGCACAGAAGCGTTTGAGTTTTCAAGCGTGTCACCAAGAACAAGGCGACGGTATGAACCGAAATCGCCCTTTGCATCCAGTTGAGAAAAATCATTGAGCAAGCGAGCGGATGCTTCATCAGCTTTCAGCCGCGAAGGCAACCACCAATCGTTTTCAGTCATGTATTGCTGTGCTCCAGGTGTGTAGGACTGCGGACTATTTACAGTAGTGAGGTATTCACGCCCAGCGATACCAAGTATCTAATTTAGAGATACTTTCGTCTGGTGTATCACAAAATCCGATATGTCTGAAATACTAGGAACATGTTCATCCCCCTCCTAATAACAGCGGGTGTTTTCACACTCGCACACCGCCTGGTTATGTCTTCGATTGACTCGTTCAACGGGTACGGCGACCAAGGCCCAGACTTTCGTCTCTAATTCCTGAATTCGTCAGATGTCACTGACATCTGGGTGAATGAAAGGCGAGACTGTACGCAGTGAGTACAGACGAGTCAGTAGTCAATCAGCTGGATCTTTCGATCACCGGCATGTCGTGCAATGCATGTGCGATGTCCATCGAAAAAGGGCTGAATGCTCTTCCCGGCGTGGAAGCAACAGTGAACTATGCAACAGAATCTGCCCGAGTGGCATTTGATTCAACTTCATCGGACGTAGCGACATTTATTGCGACGATTGAAGGACTTGGTTATGGCGCACGAACGCTTGCCGAAACTACTCCAGACATGTTGGATGCCGAAGTTCGTGAACGTGTGTCGATGTTGAAAACACGGCTGCTGGTGTCGCTTGTACTAGCAGTTCCTGTTGTCGTGGTGTCCATGTTTATGACACTCCAGTTCTCTAATTGGCAGTGGTATGCATTGGCGCTTTCTACACCAGTGGTGACGTGGGGTGCATGGCCGTTCCATCGTGCAGCGCTCATGAATGCACGTCATCGAAACACCACGATGGACACGCTGATTTCACTTGGAGTTGTCGCTGCAACTGGCTGGTCTTTGTGGGCAATTATTTGGGGTGGGGCTACAGACAGTCACGACATGTCAGGCATGTCTGGCATGGCCGAGTCACCGCATGTGTATTTTGAGGTTGCAGTTTCGGTCACCGTGTTTTTGTTGGCTGGTCGCTACTTTGAGGCTCGCGCAAAGCGGCGAGCAGGTGACGCGCTTCGTGCACTGTTGGCGCTCGGTGCGCGTAATGCAACGGTGCTGCGCGACGGCGAAGAAGTGGTCATTGAGGCTGCTCTCATCCAGGTCGGCGATTTGATTGTGGTCCGTCCTGGCGAAATCATTGCGGCAGATGGAATTGTGCAAGAAGGTGACTCCACCATTGATGCCTCAATGCTCACGGGTGAAAGTGTTCCTGTTGATGTAACAAAAGGCAGCAAAGTCACTGGAACAACAGTGAACCTGACGGGCCGGATCATTGTGAAGGCGCGACGAGTAGGTGCAGATTCGACATTTGCTCAAATGACAAAACTCGTGCGCGATGCGCAATCCACAAAAGCGCCAGTGCAGCGTTTGGCTGATCGCGTAAGCAGCGTGTTCGTGCCGACGGTGATTGTCATTTCGGTGCTTACGTTTATTGGTTGGTATGTGCTTGGCGACAATGCAAATCGCGTCGCAGACTCATTTACTGCAGCAGTTGCCGTGCTGATCATTGCATGCCCGTGTGCGCTTGGTCTTGCAACTCCAACGGCGTTGATGGTGGGTAGTGGTCGCGCAGCGCAAATGGGAATTGTGATTAAGGGTGTAGACGTATTGCAGAGCACGCGTCGTATTGACACAGTGGTGTTTGACAAAACGGGAACAGTGACAACTGGCGTTATGCAATTGATTGATGTGGTATGTGCAACTGGCGTAACGCGTGCAGAGGTGCTTAGTTTTGCGGGTGCATTGGAGCATGCAAGTGAACACCCAGTAGCAAAAGCAATTGCCAATGCAGCCCGTACTGAATTAGGCACGCTTGCAGGCGTTGGTCATTTTGAATCAATTGCAGGAATGGGAACGATGGGCGTCGTTGACGGCAAGCGCGTGATGGTTGGTGGTGAACCACTGTTTGAAAAGCAGCTCACCATTGTGTCGAAGGACATGAAAGACGCATTGCACGCCGCGCGTAACTCCGGAAATACTGCGGTGCTCGTCGCATATGACGGTTCGGTAAAGGGTGTGTGCGTCATTGCTGATCAGCCAAAGCAACACAGTGCTGAAGCAATTGCCGATCTGCGCAAGCTTGGTTTACGACCGGTGTTGCTTACAGGGGACAATCGAGCGACTGCAGTTGCCGTTGCCGAACAGGTGGGTATTGATACCGACGAACAGCACGTGATTGCAGGTGTGCTTCCAGCCGAAAAGGTGCGTGTAGTTGCCGACCTGCAAGAGCGTGGTTATGCAGTTGCCATGGTTGGTGATGGTGTGAATGACGCTGCTGCACTTGCTCAAGCCGATGTGGGTATCGCCATGGGAACTGGCACTGATGTTGCCATGAACGCAAGCGACTTAACCATTGTGAGCGGTGACTTGCGTCTGGTAGCGGACGCCATTCTGTTATCGCGTGCAACCTTGCGAACCATTAGCGCAAACGTGTTTTGGGCGTTTGTGTATAACGCTGCTGCCATTCCACTTGCGGCACTCGGATACATGAACCCAATGTGGGCAGGTTTAGCAATGGCGTTTTCCAGCGTGTTTGTAGTGAGTAACTCACTGCGCTTACGTACGGCAAAACTTACGCCGCACACTGCGTTCGTTCACGCAACTCGATAATCGCCTTGCGCCGCCAAGTTCGAACGGTACGTACACAGACGCCAGCCTCTGCGGCGATATCTTCAACGGTCTCACCGCTACTCAACCTCATGATTAGTTGCAGTGGAGCACTGCGAATTCCTCGTTTCACTGCATCATGAATGATTTGTGCCAGTTCAACATTTGGTTCAATGCTGTCATCTTCTTCAGCGACAAACTTTTCGTCAGCATCGTCGGTCCAGCTCTCAACTTCTAAACGCTTCAGTCGGGCGTTGCGAACAAATGCAAAGTATTCAGTATCACGAACCAGATTTGAAGCGATTTTTGCGGGTCGGCGATCAACGGGGTATTGACGGATCAGGATCCATGCCTGTCCAAGAATCTCATTGAACGCTGCATTGAATCCGCCAGTCACAATGTGCCCTCGACGTCCAGCAATTGCAATGAGCGGTGGAAGGATGCGCTGCAATACGATTCGGGCAGCCAGTTCATCGTGGGCCGCACGTTTCACGAGTGCAAAAAGGAACGCATCGCAATTCTCGTAAGTGGTGTCAATCCCGTATCCGGCGCGAAGGAGCACTTCGTCAAGATGGTTGATCGGACCGCCTGGCAGGTCCCATCGATT
>JBIKHN010000040.1:0-10705 GCA_044362135.1 Ilumatobacteraceae bacterium | reverse complement strand
AATGCAGATCAAGGTCAACTTCTTGTGCCGCGACAGCATCCTTGCTGCCCCACTTGCGCTCGACCTCGTGTTGTTCATGGACTTGGCACAGCGTGCCGGCCTTGGTGGCATTCAAGAGTGGTTGTCGTTCTATTACAAGAGCCCACAGGTTGCACCAGGACTTCACCCAGAACACGACTTGTTTGTTCAGCTTGCAAAGTTGAAGAACACGTTGCGCTGGATGATGAACGAAGACCAGATCACGCACCTTGGACGCGAGTATTACGACGAGGCCTAAGCTCTCCGCGATTATTGCGGGAGTAATTGATGTTGTTGCAGTCGTGGTTTTTGTTGTTATAGGACAACGAAACCACGATGGATCATCCGATGTCTATGGGATCATCAACCTTGCAGCACCGTTTCTTATTGCTCTCTTGACATCATGGGTCGTGTTGCGCACCTGGCGCGGACCATTTAACCGAGCATCATTTGTTGCAACGTGGGTAATCACCGTTGCTGGTGGCCTGTTCCTGCGACGAGTGGTATTCGACCGCGGTATTGCAACCGCATTCATCATCGTCACCGTGATCACACTTGGCTTATTGCTCGGCCTTGGTCGCCTACTTTCGCGAAAGTTGACCGCGAAAACTAGCTAATGATGTTGGTGATGGCGCCGGTCTCGGCTCCTTGCACCAACTTGGCATACTTGCCCAACACGCCGCTGGTGTAGCGCGGTGCGTTTGGCTTCCAACCCTTGCGTCGGTTTGCAAGTTCGTCATCGCTAACAAGCAAGTTCAAGCTCTTCGTGTGCACGTCGATACGAATGCGATCGCCGTTCTTCACGAAGGCAATTGGACCGCCATCGGTTGCCTCTGGTGCAACGTGACCAATGCAGAACCCCCACGTGCCACCGCTGAAGCGACCGTCGGTAATGAGTGCGCAGTCTGAACCACGACCCGCACCTTTCAGCGCACCAGTAATGGCGAGCATTTCGCGCATGCCTGGGCCGCCCTTTGGTCCTTCATAACGAATGACGATGACTGTTCCAGGTGTAATTTCACCAGCAAGAACTGCAGCCATTGCGCCGTCTTCGCCGTCAAACACGCGTGCTTCACCTTCAAACAACATTTGATCTTTGGAGAGACCAGCAACTTTGACCACTGAACCTTTTGGTGCAAGTGAGCCAGTGAGAATGTTGATTCCACCTTCAGCATGAATTGGATCGGAAAGTGGATGCACAACATCACCGTCCGGTGCTGGCGGATTGATTTCTGCCAAGTTTTCGGCCATGGTTTTTCCCGTGCACGTCATGACGTCGCCGTGCAACAAACCTGCATCGAGCAAGTGCTTCAACACCACAGGCACACCACCAATGCGGTCAATGTCGGTCATGTGATACTTGCCGCCTGGCTTCGTGTCGGCAATGTGTGGAACTTTTGCTGCAATGCGGTTGAAGTCGTCGAGGTCGATATCAACTTGTGCTTCGTTGGCAATCGCAAGAATGTGCAACACCGCGTTCGTGCTTCCGCCCAATGCGTTCACCATGGCGATGGCATTTTCGAATGCCTTCTTCGTCATGATGTCGCGTGCGTAGATGCCTTTCATTGCAAGGTTCATGACTGCTGCGCCTGCACGCTCTGCGTCACTTTCGCGGCGCTTGTCAATTGCAGGTGGTGAAGCAGTTCCAGGAAGACTCATGCCAAGTGCTTCGGCAATCGAACTCATGGTGTTGGCAGTAAACATTCCGCCACAGGCGCCCTCACCTGGGCACGCTGCACGTTCAATTTCGCCAAGTTCTTCTTGTGACATGGTGCCTGCAGCACACGCACCAATGGCTTCGAACACCGTGGTGATGTCGATGTTTTTTCCATTGTGCACACCAGGCATAGTTGAGCCGTTGTACACAAACACGCTCGGAAGGTTGAGGCGCGCTGCAGCCATGAGCATTCCGGGAATGCTCTTGTCACAACCTGCAAGACCAACGAAACCGTCAAAGCGCTCGGCATGAACAACAGTTTCAACACTGTCGGTAATAACTTCGCGGCTCACCAAACTTGCGCGCATTCCTTCGTGACCCATGCTGATTCCGTCGCTCACGGTGATGGTGCCGAATTCAAGCGCTACTCCACCATTTGCGCGCACACCCTTTTTTGCGCTGTCAGCAAGTCGACGTAACGAGGCGTTGCACGGCGTTACTTCGTTCCAGGATGATGCAATACCGATTTGTGGCTTCTGCCAATCGTCATCGGTTAAGCCAACTGCACGCAACATTGCGCGCGCTGCGGCTTTTTGATTTCCGTCGGTTACGTCGCGACTGCGTGGCTTGACATCTACAGGGGTTTCAGTTGGCTTTGTCATCGCCATTCAGGCTAGTTGCCAACGAAGTTGCTGCACAGTCGCTAGCGCGTATATGCGCGCACGGGACCACGCACTGAAATATGCACCTGACTGCCAACAACTGGCAGTGCATCGGCCTGAACCCGAACGGTCACCATCTCGGTGGAAGCAAGTCGCGCCTGAATAAGACCGTCGTGTCCAAAGAATTTAGTTGCCACTACTACACCACTCACACTGTTGCTAGTTGCGTTGCTCGATATCTGCATTTGTTCGGGACGAACCACCACGTGCACTTCACCATCTGCTGTGGCGTTTTCAGACAACGCCAATTCTCCGAGTGCGCAACTGACTTTTGAAGAACTAATGGTGGTGGATCCGTTCAACACCACTACATCGCCAACAAATTCCGCTGTTTGTTTGTCGGATGGATGGGCATACAACTCTGAGGGAGTTGCAACTTGACGAATGTGTCCGTCAAGCAACACGGCAACGCGATCAGAATTAGCCAATGCCTCTTCTTGGTCATGGGTTACCCACAACACTGTTGCGCCTTCTGCGCGCAATGTACGAATGGTTTCGTCGCGCACAGATTCGCGGAGATTCATGTCGAGTGCAGCAAATGGTTCATCCAACAAAATCAGTTCTGGATGCGGTGCTAATGCTCGTGCGAGTGCAACACGCTGTTGCATGCCTCCAGACAACTGGTGTGGTCGCATTTTTTGCATTCCCGCAAGACCAACAATTTCAAGTACTTCTGCGACACGCTGCTTTGCCTGAGTGCCGCGTCTTTGCGAAAGACCAAATGCAACATTTCCTCCAACTGATAAGTGTGGAAACAGTGCTCCTTCTTGCGGAACGATTGACACTCCGCGACGCTCAGATGCAATGAGACACTTTCCTTGTTCGTTCACAACGCGCTCACCAATGCGAACAACTCCATTTCGCGGAATTTCGAAACCACCGATAATGCGAAGCAGCGTGGTCTTACCTTGACCCGATGGCCCGATAACTGCAGTAATTGAACCGCGCGGGACATCGAGGCTGATATCAAAAAGCACCTGTTTATCCCCATACCAATGGGAAACATGCTCAATGGATAATGCCGTGTTCATGTGAAGTTACTCCGCTCGCCCAACACTCATTGTGGCAGTCATGACCGCCACTGGCACCGCCGAAAGCAGAATAAGTGCAACTCCAAACGGCGCAACCGATGCGTAATCGGAGATCGCGCTGTATTTCCAAATGCTTGTTGCCAAGGTTTCCGTACCAGTTGGCCTGAGCAGCAATGTTGCTGGAAGTTCTTTCACTGATGAAAGCAACGTCAATGCAACTGCGGCAAGCACACCTGGAAGGGCAATGGGCAATGTGACTCGAATTGCGGTTGTTACAGGACTTGTACCAAGACTTCGAGCAACATCTTCTACGGCAGCAGTGCTTCGTTCTATAGAGGACCGCATCGAGGCAACTGCCAGAGGAATAAAAATGACAGTTTGCGCTAACACCAACAGAGGAATTTCCTGATACCAAGCACGCATGGTGCGTAACCCAAAGAACACCATGGCAATTGCAATCACGATTCCTGGGAGCGCATGAGAAACATAAGTTGCTTGCTCCAAGAACTTCACCAATCGGCCGGAGTAACGAGCTGCAGCAAGCGCAACAGGTAAAGCAACAAGCACTGTTGCAATTGCGGTGAACGTTCCAATTTCAAATGATGACACGATTGCCCGAATGACATCAACGTTTGCAATTTCTGTCTGAGAATCTCGGAACATCCAAGTAATCACGCTGACCAAGGGAACTCCTACTCCACCACCCACGATCACAACCGAGAACAACCAAGCGAAAATCTGATGTTGTCTTTTCGGTTTCACAGACCGCAGTCGACTTACACCACTTCCAATTCGTTGAGCACCGGCACGTCCCCGCACCTTTGATTCAAGCAACGTCACCACAAGTGCAACACCAACAAGCACGAGTGAGAGAACCGCAGCACGCGCTGGATTGAAACCTGCACGGTAAGCGCCGTAAATCACCCAGGTAAATGCTTCGTAACGCATGGCAGCAACGGCACCGAAATCACTTAATGCATACAACGCAACAAGCAATGCGCCACCAGTTATTGCAGTGCGGGTTTGGCCAAGTGTGACCGAGAAAAAGATACTTAGATCACTTCGGCCCAGCGAACGCGCAATCTCTTCTTGCATTGGGTCTGCTGCGCGCAACGAGGCAACGACTGGAAGCATGACGAAGGGATACGACACCAGCGTGAGAACAATGAAAGCGCCCCAAAAACCGCTGAGCCAAGGAAGCCACGAGATCCAAGCAAAAGCGGACAAATACGAGGGAATTGCAAGAGACAGCGACAGCATCACAAGCAGTAAAGCGCGAGGTCGGATTCCCGAAAGTACCAATGCCCAGCCAGCAATAGTTCCGATAACTGCCGACGCTGCAGTAACACAAGCCGCCAACACCACACTGCGTGTAACAACCCTCAACGTGGACGAGCGGAAAATCTCCTGCAATGCAGTGTTCAGTCCGGTCGCAACCGCAGTATCGAGTAGATACCAAAGTGGAACAAGACTAAACACAGCAGAAACAACAGCGGGAACCAAAAGAGACTTTGGCACCCGCCGCGTTGAACTCATTTTGTAAGCAGCCCTACTTCTTCAAGCATTTCCTGCGTGAGGGCAATTGACTTCAAGTCCGACAAGTCAATGTTTGGCGAATTGAGATCTGCAAGAGCTGGCAATTCTGCATATTGCGCGATTCCAGCGACAAGTGGATATTCAAACGACTTCTGCGCGAAGTAATCCTGTCCTGCTGGTGAAAGCAGATAGTTGATGAGCGCAAGTGCGGACTTTTGATTTTTTGAGGACTGCAACATTCCCACACCGGCAACATTGACAAGTCCACCAATGTCTCCGTTTGTGAAGTAATGGTTTTTGGCAACCACCGCTGCAGAGCCTTCAGCAATAATCTTTTCGAACAAGTAGTAGTGATTTGTTAAACCGAGAGCAACATCACCCGAGTTCACTGCATCGCGGACAACTGCATTCTTCTCGTAAGCGACAGGCTTGTTGGCGGCAAAACCTTTCAACCAGGTGCGAGCAGCATCTTCACCACGAGTTACGCGCAACGCGGTTACAAACGATTGCCACGACGCATTCGTTGGCGCATAACCAATCTTTCCCGACCATTTAGGGTCGAGTAAGTCATCAATGCCCGCAGGAGGCGTGTCTACTAACGAAGGGTTATAGACAACCACACGTGCTCGCCCGCTTGTTCCAACCCAATTGCCTGTTTGCGATGAATACTTGGATTCAACAAGCGACAATGTTTCAGACGGCAAGGTTGCAAACAATGACGCTTCTTCAACTGCACCAAGCGCTCCTGCATCTTGTGAGAAAAACAAGTCAGCTGGCGAACTTGATCCCTCAGTCAAAATGAGAGCAGCCATTTCACCACTGTCTCCGTAACGAACATCAACTTCGATTCCGGTTTCGGCAGTGAACGCAGCAAAGAGTTCACCAACTAAACCTTCACTTCGACCGCTGTACACAACAACAGATGCTGAACTCTCGTCGCCATCAACTGCAGAATTCGTTTCTGAACCACACGCACTGCCAACTAACGCAAGCGCAACAACAGCAACGAGCCCCTTCATTCCCCGTGAAACCCTGCTCATGCTGTCTCCTTCGTTCGAATTAACACCTGATAGTTAGGCAACCCTAACAGTTAGGCATGCCTAACATTTTATGTAACACGAACATTCAAACCCTTACTGGGAACGGCGGGCCTGCAGAATGGCCGTGACTACCTTGCCATCTGCCTTGCCCTGAGAGGCCTTCATAATGGCTCCCACAAGAGCCCCCATCGCCTTTTCTTCGCCGGCGCAATATTTCGCCCAGGCGTCTGCTTGTTGAGCAATTGCTGCATCGACCATGGCTTCGACTGCGCTGGTGTCGAGTGCTTCGAAACCTTTCGCAGCCGCAAGAGCAACTGGGTCTCCTCCACCGTTGGCCACCATTTCCGACAAAATCGTTTTTGCTTGCGTTGCAGTGATTTTTGCATCGCGTTCCATTTGCGTGAGCGTTGCAATATCTTTCGCTGCAACTCGTGGAGCTGAGCCTTCCTCTGCAAATGCTTGTTGCACGTACACCAATGCACGCGCTGCGTCGCCGCCAGCTTGCGCAACGGCAGAAACATAATCGTCTTGCCCGCGTTCAACGATGACATACACCGATTCGCTTTCCTTGTTCGCGCCAGTGAGCGTTGCAAGTTGTGCGCGACGTGCGGCAGGCAACATTGGCAACGATGCACGAATGCTTTCAATCCATTCTTGATCTGGGTCAAGCAACACCAAGTCGGGCTCTAAGAAATACCGGTAATCGTCGGCGTCTTCTTTCGTGCGCAACGTGTGTGTGCGACCTTCGCCATCGTCCCAGTGACGCGTTTCCTGACGAATGGTTCCGCCCGATTCCAACACATCAATTTGACGGCGAGCCTCGTAGTCAATTGCTTTGCCCACAGCGCGAATGGAGTTGACGTTCTTAATTTCACAGCGTGTTCCAAACTCCGCGCCAGGTTTGCGCACCGACACGTTCACGTCGCAGCGCATGGAACCCTCTTCCATCTTTGCGTCGCTTGCTCCAACAGCCAACAAAATGGAGCGCAGTTCTGCAACGTACTGACGAGCCTGATCGGAGTTACGAATGTCTGGGCGCGAAACGATTTCAACGAGAGGAACACCAGCACGGTTGAAGTCGACAAGTGAATAGTCGCTGCCATGAATACGGCCACTGGTGCCACCGATGTGCGTTGACTTGCCGGTGTCTTCTTCTAAGTGCGCACGCTCGATACCAATGCGCACATCGCCAGGCAGCATCATGAAACCGTCAATGTTGATTGGCTGGTCGTATTGACTGATTTGATATGCCTTTGGCATGTCTTGATAGAAGTAGTTCTTGCGGTGGAACGTGCTTGGTTGCACCGTGCAATTCAGTGCAAGACCCAAACGAATCGCTAGTTCCACTGCGTGCTTGTTGAGCACTGGCAACGCGCCGGGAAGGCCAAGCGTTACAGGGTCAATGTTGGTGTTTGGTTCGTCACCGAAACGGTTTGGACTAGCCGAAAACAACTTGGTTTTCGTATCCAATTCCACGTGCACTTCAAGACCAACGACCATTTCCCAACCGTTTGGCAAATCGGTGCTGTGCTGTGGTGCAGATGATGCGTTGCTCATGATGCACGCTCCAATTCGGCTGCAACACGGAACATGGTTTGTTCTCCAAGTGCTGGCGCAAGCACCTGCACGCCAACTGGCATGTTGTGCGCACCAGTTCCAAACGGAACGCTCATTGCGGCATGGCCTGCAAGGTTGGTTGGAATGGTGAAAATATCGCACAAATACATGGTGAGTGGATCACTTGTTTTGTCGCCAAGTGGGAACGCCACGGTTGGCGATGTTGGCGTCAGGATCACATCGCACTTTTCGTACGCTGCAGCAAAGTCGTTTGCAATCAGGCGGCGAACCTTTAGCGCTTTGCCGTAATAGGCATCGAAGTAACCAGCCGACAATGCGTACGTTCCAAGCATGATGCGGCGCTTTACTTCTGCACCGAACCCGGCTGCGCGAGTTGCTCCATACATTGAGTGCAAGTCACCAGTTTCAACGCGCATTCCATAACGAACACCGTCGTAACGAGCCAAGTTGCTGCTTGCTTCTGCAGGTGCAACTAAGTAGTACGCCGTGAGGCAATACGACAGCGATGGCAACGAAATGTCAACAATGGTTGCACCTGCTGCTTGCAACGCAACATATGCAGCATCCATCCGTGCAAGCACTTCCGGTTCACAACCATCGGGCATGTCTGCAAGACGACCGATGCGCATTCCTTTCACGCCTTGGCCAAGCACACTGGTGAGCGAAGGCATTGGCTGTGGCAATGAAGTGGAATCGAGCGGGTCGTGGCCACCGATGACTTCCATCATCAGTGCAGCATCGGCAACGGTGTGCGTGAATGGACCAACTTGATCGAGACTGCTGGCAAACGCAACGATTCCTTGACGACTGACAAGTCCATACGTTGGCTTCACACCAACAAGACCACACAGCGATGCTGGTTGACGAATACTTCCACCAGTATCTGAACCCAAACTTGCAGCAGCAAAACCCGCGGCAACTGCAGCAGCACTGCCACCACTTGAACCACCAGGAACACGCGATGTGTCGAGTGGATTCTTCGTTGGGCCAAAAGCAGAGTTCTCCGTGCTTGATCCCATCGCAAATTCGTCAAGGTTGGTTTTGCCAACCATGACTGCGCCGGCTTGTTGCAAGCGCGTCACCACTGTTGCGTCGTACGGCGGCTTCCAGCCTTCAAGAATTTTTGACGAACATGTGGTTTCAATGCCGCGCGTGCACATGTTGTCTTTCAACGCAACAGGAACGCCGGCAAGTGCACCGACAGGTTTGCCAGCTTTGATGTCGGCATCAACTTGTTGCGCGGTTGCACGAGCCTGCTCGGTTGTTACCAAGTTAAATGCGTTGATTTCTCCTTCACGCTCAGTAATGCGTGCAAGGTGTTGCTCTAACACTTCAACAGCAGAAGTTTTGCCCGAAGCAATATCTTGGGCAATGTCAACAACGGTGGCGAAAGGCTTCGTCATTACTGTTCACCTAGACCCAGCGATGGCGGGACACGGAATCTTCCGTCTTCTGCGGCAGGTGCAGCAGCCAATACTTCGTCGCGGTCAAGACCTGCAACAACAACGTCTTCACGGAACACGTTCTTCAGCGGAAACGGTTGAGCAAGTGGCGCAACATTGTCGAGGTCGAGCTTGTCAATGTCGGCGAAGTGATCGAGCATGCCCGAGAGCTGTGTGGTCATCAGCGCCAACTCGGCATCACTTAATTGCAGACTGGACAGCTTGGCGACCTTGGCCACTACTTCAGCGGTGATTCGTGCTGGGCTTGAACCTGACGACGGGGTGCTCACAACCCGTAATGCTATTGGCTAAGCGGGCAAATCAGATTTGGTGCGGCGAGTCAGCGCCAACATGCTCACCGACACAGTAAACACCACTAAGGAAACCCACTGATTGAGTCTCAATCCGCCAGCCGAATGCGCTGGGTCGATGCGCAGTCCTTCAATGAAGAAGCGAAACAAGGTGTATCCCGCTGTGTAATAGAGAAACAAATAGCCGGGACGCTTCTCTGCTTTATCCACGAGCAACAACAATCCACATAGTGCCAAGCACGCAAGTGATTCATACAGAAATGTTGGATGAAACAATGTGCCCACCGGATAGCCAGCTTGTTTGGTGCGGAAATCAGAAACTTCCAACGCCCACGGCAATGTTGTTGGTCGGCCAAAGAGTTCCTGATTAAACCAATTACCCCAGCGTCCGATGCTTTGTGCAAGTGGTAACGCTGGTGCAACACACGTCAGTAACACCGCAGTAGAAATTCCACGTTTGCGACCTACCCAAATTCCCACGACAACACCTAAGAAAATTCCACCCCAAATTCCAAGGCCACCTTTCCAGATTTGAAATATGCGTTCCGGGTGATCACTAAACAATTGCCAGTCGGTAATCACGTGATAGATGCGCCCACCAATTACTCCTGCAGGCACAGCCCACAAAGCAATGGAGCTCATGTCTTCACGTGTGCCGGCACCACGCTTTTCTAAACGTCGACCCGAAAGCCACACCGCAGCAACGACGCCAAGCGCAATCATTGCGCCGTATGCATTGAGTTTCAATGGTCCGAGTTCTAGCGCTCCGCTACTTGGACTGGGAAGAGATGCAAGCACATTCACTTAGGCAGTAACTCGCTTTGCGAACTCGAGAGCTTTTGCATTTACGGTTTCCTTTTCAACATCTTGTGTGGCTACGTGAAAGCTTCGCTCGAGAGTTACTCGTTCGATATTTCCTGCGTACTTACTTACCAGGAAATCGCTTTCATTTGGGTTCACCACATGATCGTTCGTCGCCGTGAACAACAACAACGGAACTTTGATCGATCCATACTTCTTTGACAATGGCTTCAGACCGTCTGCAAACAATGAAACTGCAGCAGCAAGTGGTGTTGCGTCGTAGGAACTTTCCTTCACAGCAGGGTCTGAGATGTCACTACCAATTGCTGGCATCGATTTCTTTCCTGTTTTCACCGCAAGACGAGCACCGGCAAGTTTTGATGCTGATGATTTTGTCGTTGGATTGATGCACACAATTCCTGAAAGGTCTGCATGTCGCGATGCAAGCCACAAGGTGATTGCTCCACCCATGGATAGGCCCACGACAACAACTTTTGAGCAGCGCTTGCGAAGTTCGCTCAATGCTTGTTCTGCATCGCGAGTCCAGTCGGCCCAGCGCGTGTCCATCA
>JBIKHN010000039.1:0-10809 GCA_044362135.1 Ilumatobacteraceae bacterium | reverse complement strand
CTTCACACGTGCACGCAATGGCTCGAGCAACGCTTGTGCAACTTTCACGCCAACGTCGGCGCGCAACAATGCTTCTTCTAAGTCGTCCCAACTGGTGTCGTTTATCTCGCCACGACCAAGTACCGAGCTAACGGCGCCGGCGAGCACGTTTTTAAACGAGCGCTTCTTTTCAACAACAACAGGTTCAACAACAGCTGGCGCTTCTTCAACGACTGGCGCGGCCTCGACAACGGTTTCAACAACCGGCGCAGGCGCAACAACTTTCTTTGATACTGGCGCAATTACTGGTGTTGGCTTCTTGCGACGGCTCTGAATAACTACGCCAAACCCAAACACCAGCACAACGGCGGCAAGGATTAAGAAAATGATGGGAAAGTTGCTCATTGCAACACTCAGGCTATGCGGAAGTAGTCGCGGCGCGTTCGACAATCACGCGGCTCGAACCACCTGGTTGCATGGTTACGCCAAGCAAGCAGTCGCCCGCTTCCATGGTGCGCTTTTGGTGAGAAACGATCAGCAACTGTGCGTCCTTGCGGAATTCATCAACAAGCGTGAGGAAGCGGTGCAAGTTCACGTCGTCCAGTGCGGCTTCAACTTCGTCCATTACATAGAACGGAGAAGGGCGGCTGCGGAACACAGCAAACAAGAAGGCCAGCGCGGTGAGCGAACGCTCTCCACCCGAAAGCAGCGACAGTTTCTTCACGTTCTTACCGCTTGGCTTGGCTTCCACTTCAATACCGGTATTCAACAAGTCGTCTGGCGAAGTAAGAATCAGCTTGCCTTGACCGCCTGGGAACAGGCCGCCGAACAACTTCTCAAAGTTGTCGCGCACGTCGCTGTATGCCGAAGCAAACGTGGACTGAATTTCCATGTCCACTTGCTTAATCACCTTGATCAGTTCGCGGCGCGTGTTCTTCACGTCTTCAAGTTGTTCTTCAAGGAACGTGTGACGCTTTTGCAACTCGTCAAACTCTTCAAGTGCCAGCGGGTTAATTGGGCCCATCAAACGAAGTTCGCGTTCTAGTTCGCGCACCTTGGTAATTGGCGAAGTGTTTTCTGGCAACTCTGGCATTGGCGAGTCAACAGCAACTTGTGGTTCAACCGAATGGTCGCGACGCAATGCTTCGATGGTTGCTTCCAAGCGCATGCGCACTTCGGCTTCTTCCACTTCAACGCGACGGTTGCGCTCGCGGCGCTCTTCAAGTGCGGTTTCACTTGCGTTGCGTTCTTTGCGTGCTTCGTCCAAACGCTGCGAAATTGCGCGCACTTCATCGCTTTGGCGACGGCGTGCTTCTTGCAATTCGTTCTGACGTGCATCCAGTGCTGTCGAATGCTTTTCAACTTGTGCACTCAAACGAACAAGTGCAGTGAGGCCTTGTTCAATCTTGGTGCGGCGCTCGGCTGCGGCGTTACGCGCTTCAACGTCGGCGTTCAGTCGTGCTTCAACATCGGTCAGGCGCGACTGCAAGAAGGTGCGACGCTCTTGCAAGCCTGCAGTTTTTACTTCAAGGTCGTTACGCAATACCGACAGCAAGCCTTGCAACTCGGCTTGCACCGAACGCAACGCGTCGTATGCGGTGCTGAGCTGGCCGTTATTTGCCGAAGCCTGTGCACGGTGACGCTCGAGCAACGTAAGTGCCGAAGCGTGAGCGTCGCGAGTTTGTGAAACGCGTGTGCGAGCAGTTGCCAAGTCAGTTTCTGCGCGCTTCAACGCATCGGCTGCACGCTCTGCGCGACGCTGTGCTTCTTCAAGTGCTGCTGCGGTTACGCCGCTTGCGCCAATGCGCAAGCCCGACGATGCAAACTTGTCGCCGTCGCCGGTAATAACCACCATCTCTGGGTGAGCAAGTGCGGCATCAACTGCGTCTGCCCAACTTTGTACAAACACCACCCGCGAAAGCAATACGTCGAGCAAACGGTTAATTTGCACTTCGTTTTCGCCTGCTTTGGCGCGAACGCTTGAGCGAATGCTGACACCGTTGTTAATAGTTGGAGCACTTGGCACGGTGGTAATGGCGTTCAACGCCAACACCGCTCCAACGCTTCCGCTTTGGCGAAGTTCTTGCAATGCACGGCGCGCGGCGTCTACGTTTCGCGCCACCACCGCCGACAACGCATCGCCCAGTGCAACCTGCACGGCAACACGCTTTTCGGCGTCGATCTCGATCAAATCACCAAGTGAACCAAGGGCACCTTCAACATCGCGAAGTGCAGCAGAACTGGTGCTGTTGGCATCGAGTGCCAATTGCAATGCCTCGGCGCGAGCAGCCGAAATGTTGGCGTCACTTTGTGCTGTGCCATACAAACTCTGCGCGCCATCAAGTGTTACTTCTGCAGAAACTCGAGCCTGGTCGGCTTCAACAAGTCGTTGCGCAAGTTCGGCTTCGTTGCGCACATCAGTTGCAACAACAATGCGCAAGCGGTCAATGTCTTCGTTCAGTCCGCGCACTTGCGCGTTCAATGCGCCAACCTTTTCAGTTGCTTGGCGTGCCTCTTCAAGTGTTGCTGTGTGGTCGCCGCCTACACCGCCACTTGCACTTACTGCTTCATACGAATTGATCTGCTCAACAACCTTGGCAAGTTCGTTGCGAAGGTTTGCAGCGTCGGCTTCAAGGGTTGCAATAACACCAGAGTCCATCAATTGACCGCGGTCGCGCTCTACCGAACGACGACGTTCGGCAAGAACTGCAAGCAACCCACGCGCACGTCCGCGCAAATGCTCAATGCGCACGAGTTCGTCGTTTACTCCGCTGTCGCCGCGTGCGCTTAGTTGCGCTTCGGCTGCCATAACCGTGGTGTCAAGGCCAGAAAGTTTTGCGCGAATGCCACGCTCGGCTTCTTCGCCAGCCAACTTGTCATTTGCAAGGTTGGTTAAGCGCGACTGGAAGCTTTGAATTTCGCGACCAGCCAAGAACAACTGCAATGCACGCAATTCAGAAATGAGCGCGCCATGTCGACGTGCGCTTTCTGCTTGACGCTCGAGTGGCTTCAAGTTGCGGCGAACTTCGCGCAACAAGTCTTGTGCGCGCATCAAGTTTGCTTCGGTACCTTCAAGTCGACGCTCCGACTTTTCTTTGCGCTTGCGATACTTCAATACACCGGCGGCTTCTTCAATAATCGCGCGACGGTCTTCAGGTCGCGCGTTCAACACCGCGTCAATTTGTCCCTGACTGATGATGACGTGTTGCTGACGACCAACACCAGCATCCGACAACAGCTCTTGCACATCGAGCAAACGGCACTCAACACCGTTGATGGCATATTCACTTTCGCCACTGCGGAACAAAATACGACTGACGGTTACTTCGGTGAACTCAATTGGCAACAGGCCAGCCGAGTTGTCGATGGTGAGCATCACTTCTGCTCGACCAAGTGCTGGGCGCTTTGCCGTTCCCGCGAAAATGACGTCGTCCATCTTTTGCGAACGCACCGACGACGGTGCTTGGGCGCCAAGCACCCACGCAATGGCATCCACCCGAACCGTTTGGTCCCACCACAACAGTGACACCTGGTTCGAGTTCCATCACCGTGGTGTCTGCGAAGGACTTAAATCCTTTGAGGGTTAGCGATTTGAGGAACACGTCAGTCGCCGAGAATAGTTGAATCGGCCCAATTCCAAAGATTCGCCAACTCCCGCTTGAGGAAAACTAGTGCTGGCAGTGGGCGCAATAACAGGTGGTTCGACCCGCCACCACAGTGCGCGAAATACGGGCCTTTTTGCACGTTAAGCACACCTCGCCAGCCCGGCCATACACCCGGTGCTCGGTCTGAAACCAGCCCTGTTCACCGTCAATGTCTACATATTGCGTGTCGTCCAGCGTGCTGCCGCCCGCCTCCACTGCTTTGGTCAGCACATGCACAATGGATTCGTGCAACCGCACCAACGTGCGCATAGAAAGCGATGACGGCACGCGACTCCAACGCAATTTTGCGCGATGCATAATTTCGTCGGCATAAATGTTTCCAATGCCGGCAAGCACATGTTGATCAAGCAACGTTGCTTTCAAGTTGCCGCGCTTACGCGCAAACCGCTCGCGCAAAATTTCGGGCGTGAATTCATCAACCAGCGGGTCAACGCCAAGCTTTGCCAAGTCGGGCATTTCAACAGCAAGACGTGCTGGGTCGAACACCACCACTTCGCCAAACGTGCGCGGGTCTACAAACCACATTTCGTTTGCAACCTCACCAGCATTCGGTTGCAAGTGCAATACCACATGTGTGTGCGGTGGTCGCTCACTACCTGCAGGTGCAACGAGTACTCGCCCACTCATGCGCAGGTGAATCATCATCTCTTCACCGCTGTCGAGTGGACACAGCAAATATTTTCCGCGTCGATTAGCAGCAACAACAGTTGTTCCCGACAAACCGTCAATCAACGCTTCGCGACTAGTGCGACGCACCGTGCGTTCGCGTCCAACTTCAACACGAGTGATACGTCTGCCAACAACATGACTTTCAATGCCGCGTCGAACGGTTTCCACTTCGGGAAGTTCAGGCATGACGAGTGCCGCAGCTACGCAGGAAGTTCGCTGTTCAGCACATCGCACGCAATTTCTGCGGCAATTTGTTCTGCAGCCTTCTTCGACTTGCCTTCGCCGTAACCAAGTTCGCGGTCGCCAACAAACACAGTGGCAAAAAACATCTTCTCGTGGTCTGGGCCTTCGTCTTCCACTTTGTAATGAACGTGCGCTTCAAGTTTTGAAGCCAGTTCCTGCAAACGAGTTTTGGCATCCAAACGGTCAAGCCCACCAACGGCATCAACGATGCGCTTGCCCATCAGTGCACTCACCACGTCGTGTGTTGCTTGCGGGCCGGCGTCTATATACACAGCGCCAATTACGGCTTCAAGCGCGTCGGAAAGAATGGATGTCTTCTCGCGACCACCTGCGGTGTCTTCGCCTTTGCCCAGCATCAAGTGTTCGCCAATGCCCAAATCAACAGCAACTTCGGCAAGCGCATTCGCGTTCACCACGCTCTTGCGCAAGTCGGTCAGTTTTCCTTCAGGCAAGTCGCTGTGTTGCGTGTACACAATGTCGGCAACAACCCAACCAAGAACGGCGTCGCCCAAAAACTCCAACCGTTCGTTGCTTTCGCCGCCATCGTTTTCGGCGTTCCACGAACGGTGATGCATGGCCGTTTCGAGCAATGAAATATCGGTAAATGCGTAGCCCAGACGGGCGCTCAACTGCGAAAGATCAGGCATCAGACTTCAGCGCTGAGGCAATAAGCCCAACCATGTCGCAGTCCACCATGTCTTTGGCAACTTTGATGCCGTTCAACATTGCGCGTGCACTTGACGATCCGTGCGAAATAATGCACACGCCATCTACGCCTAACAAAATTGCGCCGCCCGTTGAATCGGGGTCGAACTTGGAATACAGATCCAACAATGCAGGCATCAACGCGTCAGCGTGTTCTTTGTATTGTGGTTGGCCAATGCTGGCAAACAATTCCTTCACAATCATGCGCATGGTGCCTTCAAGCGTTTTCAGCGCAACGTTGCCCGTGAAACCGTCGGTCACCACAACGTCAACGTCTGGCGTCATAATGTCGCGGCCTTCAACGTTGCCAATGAAGTTGATGTTGTCCATTACACTCAGCAATTCAAAACTCTTCTTGCGCAACGTGTCGCCTTTGCCTGGTTCTTCACCAATTGACAACAAGCCAACACGTGGACGTTCAATGCCGTAACGAGCATTGGCATACACCGAACCCATCACGGCGAACTGCGTCATCCATTCGGCTTCCACTTCTGCGTTTGCACCGGCGTCCAACATGACGGTTGGTGTGCTGCCAGGAACAGGAATTGGCGTGGCAATGGCCGGGCGCTTCACGCCTTTAATGCGACCCATTCGTAACAGCGCACTGGCCATGGTTGCACCGGTGTTGCCGGCAGAAATCATTGCGCTTGCAATGCCGTCGCGAACTAAGTCTGCAGAAACGACAAGCGTTGAATCTTTTTTGTTGCGCACCGAACTTGCAGGGTCTTCGTGCATATCGATGAACTCGGTTGCAACGTGCAGCGGCAAGTCACCACGATCAGCTAAATCGGCAGGGCCAACAAGTAATACGGGAATGCCAGCAGCGACAGCTTGCTTGGCTCCTTCAACAATTTCGGCGGGAGCTTTGTCTCCGCCTAGTGCATCAACTGCAACGGGCAACATGTGCGGGCCCGAAGAGTTATCAGCCAACGTCTACAGCGACGCGACCCTTGTACCAACCGCAGTTTCCACAAACTGTGTGTGGCAACTTCGAGTTGCTGCAACGTGGGCAAACACTGCGTGCTGGTGCACCAAGTTTCCAGGCGCCTGCCATATGGCTGCGGCCCTTCATCTTCGATTTCTTTTTCTTTGGTACTGGCATCGCGTGCTCGGCTTTCGCTTAAAAAACTTGTTCGTTGGGGATCAAAGGATATCGGCTCAGTCGCCGAGTTGACCCCGTAATTGGTCAAGAACCGACCAGCGCTCATCGGTGCGCTGGGCTTGGCATTGGCAGGGGTCGCTTTGCATATCTGCACCACATTGTGGGCATAAACCGGGGCAATCTGGCTTGCACAAAGGCGCATCAGGCAACCCAAGCAACATGGTTTCGCGAACCATGGGCATTAAATCCAGTTGCTCCCCTTCCAAAACGTATGCATCGGGGTTGTCGGGCACGCGTTGGTAAATCTCGTCAATGGCGACTTCTACGTTGGCAGAAACTTCGCGCAAGCAACGGCGACACAACATGGTGGTGCTGCACCCAACTTCGCCTTGCACCACAAGTCCACCTTGCACGCTTTCAACGTGCAACTCAACATCAATGTCGCGTGTTGCAGCAATGCGGTCGTCGCCAAATGCAAAATCGGCAACAGGCAAACTCACTTCAATATCTTTTAGCGTGCCTGCACGGCGCGTCAGTTCAAGAACGTTGATCGTGAGCGGCGCCGACATGAGGAAAGTTTTAGTACAGGTCGGTACGTTCGTGATCGAAGAACGTTGCACCCGTGGCATCACGTGTTGGTGCAACTACTTCTTCTTCAACAACTGGTGCAATGCGCATGCGCTCGCGGCCTTGGCTTACTTGACGCGTAATGCGGTCAAGCAAAATTTCAAAACTTGCAAGGCGCTGATCCAAGAAGTCTTCAAGTTCGTTCTTAATTCGACGTGCGTCTGCTTCGCCTGCTTCAAGCACTTGACGCGAACGTGCTTCTGCCGCGCGAACCACTTCAGTGCGTTGCACCATGCGCTCGGCTTGTGCACGTGCTGCTTCAACAATTTCGTCTGCTTCGCGTTGTGTCTTTTGCACAAACTCGGTGCGCTCTTTCAGCATCCAGCGGGCTTGGCGAATTTCTTCAGGAAGAATTGCAAGTGCGTCTTGCAGCAAACCAACAACATGGTCGCGGTCAATACGTGGAGTGCTAGACAGCGGCACGTTCGGTGCGCTGGCAATCATGTGAATTACTTCTTCAAGCATTGACTCGGTGTCGCCGAGTTCTGCCTGTACTGGTTCGTCTACTGCGCCATCAAAATCGTCGTAACTCATTACTGTGCTCCCTTGCTTTGCTTGGCAACTAATGCCTTCAACACCGGTGCTGGAACCAATGGGGTCTTGTTCGGTCCCGTGTAGTTCACAAACTGACGTATATATGTGCTGGAAATGAATGAACGCTCAGGCCGGCTAAACAACAGCACGGTTTCAATGCCGGTGGCTGCGTTGTTGGTGTGCGCCATTTGCTGCTCAATGTCGAAGTCGGCTCCGGTGCGGGCGCTCTTCACAATCATGCTGGCGTTAATGCGGGTGGCCACTTCAACGGTGAGACCTTCATATGTAGCCACGCATATGGCGTTGCCCATGTGAACGGTGCTCTCGCGAATCAGTTCGGCGCGCTCTTCAGGGTTAAACATGCCCGATGGCTTGGCTGGGTTGTGCATCACGCCAACGACCAATTCGCCGAACAGCGAAACAGCTTGTTCGACGACATCCAGATGACCCAAATGGAATGGGTCAAAACTGCCGGGGTAAAACGCAACGGCCATAACGACTCTTACGCTAACCGCTGTAAGAACGACACGTACGCCCTGCCGTATCGCTTTACGCGGGTTACTTCCCAGCCTGTAATTGCACGGTTTTCCCCCAACAATTCTTGCGTCATGTCACGATCGCTCTCGGCCACCACAAAATCTGCTTGCACCAAGTCGAGCAGTTCGTGCCATTTCGCAAATTCATATGGCGGGTCGGCAACGATCAGCGTTGCGCCCCTTACCGCGGCAAGTTGCTGCATCGCATCGCCACGAACAATGGTTGCGCGGTCAGTTAAACCCAATGTGTCTACGTTGCGCTTCAACACTTCAAGCGCGTCGCGATCGCGTTCAATAAATGTGCAATGCGCTGCGCCACGCGATAACGCTTCAATGCCAAGTGCACCACTGCCGGCAAATGCGTCCACTACATGTGCATCAATAATGACGCCAGCACTACCCAACGCATTAAAGGTTGCTTGGCGTGCTTTGTCTGTGGTTGGCCTGGTGGTTTTGCCCTCTGGCGCCTCAATTTTCCTGCCGCGCAGTTCGCCTGCCACCACTCTCATGATTTCACGCTATTAGGCATAGCCGTCGATACCCATGTCTGATACGACGTGTGCCCAGCCGTCTGCGACATGTGGTTGAATTAGCCAGTGAATAACGAGCCAAACGCGGCAGAATCTGGCCCGGCCGAGCCGCCAACCGAGTCCATTATTTGTGTGGACTGCGGAGGTACAGCCCATTTGCTGACGCACCCGCCAGAAGACAACCTCTGGCTGGCTGGAGATGTTGTCGCCTATCGCTGTTCAGATTGCTTGGATCGCTGGGACTTAGTGCTCATGCCTGAGGGGGAATAACCCAGTGGAAAAACTCTTGTTCTCAGGGTTGTATATAGACAACGGGTTGACACTTATAGTGGGTTTGTGACACAGATTGACTCTCGCGGACGCATCCTTGCTGCGGCAAAGCACGAGCTGCAAGAAGTCGGAATCCTCGGTTTGCGTGTGCAAGAAGTAGCAAAACTTGCAGAAACTTCAGTTTCTCTTATTTACAAATACTTCGAAGATCGTGACGGTCTGCTTGCGGTGGTGCTTGGCGACATGCACGACGAGCGCATTGACAACTGGGAGAAAATGTTTGCGCATGCGCTTCTAGACGATGCACCAAGCGGCGAATTCAGCGTTGAAGACTTGCTCAGCCAATTGCCAATGCCCAACTCGTCCTACTTTCTTGCGCTTGGAATGGACCGCGTGCAAATGTTGGCTGCGTTAAATAGCAGCCCAAAGTTGCGCGAACGTATTGAACAAACAACACAACGGTTGTTCAGGCTCACACTGAAAGTGGTTTCCAACGCCAACCCCAACGAAAAGAAGAACGAATCGAACGATCGTGTAACAGCACTCCTCATCAGCTGTCTGAATCTGATTTTCATCAATAATGACCTGCTTGGTGATCACCGCATTACAGACGAGGAGTACACAGCGTTCCTAAAATCGATTTTTGGTAAGCTAAAAGAAAAGTAAAGAAAAAAGAAAAAAATTCACCCTTATTGAAGATTTTTCACTCTCTAGGGTGGATGCATGGGTGAAAACGATTACTCCAAGCCAGGCAACGGAATTGAGTCGCGCGAACGAATTCTGCAGGCAACTCGCGCGCGGTTAAAACAAGATGGAATCATCGGTTTACGCGTAGCCGATGTGGCAAAAGATGCCGAAACTTCAATCACACTGATTTACAAGTACTACAGAGACAGAGATGGACTTCTGGCGCAAGTGCTTGGCGATATGTACGCCGAGTTTCGCTTGTCGTTCCATATAAAGATCGAAGAGTGGCTAGCCACAAAAGACTCGCTCACACTTGAAGAATTTGCATATCTCATGCCAAACCCGGCAGAGGAAACAAAACACGCGCGCGACTTCCGCCTGCAAGTGTTGGCAACAGCACTCGAGAACCCCGAGCTGCACATAAGCATCAAAGCGGAAACCACAAACATGTATCGCTGGATGCGCGACACCATCGAAGCAAACCGCCACAAACTTCCAGAGGAAGACCGTGGCTTTGACATTCGTTTTATGACTCTGACCATGTTCAACATGATGTTTGTGTATTACGACTTGGTGGATGAGGACAAGATTTCAGCCGACGATTACCGCGCAATGTTGGTGAACCAAATTCGCAATTCATCCCGAAATACCGTGAGTTCATAGGGGTATTGACACTTTCATAAACTGAGCGATATCGTTCATTTTATGAAAACAACAGTTGAGGCTTCCTTACTGCCCATCTTGCGCTCACGCGGCCAGGCCGAAATCCTCTGTGCTGTTCTCGCCAACCCAAACCGCGAGTGGACGCTTGGCGAACTCGCAAAAGTAAGTGGTCAGTCATTGCCCACTGTGCAGCGCGAAGTTGAACGCGCAGAGTTGGCTGCACTTGTGGAATCACGACGCATGGGTCGTCAGCGTTTGGTGAAAGCTGGACCATCACAAATCGCAATCCAGTTGGCGAACCTTTTGCTGTGGTCGTATGGCCCAAAGTTTGTGATCGCTGAAGAGTTCGCAGGCATCAAAGGCATCGATCGCCTCTTCATCTTTGGTTCATGGGCTGCTCGCTATCACGGCGTGGATGGCTACCCACCTCAAGACCTCGACATTTTGGTTATCGGAGATGCCAACCTCTCAGATGTATTTCGAGCTGCACACGCCGCATCAAACAAATTACAACTTGAGGTCAATCCCAAGCTTTTCTCGCACACATGGTGGGAGAACAAGACGGGAAGCGGATTTCGAATGGAAATTGAACGCCGCCC
>JBIKHN010000038.1:0-10853 GCA_044362135.1 Ilumatobacteraceae bacterium | reverse complement strand
TCTCCCTACTCTCAAGGGTTTTGCTCCCCCGATTTCCATCAAGGTTGGCAAAACCGCTGCCTAAACCGTCCCTAGAAAAACAAATGGCGTGGGTCGAAACCCACGCCTTTTAGTCGCTGACTTTCAAAGGACATCAAAAATTATATCCCCGTAAACTAAGGTTCGCACGTGGTTCAACGCCTCTCAACCCTGTTCGTACGCACTCTTCGGGACAATCCAGCCGATGCAGAAGTACCGAGCCATCGCCTCTTGGTTCGGGCGGGATACATCCGTCGTGCCGCCCCCGGCGGGTACACCTGGCTGCCGCTTGGCTATCGAGTGTTCCAAAATGTCGCCCGCGTTATTCGCGAAGAGATGGATGCCATTGGCGCACAGGAAGTGAACTTCCCTGCCATGTTGCCAAAGGAGCCGTACGAAGTAACGGGCCGTTGGACCGACTACGGCGACAACCTGTTTCGCTTACAAGACCGCCGCAAAGTCGACTTCCTGCTTGGCCCAACGCACGAAGAGATGTTCACGTTGCTCGTAAAAGATTTGTACTCGAGCTACAAAGACCTTCCGGTGTGGTTGTATCAAATTCAGAATAAGTTCCGCGACGAAGCGCGTCCGCGCGGTGGCTTGTTGCGCGGTCGAGAGTTTTCCATGAAGGACTCCTACTCCTTCGACCTCGACCAAGAGGGTTTGCAGCGCAGCTATGACGCACATCGCGAAGCGTACGTGCGCATTTTTGAACGACTCGGTTTGCCGTTTGCCATCGTGTCTGCAATGTCTGGTGCAATGGGCGGCTCGGCTTCTGAAGAATTTTTGTTTCCTTGCGACATCGGCGAAGACACCTTCGTGCAATGCACTGCTTGCAGCTATTCAGCCAACACCGAAGCTGTTCGCGTTGGCGTTGCAAACACAATCGATGCATCATCAGTTGCTGCAGCGAAAGTGGTTGACACCCCAGACACACCAACGATCCAAACGCTTGTTGACTTGTTCAATGCGCGCGAAGACTTGCAACTCGCTGATCGTCAATGGAACGCAGCCGACACACTGAAAAACGTTGTCGTCAATTTACGGCACCCAGATGGCCGTCTTGAAGCATTAGCAATCGGCGTTCCCGGCGATCGCGAAGTAGACCTGAAACGACTTGAAGCACAAGTTTCGCCAGCCGAAGTTGAAGCATTCGACGAATCACACTTCGCAGCGAACACTGCACTCGTAAAGGGCTACATCGGACCTGGCGTACTTGGCACGAACAATGCCTCGGGTATTCGCTACATGCTTGACCCACGAGTTGCCGCGGGAAGCGCATGGATTACCGGTGCCGACAGCCGCGGCAAGCACGTCATGAACTTGGTAAATGGTCGTGACTTCACCGCAGATGGAACGCTTGACGTTGCAGAAATTCGTGACGACGACACATGCCCATCGTGTCGCTCTGCGCTCACCATTAAGCGTGGAATCGAAATCGGTCACGTGTTTCAACTTGGACCGAAATACGCAGAAGCTCTTGGCTTGCAGGTGCTCGACAAAAACGGCAAACAGCAAACCGTCACCATGGGCAGCTACGGCATTGGTGTTTCACGTGCAGTAGCTGCAATCGCAGAAGCCATGCACGATGACAGCGGGTTGCGCTGGCCGCTCGAAGTTTCACCATACGACGTGCATATTGTGATCGCTGGCAAAGACGACGCAACCATTACCGCTGCTGCAGAATCGCTAGCTAACGAGCTAGAAGGCTCTGGCCTCAAGGTTTTGCTCGACGATCGTCAAGGCATCTCTCCCGGCGTGAAGTTTAAAGACGCAGAGCTCATTGGTGTTCCCAACATCGTGGTTGCAGGACGGGGCGTTGCCAACGGCACGCTTGAAGTACGCGACCGCTTTGCTGGCACCGCTATTGAAACTCCGATTGCGCAAGTCGGCCCACAGTTGGTCGCGCAGGCTCGCGGGAAGTAAACACCATGCAACTCCTCCGTGGAGTAGTTCAGCATTACGACTGGGGCGATCAGCAAACGATTCCCGAATTTCTCGGCGTAGAACCAGACGCAAAGCCATGGGCAGAATTGTGGTTTGGCACACACCGCTCGGGTCCATCGCTGGTAAAAACCGCAACCGGCAACCAACCACTTTCGCAATATGCGGGCGAACTCTCATTCCTCGTAAAGATCATTGCTGCTGCGAAACCTTTGTCGTTGCAAACACATCCAACGGATGAACAAGCACAGTCTGGTTATCAGCAAGAAAACGAGATAGGCATTTCACTCGATTCACCTCTTCGCATTTATCGCGACTCTTCCGCAAAACCCGAACTGCTCATTGCCATGTCAGCATTTGAGGCGATTTGCGGATTTCGCAGCGATGAAGAAAACCTCGAGCTATGCAAGCGCTTTGAGTGGACTGAATTGGGCAATCATCTTGCCGATGACGGACTTGCAGAATGCGTGCGATGGGCGCTCACAACAGGACCACATCAATTGCCGCTACACATGCCCGCATGGGCTGGTCGATTGGCAACCACGTACCCCGGCAATGGTGGAATTCTGGTTGCGCTGCTCATGCATCATGTGCGCCTAAACCCCGGCCAAGCGCTGTACCTCGGAGCTGGCAATGTGCACGCGTACTTAGGTGGAACTGGGTTTGAAGTTATGGCTTCTTCCGACAACGTTGTGCGCGCTGCATTCACCCAAAAGAATGTGAACGTAGATGAGTTCCTGCACGTGGCCAACATGAATGCCATAGCATCGCCCCTCATTGAGGCCGAAGCAGTCGGCCCAAGTGTGTGGCAGTACCCCGTGTCTACCGCACGTTTTGGAACACAGCGTATTGACGTTTCAGGAACTCATGAATTGCGTGCGTCGCACGACACAGAAATTTTGGTGTGCACTGCGGGCAACGCATCTTCGATTGAGGTCGGTCAGGCTGCAGTATTGCGCAACGGCGAGTCAGTAACGCTGTCCGGCAATGCGACCGTGTTTCGCACGTGGGGAACCCACTAAAAAAATTAGTTTCCAGAAATCGTCTTACGAATTTCCACAATCTTTTCTGTCGAATGATTGGCGTCGTCGCCTTTTTCCTCAAGCAGCGCATTGCGATCCTTTGTCGCTTCTCGCTCGGCAAGCGCAGTATCCACTCTGGCAATTGCGGCTTCAGCGCCATGCTCGTGAATAAACGTCGCCCAGTCCACGAGTGCTTCAACCATTTCCGATTCTGGAACCACGGCAACGTTGCGACCCTTCACAAACAAGTGACCGCGCTTATTGCCTGCAGCAATTCCCAAGTCGGCTTCGCGCGCTTCGCCCGGGCCATTCACTACACATCCCATCACCGCAATCTGCAGTGGAATCTTCTTGTCTTCGAATGCACGCATTGCACGATTGGCAACTTCGATCACATCAATTTCTGCACGCCCACAACTTGGACATGCAATGAGGTCGACGTTTTTGCGCTCACGTAAACCAAGTGACTCAAGCAGTTGACGACCGGCACGAGCCTCTTCCACCGGATCGGCGGTGAGGCTGTAACGGATAGTGTCGCCAATGCCTTCAAGGAGCAACGTGGAAATTCCGGCTGTGGCTTTAATGAGACCATTTGGAAGCGGACCAGCTTCGGTTACGCCTAAGTGCAATGGATAATCGGTGACTGCGCTGAGTTGGCGATACGCCTCCACCATGAGCGGAACGTTAGATGCTTTCACCGAAATTTTGATGAGATCGAAATCAACTTCTTGGAAATAGGCGATTTCCTGCAACGCAGACTCAACCATTGCTTCAGCAGTTAAACCGCCATGCTTTTCGTACAGCGCTGGGTCAAGTGATCCACCGTTCACACCAATACGAATTGGCACATTGCGGTCGCGCGCTTCCATTGCCACTGCTTTGATGTGTTCAGGCTTTCGAATGTTGCCCGGGTTTAAACGCAACCCATGTACGCCGGCTTCAAGTGCTGCAAGAGCCATCTTGTATTGATGGTGAATGTCGGCAATGATCGGCACCGGTGATCGCGGAACAATTTGAGCGAGTCCTTCTGCAGCTTCTATCTCATTGCACGTGCAACGAACAATGTCGCAACCTGCTGCAGCTAATGCATAGATCTGTTGGAGAGTTCCTTCGACATCGGAGGTTTTTGTGGTCGTCATTGACTGAACACTGATGGGTGCTCCACCGCCAACGGCCACCTTGCCTACATGAATCTGCTTCGTCTGGCGGCGCTCGAAACTCATGCCTACCAGTGTGCCACTACCCGAAGGGTTGCGTGATGTCTAGATACAAACCGGCAAAAGTAATCACGATCAACAGTGCAATGACTGCTGTTGCAAGCGGAATCATCTTGCCAAAATCGGCCCGATATCGCACGCCATTTCGACTGCGCAATCTCTCATAGGTGGCAACAGCCGCGTGGCCACCATCAAATGGCAATGACGGAAACATGTTGAAAACGCCCACGAAAACGTTGACATACGCGAGCAACATAAGCACACCCTTGAGTCCGTCGCGCTTACCTGCCTCACCACCAACCTGACTCGCCCCAACAATCGTGCTTGGTCGCGTTGCTGGGTCTGCAGCAGTGTCACGCAGACTATTAATGGCGTTAGCAGGGTTGAAAATTTGTGGAAGCGCCTGCACTGAGCCAACAATTGCCTGCGCGCCATCGCGCACCGCATACACGAACGCACTCGGCACCGATTGCTTCACGTAGTCCATCGACTCGGTGCCAACACCCAAATAACCACGTGTTGCATCTGTTGGGTTGGCGGCCAAGGTTGCTTCGAAGGTTTGCTGCACTCCATCACGTTCAATGTCAATCGCAATCACATCACCCGGTGCATTGCTGGTGATTGCGGTAACGAGATCTTCCCGCGACTTCAATGCCTGCCCATCGATTGCCGAAATCACGTCGCCTTCACGAAGACCAATTTCTGCTGCAGGCGAGCCACTGACTGGCGCGTACACAATGCGCACACTCCCCGTTTCACCCAAGCGACCTGCAGCCGCATACACACCGATAAACAATGTCAATGCGATGACCATATGCATGAGCGAACCTGCAGTGATGACAAGCAATCGACGCGGATACGACTTCGAGCGATATGAACGGTCTTCGTCTGCAGGATCGCAATCGTCCAAGTTGCTCATGCCAATGATGCGAACAAAAGCACCAAGTGGAATAGCGCGAACACCGTATTCAAGTTCGCCGCGTTTCCTGCTCCACAGGCGCGGACCGAACCCCATGTAAAACTGCGTCACCTTCATGCCCGTTTTGCGTGCAGTCCAGTAATGACCAAACTCGTGAAGAAAGATCGAAATGATGAGCCCAATAACGAAGACCAACATCCACGGGTTGTTCATACCCAACCAAACAAAAAACACTGCAAGCAGTGCTAACGAGAGCGCTCCGTTTTTGCCGCCCGACTCTTCGGTTAGATCCTGAGTGTCTCCACCGGCAGCCATTTGCCCGCGAAATTTGCGATAGACGTTGCTCATGCAGACAACACTTGCAGCGCAAATCGTCGCGCTAATGCATCGGCATGCAAAATGTCCTCAACAATTGTTGGCACAAGACCGTCGTGTTGCTGCATCGTTGCATCAATCACTTCAGGGATCCTTGACCACATAATTTGACCGTTCAGAAACGCCTCCACTGCAACTTCGTTTGCCGCACTCAACCACGCTGGTGCAGTTCCGCCTGCACGTCCTGCCTGGTAAGCAAGGTTCAGACAAGTGAAAGTCTGCGTGTCAGGGACTTCGAAATCAAGTCGTGCAAGCGATGACCAATCAATTGATCCAAACGGCACATTTGCTCGATGCGGGTGACTCAAGGCATACGCAATAGGCAGACGCATATCGGGCATAGACAATTGTGCAATTACTGCCCCATCGTTGAATTCCACCATTGAATGCACCACTGACTGCGGATGCACGACAACGTCGATACTGTCGAAATCGGTGCCAAACAGCTCGTGGGCCTCAATGACCTCAAGACCTTTATTCATCAGGGTTGATGAATCAACAGTGACTTTTGGACCCATTGACCAAGTTGGGTGCTTCAATGCTTCTTGCACCGTCACAGTGGCGAGCGACTCTTTTGATCGACCACGAAACGGTCCACCGCTTGCTGTGAGCAACAAGCGATTCACTTCTCGATAGCTATCAATTGAACTTCTGAGACATTGATGGATTGCGCAGTGTTCACTATCTACAGGAACAATGTCTGCACCTGGAATCTTGCGAAGTGGTTGCACAACCGGTCCCGCCGCAATCAAGCTTTCCTTGTTTGCAAGCGCGAGTCGTTTTCCGCGTTGAAGCGTGGACATTGTCACTGACAAACCCGCAAAACCAACGACACCATTCACAACAACATCGGCAAGTTCGGCAAGCACCGATTGGTCGGCGACCACTTCAATGCCGGGCAATGCTTGTGCAACTTCGTTGCGTGCTACTTCATCGGCAACTGCCACAACTTTTGGCTTCCATTGTTTTGCCTGCGCAATGACCGCCTGCGCAGAGGTGCCTACTCCTAAGCCAACAACTTCAAATTGGCCCTCGCTTTGCGCTATGTAGTCAAGCGTTTGCGTGCCAATAGAACCGGTTGAACCGGCAATTGCTACTCGAGTTATGCCCAAGGCGTAATAACCATGCCGAGGTAATACACGGCTGGCAACACAAACAACATGCTGTCGAAGCGATCAAGTGCACCGCCGTGTCCACTCAACAATGTTCCAAAATCTTTGATTTCTAGATTGCGCTTAAACATCGACTCGGTGAGATCTCCAAGAGGAGCCATGATGCTGATTACCAGCGCCAACAGGATCCAAGAACCAAATGAGTTCCAGGTTGTGCTTTGCATTCCAACAAGCACCACGATGACAAATGTTCCGATGGTTCCACCGATAACACCTTCCACCGACTTCTTTGGGCTAATCCATTCGCGCAACGGTTGACGGCCAATTGCGGTGCCTACGAAATATGCGGCAATGTCGTTAGCGACAACACCGGCAACGATGATGAACAATGTGTCAGTTCCGCGATGCGCAAATGCGTCGCCAAGTGTTGACCAACGAAGAATGAGTCCTGCGTATGAACCCAAGAGCCCAATCCACAACAGCGCAATCATGGTTGCGGCACTATTGGGAACTGGCCCAGAATCGACACTGTCGCCGCTGACGAATACCAACGAAGTTGCAACAAAGGCAAACATCAATACGAGCGGTATTGCCGAGTCACCCTTCCAATACGCAACTGCTGGCGCTGCAACGCACCCGACAATTCCAATAATGGAAATTGGTCGATAGCCAGCCTGCGTGATTTGGGTGAAGAACTCAAACGCGGCCAAGCCAATTGCAATTAAGACGATGATCATGACAACAGCTGGGCTAAGCAACAGCGCTCCTATGAATGCAGCGAGCAACAATGCCCCAACCGCGGTTGCAGTTGGCAAGTCGCGACCACCAACTGGAGGACGCGACATTGATCCGGTGCCGCCTGGTCGGCCACCAACAGGTCGACCGCCTTGCGCTGGGCGACCCGCGCGAGTGACTTGAGTTGGACGTGTTTGTGCGCCAGATGCATCGCGTGGTGCTGGGCGACGTGATTCTCCCGTTGGATCAGTGCCAATCACAATGCGACCTTCACGACGAGGACGCTCAACTGGTGGTGGCGTGGTCGTTTCGAAACGACGTGAACCACCTGTGAGATCTACTGGCGGACGACGAGCACCGGTTGATGGTTCGTTGTATGCCGACCACACGTCAGTTTCATCATCAACTTCTGCAGCGGGACGACGAGCGGCCTCGGTATCTTGCTTCATGAAGCGTGGAATTTCTCCGGTTGCTGGTTCGGTCCAATGCGGAAGTTGTTCTGTCTCATTGCCACCGAATGAAAGCGCTGGGCCACTGTCGTCGTCGCTTCCAAAACGCACCACCCCGAACTCGTCACCAAAGTCAATCGTTGGATCGTTCGTCTTGTCGCTTCCGTAATTGTCATCAGCCATGAGTGGTCTCCTTACACTTCGAGTAGTTCTTGTTCCTTGCGCGCGAATGCTTTCTCAATTTGTTCGACGTGCTCTTGAGTGAGTTTGTCGAGTTCTTTTTCAGCGCGATCTAGTTCGTCTTTGGAGATGTCACCATCTTTTTCTGACGTCTCAAGAACTTTGCGAGCATCGCGCCGGACGTTGCGCAACGCGACACGACCATCTTCGGCCATGTTCTTCACAACCTTCACGTATTCCTTACGACGCTCTTCGGTCAGCATGGGAAACGACAGACGAATGACCACACCATCGTTTCCTGGTGAGACCCCAAGATCGCTGGCTTGAATACCCTTTTCAATTGCGGCAATTGATCCACGGTCATGTGGCTTAATAATCAGCATTCGCGCTTCAGGGACCTGAAAGGTGGCCAGCTGTTGCAAAGGAACGGTCGCTCCGTAGTACTCCACGGGAATGCGCTCGACCAGGGATGCATTTGCCCGGCCTGTTCGGACACCTAAAAACTGGGATTGGACATGATCACAGGCTTTTGCCATCTTGTCCATGGCGTCCAGCAAAGTCTCTTCAATCACTCGACCAGCGTACCTATTTCTTCACCCAGGAGTATGGACTTCACGTTTCCGCGCTGCAATAGGTTGAAGACCACGATTGGCAAGTTGTTGTCGCGACAGAACGTGATCGCCGTGCTGTCCATGACTTTGAGACCCTTATTAATGACTTCGAGATACGAAATATGCGAATACTTTGTGGCCGTTTTATCAATTTTTGGATCGGCTGTATACACACCGTCTACCCCAGAGTGCGTGCCCTTCAGAATAACTTGCGCCGAAATTTCAGCAGCACGCAATGCCGCTGCAGTATCGGTCGTGAAGAACGGGTTACCGGTTCCACCCGCCAAAATGACGATGCGACCCTTTTCCATGTGGCGCTCTGCGCGACGGCGAATGTATGGCTCAGCAACTTTTGGCATTTCAACAGCAGACATCACGCGCGACTGTTGACCAACGCGCTCAAGTGCGTCTTGAAACGCAAGACCGTTCATGACCGTTGCCAACATTCCCATGTAGTCGGCTTGAGCTTGATCCATTCCTTGGCCTGCACCTTTAAGGCCACGCCAGAAGTTTCCACCACCAACTACAACAGCAATGTCGACACCAAGTTCTTGTTTGGTTTCGTACAGTTCGGTTGCAACTTGATGCAAGACATCGGTGTCAAGACCGAACCCAGATTTTTCGGCTAATGCCTCACCTGAAAGCTTAAGAACAATTCGATTCCAACGAGCCTTTGGGTGTGCAGCCATGTACGAAATCTACAACTATCCGATCTCAACCTGCGAATAACGCACGATGGTGGACTTGCCAATGACCTGAGCAACGGACTGCTTGTCGTCCTTTGCGTATGGCTGTTCGAGCAATGCGATGTCCTTGAAGAAACCTTGAACACGGCCGTCCACGATCTTGGCGATTGCGGCTTCTGGCTTGCCTTCGTTACGGGTAACCGTTTCGAGGGTTGCGCGCTCGGCGGCAATGACGTCTGCTGGAACATCGTCCTTCTTCAAGTACTTCGGACGAGCAAATGCAATGTGCACTGCAATGTCGTGAGCAAGCTCTTGTGTTGCACCTGACATTTCAACAATGACGCCGTTTACACCGCGACCACCTTGAATGTGTGAGTACAGATCAAGAACATTGCCGGAAGCTGCTTCGAAACGAACAATGTCGCCGAGGTCAATTTTTTCCTTCAACAAAATCTTGAGGTCTTCAAGTTGCTGATTGCGCTCGCTCACTGCTGCTTCGCCCTTGGCAATGACCAAGTCGACCAGAGTTTCGGCTTCTGCAATGAACTGATCGCTTCCTGCAACGAAGTCTGTTTCGCACTTGAGTTTCACGATTGCAGCAACATTGCCTGTGACTTTGACAGCCACAACGCCCTGTGCGCTCTCGCGATCGTCACGCTTTGCACTTGCTGCAAGGCCCTTTTCGCGCAACCACTGCTTTGAGGCTTCGATGTCTCCACCGTTTTCTTCCAATGCCTTCTTGCAATCCATCATTCCCGCACCTGTTGTGGCGCGTAGTGATGCAACGTCTTTAGCGGTAAACGACATGATCAGCCTTCGACTTTTGTTTCGGTTGCTGACGCAACACGTGCGTCGCGCTCTGCCTGTGCTTCTGCTGCCGACTTGCGTGCGGCATCTTGCTGTGCTTCAAATGCTGCTTGCTCATCTGCACTACGTGGTGCTGGTGCAGCGGCAGGTGCCGACGAACGACCAGAAGTCTTTTCAGCAATGAAGCGACCTTCAATTACCGCTTCGCAAATAACGCGAGCCATCAATTCGTTTGCACGAATTGCGTCGTCGTTACCAGGAATTGGGAAGGTGATGAGGTCTGGGTTCACGTTGGTATCTACAACTGCAATTACTGGAAGTCCAAGCTTGTTGGCTTCGGTTACTGCAATGCTTTCCTTCATCGTGTCAATAATGAACACAGCCGTTGGGCGACGTGCCATGTTGCGAATACCTGAGAGGTTCTTCTGCAACTTCTCGAGTTCGCGAGAGATCAGAAGGGCTTCCTTCTTTGGCATCAGTTCGAATTCGCCGGTGTCGCGCATGCGCTCGTAGTCCTGCATCTTTTGAACACGCTTTGAAATGGTGTCGAAGTTGGTGAGCATTCCACCTAACCAACGCTCGTTGATGTACGGCATACCGCACTTGTCAGCGAAGAACTTGATTGGATCTTGCGCTTGCTTCTTGGTTCCAATGAACAAGATGCTTCCGCCGTTTGCGACCATGTCGCGAACAAACTTGTATGACGTGTCTACGCGATCGAGCGTCTGCTCAAGATCGATGATGTAAATACCATTGCGCTCACCAAAAATGAATCGCT
>JBIKHN010000134.1:0-3982 GCA_044362135.1 Ilumatobacteraceae bacterium | reverse complement strand
GGAACTGCAATCTTCACCCGCGACGGTGGTGTTGCTCGCCAATTCCAGTTCGACGTTCAAGTGGGAATGGTTGGCATCAACGTGCCAATTCCAGTTCCAGTGTCGTACTACTCATTTGGTGGTTGGAAAGCATCGCTCTTCGGCGACCAGCACATGTACGGGCCAGAAGGAATCAACTTCTTTACCCGCGGCAAAGTGGTTACCTCACGTTGGCCAGACCCACGGACGTCGTCGGTCAACTTGGGTTTCCCGCAAAACCGTTAATCACACGTCTACATAACTAAGGGGAGAGCAATGGACATCGGTGTTGTATTGCAAACCACTCCGCCATCGTCGCGTGTAGTGGATTTAGCCAAGAAAGCCGAGATGTTCGGCTTTTCGCATGTCTGGACATTTGATAGTCATATTTTGTGGCAGGAACCGTATGTGATCTACAGCCAGATTTTGGCTGAAACTCGCAACGTCATCGTTGGGCCAATGGTGACCAACCCTGCAACACGTGACTGGACAGTGACAGCAAGTACGTACGCAACGCTCAACGAAATGTACGGCAATCGCACCGTATGTGGAATTGGTCGTGGTGACTCGGCGGTTCGCGTAACCAATGGCAAGCCAACAACGCTTGCAACATTGCGTGAAAGCGTGCACGTCATTCGTGAACTTGGTTGCGGTCGCGCTGTTGATTACAACGGCTCAAGCATTCGTTTCCCATGGGCGTCAAAGAGCGAACTCGAAGTGTGGGTTGCTGCGTATGGTCCAAAAGCACTTGCACTCACAGGAGAAGTTGCAGATGGATTTATTTTGCAACTTGCCGACTTGAGCATTGCTGAATGGACCATTAAGGCCGTTCGCGATGCAGCAAAGGCTGCAGGACGTGACCCAATGAGTATCAAGATCTGCGTTGCAGCACCTGCATACGTTGGTGACAACATTCCTTATATGCGTGATCAAACCCGTTGGTTCGGCGGCATGGTGGGCAACCACGTTGCCGACATCGTGGAGCGTTATGGCGAAAACTCCGCAGTTCCGAAGGCACTTACCGACTACATCAAGAATCGCCAGGGCTATGACTACAACGAACACGGACGCGCAGGCAACAGCCACACCACGTTTGTGCCCGATGAAATCATCGATCGTTTCTGCATTCTTGGAAACACCGACGAACACATTCGTCGACTCACTGAGTTGAAGGAATTAGGCGTTGATCAGTTTGCGGTGTACTTGCAGCATGATGGTAAAGAGGAAACGCTTGAGGCCTATGGCGAGAAGATCATCCCAGCAATTCAGGATTTGGGTAAAGCCAAGCAATGAACCAACAACTGCGACGGGTCGCATATCGCGCAGGAATGTTTTTTGTGTCGATTGCACTCGTTGCTGTGTTGTGGGAGTTGTACAAAGTTGTCGGTCCTGAAAAAGGCGGAAAGGTGTTTGGGGTAGCGATCTTGCCACGCTCAAACGACACGGCGATGCCGCATATTTGGGAAATGCTCAGTCGTTATGCAGAGCCTGAAATGCGTGCTCCGAATTCAAAACTTATTTGGTTCGTTGTCTTAAAGGGTGCGTTCTATTCCTTCAGGTTGGCCTTGGTTGGCTTCCTCATTGGTTCAACAATTGGCGTGGCTCTCGCAGCGTTGATGACTCGATTCAAAACAATGGAACGCGGGTTGCTTCCATATTTGGTCATTTCGCAAACGGTTCCACTGATTGCACTTGCACCGCTCGTTGTGTCGTGGGGTGGCAAGTTGGAGATCTTCGGTTTTACGTGGCCTCGATGGCTCTCGGCTTCGGTGCTCGGTGCGTTCCTCGCGTTCTTCCCAATTGCCGTTGGCACGCTGCGTGGATTGAAGAGTGCGCCGGCAGCGTCCCTTGAGTTGATGGACAGCTACGCAGCCTCGTGGAAGCAAACCTTGTTCAAACTGAGGTTCCCAGCTGCTATTCCGTACATGGTGCCGGCATTCAAACTTGGCGCTTCTGGAGCGGTTATCGGCGTAGTTGTTGCGGAGATTTCCACTGGACTTAAGGGCGGAATTGGCCGTTTGATTATTGAATACGCCCGCCAAGCAACTGGCGATCCGGCGAAGGTGTTCACCGCAGTATTTGGCGCAGCAGGACTTGGTCTTGCAATGGCTGGCCTTGTTGCACTTGCAGATGTGTTGTTGATGCGTAACCGACCAAAGGAGACCACCACATGAGCGCAGTTCATGTTGCGGGAGTAAGCAAAATATTCAATCAGGGGACACCGAAACAAGTGGATGCACTTGTCGATGTGAACTTGACTGTCGAGCCAGGCGAATTTGTCTCGCTCATTGGTCCGTCAGGATGCGGTAAGTCGACCTTGTTGCGCTTGATTGCGAACTTGCTTGAACCAACTACTGGTGCAGTCACGGTAAATGGGAAGACCGCTGCGCAGTCACGTCTTGATCAGGATTACGGCATGGCATTTCAGCAAGCCGGCTTGTTTGACTGGCGCTCTGTTGCCAAAAACATTGAGCTCCCACTTGAACTTAAGGGTTGGGACAAGGAAAAGCGTGCGGCACGCGCCAAAGAAATGCTTGAACTTGTGAAGCTTCCTGAGTTTGCAGATCTCATGCCATGGCAGTTGTCGGGCGGTATGCAGCAGCGCATTGCTATTGCTCGCGCACTTGCAGCACACCCACCGTTGCTCTTGATGGATGAGCCATTTGGAGCGCTTGATGAAATGACTCGCGAATACATGCAAGGCGAGTTGCTTCGAATTTGTGCCGAAACCAAAACAACCGTGGTGTTCGTAACGCACTCCATTCCTGAGGCTGTGTACTTGTCGAATCGCGTAGTGGTGATGTCGCCGCGTCCAGGTCGAATCACAGAAGTAATCAATGTCAACCTCGGCGAGAATCGCAGCGAAGACACTCGTGCTGCCGACAATTTCTTTGCCGGAATTACTGCGGTCCGTGAAGCACTTCGCGGCACACATGCTGATCATGCAAATGCAGGAGCAATTCGCGGAGTTGAAGATCGCTGATCATGAGCTTCGTTAATCGCCTTCGCAACTTTGGTGTGCCGTTCGTTTTTGGCGTTGCCTTTCTTGCGTTTTGGGAAGGTGCAGTGAAGTTCTTCGAGCTGAAACCGTACTTTCTTGCGCCACCCTCAAAAATCTTGACTCAGTTCTTCGACAACGCCTCACGAATTTGGGATGCAGCGTCGGTATCGGGAATGAACGCGCTCGTTGGGCTCATTGCTGGAACAGTCTTTGGTGTTGCAATGAGTTTTATCCTCAGCCGCTTTCGCTTTTTGAATTCGCTCATTACTCCACTAGCAATTGCGTTGAACGCAGTTCCAATCTTTGTGTTGGTTGCAGTGCTCAACAACATGTATTCCATCACCAGCGAAATTCCACGCCGCATCATGGTCAGTCTCGTGGTGTACTTCATTGTTCTGGTCAACGTGGCCAAGGGTCTCACGCAGGTGAAAACCACTCACCTCGAAATCATGCGTTCATACGCAGCAAGTGATGTTCAAATTCTGCGCAAAGTTCGCGTTCCAAATGCGATTCCGTATCTGTTTACGGCGCTCAAGATTTCGGCTCCGGCGGCGGTTATTACGTCGTTCGTATCCGAATATTTCGGTGGTTCCCAGAACGGTCTGGGAAGCCGAATTACTAGCAATATCGCTAATTCCAAGAACGCTGCAGCCTGGGCGTACGTCCTAGGAGCATGTTTACTTGGATTAGTGTTTTATCTAGTCTCCGTCGTGCTGGAGAACGTTGCCTCTCGGGGTAACGGTGCCACAAATACATCAAACAAGTAGAGGGCTCAGGCTCTCGGGGGAGTACCAAAAACATGAGGAAATCAGGAAAGAAACTCGCAGTTGCGGGCTTTGCTGCATTGTCCTTGATCGTCGCAGCATGCGGTGGATCGAGCGAGAGTGAAGAAACAGCAGAACCAACAGCATGTGAAACCACCACACCTGTCAGTTTGCAGTTGCAGTGGGTAACACAAGCACA
>JBIKHN010000133.1:0-3994 GCA_044362135.1 Ilumatobacteraceae bacterium | reverse complement strand
TTGATTCAGTCATGTTCTTTCTCCTTTATGCCTTTACGCGTTCACTCTTTGGATCATAAAACGGATCGAGTTGCGCCTCTGCCGCAAACCGCTCGCCCGCAACTTCAATTTCGTATGTTCCATCCATGACAAAGGCCTTATCGACCAAGCCATGATGATTTTCAACATAACCCATACCAATGGACTTGCCGATGGCGTGCCCAAACATTCCCGACGTGATGTGGCCGACGATCTCGCCGTTACGCCAAATTGGTTCGTTGTGGTACAGGTTCTTCATTGGGTCTTTCATTGCAAACTGCACCAAGCGCTTTTTCACGCCTGATTCTTTTTGCTTGATCAACGCTTCCTTGCCAATGAACCCGCCTGGCTTGTTCCACGCAACGGTGAACCCCAGGCCCGACTCAAGCGGTGTGTCGTCTGGCGACACGTCGTGGCTCCAGTGGCGATATCCCTTTTCCATGCGCAATGAGTTGAGTGCGTGGTAGCCAGCGTGCTTCAGACCAAACTGCGGTCCTGCTGCAACAATCACATCGAACACACCAGTTGCGAATTCGGTAGGAATGTACAACTCCCAACCAAGTTCGCCCACGAACGTGACGCGGCTTGCACGCACCCGCGCATAACCGATGTCAATAATTTGCGAAGTTCCAAATGGGAATGCCTCGTTTGACATGTCGGTTGACGTGAGTGACTGCAACAACGCACGCGAGTTTGGACCCATGATGCTGAGCACTGCAGAACCCGACGTGACGTCGATTACCGCTGCACGCTCATCTTTGCCAATGTGATCTTTCAAATAGATGTAGTCGCGAATTTGTGTTGCCGCTGCTGTAACGATCAAGTAACGGTCTTGAGATTCGCGAGTAACGGTGAGGTCGGCTTCAATGCCGCCTCGCTCGTTCAACCACTGCGTGTACACCAACTTGCCAACAGGCACCGACATGTCGTTTGCCGAAACACGGTTGATGATCTTTTCGGCGTCTGGGCCTTTGAGAACAAATTTGCCGAATGACGACTGATCGAACATTGCCACGGCTTCACGAGTTGCGCGGCACTCTTCTGCCGAATATTCAAACCAGTTTGGGCGACCGTAGGTGTATTCGTATTCGGCTTTTACGCCAGCAGGGGCAAACCAGTTGGTGCGCTCCCAGCCAGCAACTTCACCAAAACATGCACCTTTTGCTGTCAATCGATCGTGGAATGGCGAACGACGTACACCGCGTGCGGTTTCTGGTTGACGGAATGGCCAGTGCATTGCGTACAACAAACCAAGCGACTCAACAGTGCGGTCGTGCAAGTAGTTCTTGTTGCTTTGGAACGGCATAACGCGACGAACGTCGACATCCCACAAGTCCATTGGTGGACGACCATCAACGATCCAGTCGGCAAGTACTTTGCCTGCGCCACCCGATGACTGAATACCAATGGAGTTAAAACCTGCTGCAACGAACAGACCCTTTACTTCTGGTTGTTCACCGAGCAAGTAACGATCGTCTGGCGTGAATGATTCTGGTCCGTTGAAGAACAAACGAATTCCGGTTTGTTCCAACAGATTCATACGGTGAGTTGCGTTCTCAATAAGTGGTGCAATATGTTCGAAGTCTTCAGGAAGCGAAGTGAACGAGAATTCTTCTGAAATTCCCTTCATGCCCCATGGCTTAGCAACTGGTTCAAACCAACCCACCAACAACTTGCCTGCATCTTCCTTGAAGTAACCCGAACCATCTTGGTCGCGCAACACCGGCATGGTTGGCGAAATTCCTTCAACTGCTTCGGTCACAATGTAGAAGTGCTCGGCTGCATGCAATGGCACTGTTGCACCAACTTGACCGCCAAGTTCGCGAGCCCACATACCTGCAGCATTCACTACCGCTTCGGCACGAATGATTTGTCCTTCAACTTCAACACCAACTGCGCGACCGTTTTCAACAACGATGCGATCTACTTTTACGTTTTCAACAATGCGTACTCCATGAGCACGCGCACCCTTCGCAAGTGCTTGCGTAACGTCAATTGGGTTCACCACTCCGTCGCCAGGCAAGTGCACTGCACCAACCAAGTCGTCTACGCGAGCAAGCGGAACAAGTTCTTTCACGTCTGCAGGAGTGATGATGTTCACTGGCAAACCAAACACTCGCGCCATTGATGCGCCGCGCTTTAATTCTTCAAATCGTTCTTCGTTGGTTGCAATGGCAACAGAACCGCGCTGCTGAAAACCAGTTGCTTGACCAGTTTCTTCTTCAAGCGTTGCAAACAGGTTGGTGGTGTACTGCGCAAGGCGCGTGAGGTTTTGTGTTGCGCGCAACTGACCAACAAGACCCGCTGCGTGCCATGTGGTTCCTGAAGTGAGCTGCTTACGCTCGAGAAGCAAGACATCGGTTTCACCACGCTTGGCGAGGTGATAGGCAATGCTGCAACCAACAATTCCGCCGCCAACGATGACTACCTTGGCGCTACTTGGCAGATTTGACACGAAAACTCCTCAAACGGACTGGCTCAAATTGGCATCGAATAATTGCTTGTCTAGTATGTCACGGCGAGATATATCACGCACTGGCCGGCTCGGACTCGGGCCTGAACTGACGAAATCGGGGACATATATATGAGTGAGCGCGCACGGATTGTCATTATCGGAGGCGGCATTGCGGGCGTAAGCGCCCTGTACCACCTAGCCAAGATGGGCTGCACCGACGTGCTGCTGCTTGAGCGCGATGAGTTGACCGAAGGCTCCACCTGGCACGCAGCCGGCAACGTACCAACGTTCTCTGGCTCGTGGTCCATGTTGAAAGTGCAGAAGTACACCGCCGAGTTGTACACCGAACTAGCCAAAGACCCAGACTTCCCTATCAACTACCACATCACTGGTTCTGTGCGTCTTGCACACAGCGAAGAGCGCATGGCCGAGTTCAAGCATGTGAAGTCGATGGCACGCGCAAACGGAATGGAGTACGACGTACTTACTCCTTCAGAGTTGCAACAGGTGTACCCATTCGTAGAAACACACGACCTTGTTGGCGCATTGTGGGACCCACTAGACGGCGACATTGACCCATCACAAGTAACGCAAGCTCTTGCTCGCGCTGCTCGTGCACTTGGTGCAGAGATCCGTCGTCACGAACGTGTCATTGGTCTTGAGCAAAAGCCAAACCATGAGTGGATCGTCACCACCGACAAAGCAACAATCGAATGCGAAATGGTGTTGAACGCTGCCGGTTATCGCGCAGGCGAAGTGATGGCGCTTCTCGGTCGCCACTTGCCAATCATGACGATGGCTCACCAGTACCTGGTAACGGAAGAAATTCCAGAACTTGCTGCACTGTCAAAGCCACTTCCACTGCTTCGCGACGTAGACACTTCGTACTACTTGCGACAGGAGCGTCACAGTTACATTCTCGGACCATACGAGTGGCAGTCAACTGCAATGTGGCTTGACGGAATTCCAGATGACTTCGCAGGAAAGTTGTGGCCAGCAGAACTCGAGCGTTTGGAACCACAAATTCTTGACGCTGGTGAGCGCGTGCCATTGATTGCAGAAGCAGGAATTGCACGTGTTGTGAACGGACCAATTCCGTACGCACCAGACGGCAACCCATACCTCGGACCAGAACGCGGTCTACGCAACTTCTTCCATTGCAACACGTTCAGCTTCGGTATCGCTCAAGGTGGCGGTGCAGGAAAAGCCATTGCAGAGTGGATGCTGAACGGTCGACCAGAGTTCGACATTTGGGGAATTGATCGTCGTCGTTTCAAGGAGTACGCAACAACGCAGTACACCATTGATCGCGCGCTCGAGGTGTACCAAAACGAATATGCAATGGGCTTCCCATTTGAAGAGCGTCCTGCGGGCCGTCCTTCATATATGTCGCCGTTGTACGACAAATTGAAGGCAAAAGGCGCAGCATTTGGTGCTCGTGGTGGTTGGGAACGTCCAACCTATTTCGACCCGAAGGGCGAAGTTACCGATCACACCTTGTCGTTCTTCCGTAAAAACGGC
>JBIKHN010000132.1:0-3997 GCA_044362135.1 Ilumatobacteraceae bacterium | reverse complement strand
AAGGATTTCATGACACAAGACTATCCAGTGGACTAGACATGGGGTATGGCTACAAGCAGCGTTGCTCGTGGGGTAAAAACAGTTGGAGTTCCTAAAGAAATCAAGACCATGGAAGGTCGGGTTTCGCTCACGCCAGATGGCGTTCGGGAGTTTGAGCGATTAGGAATTGACGTCTTTGTAGAGACCGGCGCAGGTGAAGCAGCCTCGATTTCGGATGCCGAGTTTGTGTCAGCTGGCGCAACCATCGTGAAAACTGCCGCTGACGCGTGGTCACAAGAGATGGTGGTCAAGGTCAAGGAGCCAAAAGAAGAAGAGTTCGGATACTTGCGCAGCGATCTCACGCTGTTTACCTATTTGCACCTTTCCGCCTATCCAAAAGTTGCAGCAGCACTCGTTGCATCGGGAACCACTGCGATTGCCTACGAGACCGTGCAAGTCGCTGACGGTTCATTGCCGTTGCTTGCACCAATGAGCGAAATTGCAGGACGACTTGCCACTCAGGCTGGAGCACGATTCCTTGAACGACCACAAGGTGGACGAGGAATACTCATGGGCGGAGCGCCAGGTGTTCGTCCTGCAAATGTTGTCGTGATCGGTGCTGGCAATGTTGGCTACAACGCGGCTTGGATAGCTGCTGGAATGCTTGCCAACGTCACCATCTTGGACAAGAACCTTGATCGACTTCGCCACCTCGATCAAATCTGTGTTGGTCGAACTTCAACTCTCGCATCAAACCGCGGATCAATTGAGCGCGCTCTCGTAGATGCCGACTTAGTAGTTGGTGCAGTGTTAGTTGCTGGCGCACGAGCACCGATTGTGGTGAGCGAAGACATGGTTCGCTCCATGAAACCCGGCTCGGTCATTGTTGACGTTGCGGTTGACCAAGGTGGTTGCATTGCAACTACTCGCGAGACAACTCACACCGATCCCATTTACATGCAACACGGAGTGGTGCATTACGCAGTTGGCAACATGCCAGGTGCCGTTCCCTACACCAGCACGTATTCGCTCACTAACGCAACGTTGCCGTATCAGCTTGACGTTGCGCGACTCGGTGCTCTCGGTGCGGTGACACAAAGCGAAGCGCTTCGTCACGGATTAAACACTGCTCGCGGTCACATCACCAATGATGCGGTGGCTCGCGAACTCAATCTTGCGTTTGTTGACCCAATAACTGCATTGAGTTAGTCACAACACGAATCGCGCCAACCGCATGTTGCACAGCGAAAGTGTGCGTGCTCTGCATACAGGCTCGATCCGCAGTGTGGACACTCACTAAAAACTCCTCGAGGAGACTCACAAAACGGGGCCTGTGACTTTTCACTCAGTAATGAGTCTGAAGTTGGTTGAGTTGTAGCGTGTTCTTGCTCCACATGTCCGACTTTACTCTCGACAACGACTCCCCGAACCGCCATAAGCCAGGTTCAGTCCAAGCCGCCCTTGCTTCGCGCGACTTTCGCTTCGTGTGGTCTGGATCGTTTGCTTCAAATATTGGCACGTGGATGCAAAACGTGGTGCTTCCCGCCTACGTGTACAACCGCACAGGCAAGGCTTCACTCGTTGGCATCATGATTTTTGCCCAACTTGGGCCACTGCTCTTTCTGTCCATTTTTGCTGGTGTGCTCGCCGACAAATTCGATCGCCGCCGGTGGCTCATTTCCATGCAAATTACGCAACTCACTTTTTCTATTGCCCTCGCCGTACTTGCACTGGGGAATCCGCGCTTCATCTACATCTTCATTGCAGCGCTCGGAGTTGGCATTGGCAATGCCCTGAATGCTCCTGCATGGTCGGCCATGTTGCCATCGCTTGTTCGGCCTGTCGACCTTCCAGGCGCGTTGTCGCTGAACAGCGTGGTCATCAACGGATCGCGAGTCGTTGGCCCCATCATCGTTGCTGTGCTTTCACAGGTAGGCGTTACGACTGCAGGCTTCTTTTTTATGAACGCTGCGACGTATTTGTTTGTCATCTTTGCATTAATGGTGGTGAACATCCCTGGCTTCACACCTGACACAACACAAGGTTGGCGAAGGTTCACCAGCGGAATCACCCTCGCCCGCCAAATTTCTGGCGTCAGCAGACTGCTCCTCACACTCGCCACATTCTCGCTATTTTCACTTCCCTACGTTGGATTGTTCCCAGCAGTCGCCAACATCAACTTTGGAATCGCAGAAGACGGCGCTGCATATAAGTGGTTGTATGCAACGTGGGGTCTCGGTGCTGCACTTGGCGGCTTAGCAATCGGCACAAAATTCTCACATCGAGATCAACGCAAACTTGTGCAGTATGGGTTCGTTGGCTTTGCCGTCAGCATGGTGTTCTTTGCTGTTTCGCGTTCTGCTGTTCCAGCTTTCATTTTCGGATTCATTCTTGGATTCGCCTACTTCTTCACCACCACAGCAATGTCCATCGTGGTGCAAAGCAGATTGAAACCAGAAATCCGTGGGCGCGTGATGTCGCTGTGGTTCATGGCCTTTGGCGGAACCGTTCCGCTTGGCAACATGCTGTTTGGTCCAGTTGTTGATCAATACGGTGCGCGTTGGCTATTGCTCTTTGGTGCAGCGTGGGCTCTGTTCTTGGCATGGTGGTGCAATATTTCTGCACTGGATGCAAAAAATAAGTTTCTAGTTGGTCAGTAACTGAACAACTCGTTCAAGGGCCGCAACACGCGAGCCTTTCACTAATACGGCAACATCTGATCCGCCGTTACGAACAACTTTCACGGCATCGTCTACCGAAAACGAAGGGGTCGCGTAGTTCTCGGTTTCACATGCAATGAACTCGATCTTCTTGCTATGCGCATACTCGACGATCGCATTGTGTTCTGCCGAAGAATCTGCCAACTCAGCCATCTGTCCTGCGATCACGACGTGACGTGATGCCTTCATTCCCACCAAGGTGTCCAATGCAGCGCGCATTGAAGCAGGATTGGCGTTATATGCGTCGTTCACAATCGTCATTCCATCATCTGTTGTAATCACTTGCATGCGCATTGGTGAAACAGAACTTTGTTCCAAAGCAGCTGCTGCACTGTGAATACTCACTCCGCACGCACCAGACACGGCGATCGCTGCTGCTGCATTCAACGCCATATGGGCGCCGGGTACCGACATCGACCACGCCACAGGCCCCCACGGTGTTGCTGCACTTACTGAAGCGCGCGCCATCTCGTCAAGTTCGCATTTGATGATTCGGATATCTGCGCTTTCATGAACTCCATACGTCAACACCTGCGCTTGCGTCAAGTTGCGCATGTTGCGTACACGTTCATCATCTGCATTCAGGATTGCGAAGCCAGAACTTGGAAGTGCTTGCACAAGTTCGGCTTTTGCTTTTGCCACACCTTCGATGCCACCAACGCGCTCCGTGTGAGCTGCTGCAACCGCCGTCACCACGCCAATTGCCGGGCGTCCAATTGAACACAACCGAGTAATCTCACCAAAACCACGCATTCCCATCTCCAACACCAGGGCTTGCGAGTTGTCTGATGCGTTCAGCAGTGTGACTGGTAATCCTTGATCGTTATTAAATGAACGTTCACTAGCAGAAACTACGAGCTCACTCGAAAGCGCGGCCGCAATGAAATCCTTTGTTGACGTTTTACCAACTGAACCTGTTACTCCAATGACCCGGCCACCAACCGTTGACTCAAGACGTGCACGAGCCCATGCGCCTAGCTTGAGCAATGCAGAAAGCGTGTCGTCAACAACTACGGCAGTGCGACCAACCGGATCACGTTGAGTGAGATACGCACCTGCACCAGACTTCAATGCGACTTCAATGAATTCGTGTCCATCGCGCTCTGCAACTATTGGGACGAACAACTGACCTGGCGTAATGGTGCGCGAATCAAAACTCACACCCGAAAGATGGGCATTTTGTCCGACCAAAGCGCCTCCGGTTGCATTTGCCACATCGGCAGCCATAAAGCGCATGCACCGAGAATACTGATTATTACCTAGTACCGTGTTTCATAGTGACTACACAAACTCCAACA
>JBIKHN010000037.1:0-11042 GCA_044362135.1 Ilumatobacteraceae bacterium | reverse complement strand
CCAGGAATGACACCGGTGCTTCCATGACTGCGACGCCTTTAGGGTCGGCGAGGGCTTTGATTTCGTTAGCAACTTCTACCGATGAAGTACTCATGTCGATGAACGTGCTTCCGGGTTTCATCTGTTCAAGCACTCCACCACTGCCAATCATGATGTCGCGCACGTGATGTGGTGCTGGCAACACCGTAATGACAACGTCGCTATGTTGACCAACCTCTGCTGCGCTGTTAACCCATGTTGCACCGAGGGAAATGAGGTTGTCGGCTTCAGATTTGTTGAGGCTGTGCACCACCATGTTGTAGCCATTGGTCAATGCACTAACGGCCATGGGATTACCCAAATTTCCAAGCCCGATAAGACCAACTATTGGCAGCGAATTTGAGCTTTGGGAATTCATCGTGAACTCTTTTACTAGCCAGCCTGACCGACGAGCATGGCTCGGATGCCAAGGCCCATAATGAAGAGCCCGCCGAAGCCGTACAACAAGTACACGCGACCTTTAAGCTGCGCGCGATACGAATAAATGATCGCGATAGCGATGATTCCAACGAAACCGTAGAACGCGTGAAACGCTGGGAACACCGCCTTGTCACGGTTCACCATGATGACACCCAAGATGACTTGCACAAACATGGTTGCTTGAGCAACGCCGATGTACCACCACAATGCGCGGGTGCGCAGCGAGACGAGTTTGTGGGCAGACAGTGCCCAGATGCCAGCGAGGGCGTTGCCAATAATGACAACCCAGGCCCAGTTGGTGTGGAGATCGTTCAGAGTTTGTGCGTTCACAGGATTAACAATCTACCCCACCGTGGTGGTGGCTTCATTGCCAGTGTCACCCAGTGTGATGTTGTTGTTTTCATCTATATGAAACGTGGTGATTGAACAGTTGTCGAGACGGGCCAGCATGAGTTGGTCTTTATTGGTGACAAAACCAATGACCGCATTGATGGCTATGAAGTGACTGAAGATGACGGTGTCTTGCTTCAGGTTTTTCACGAAGTTACCAATGTCGTTTTTGTAGTCCACAAACTGTTGACCAAGTTCTTGCCAGGTGCCGGCCATGGCTTGTTGCAACCATGGGCCGCGTTGGTCGAACGCAATGTTGCTGGATGTCGGAATTTCCGACACTTCGGCATGAATGCTGATAGGCGTGTTCTTTGCTGTGGCAAATGGTTGTGCAGTTTCTTTGCAGCGCAAGAGTGGGCTACTGATAATGGCGATGTTGTTCAGGTGGTTTAGTTGTTGAGCTGCAGTTGCTGCTTGTTGTTGGCCCAGTTCGCTTAAACCTGGGTCAGGGCTTTCGTGCCATGCGGCTGCGGCTTGGCCGTGCCTGACCATATATATACGTGTCATGTTTGAGTGTTCTGGCTAGTCAAACAGCCAGGCATCGCGCGGTGGACCGCTTTCGCCAACTTTGATAAACCACTCGAAGCCAAATGACGCCTCGAACATTTCGGGTGTGAGCGTGCCCAAGAAACCGGTGTCGGTTATTTGGCTGGCATGGCACGCAATGGCTTTGCGTTTCAGATCGCAGAACCTCGTGACGTTGATTTTGTGTGAGATGTTTTCCTCGGGTTCGCCCATTGGGTTGCCGTCATCGGCTGGTTCGTCGGGGTTGAACTTTTCGCCTTCGGGTGCAAACTCCATGAGGCGCTTCCAATGGTCGCGGTTCATAGTCATTTCATACACGTTGGTAACGTTGGCAATTTCGGCAGCGCGATGACCAACCGCATGTACTTTCAGGTGATCGGGGTGGCCGTAGTTGCCGTGCCAGTCGTATGTGGTGAACACGTCGACGTTTTCTTCAATGAGTACGAAGGCAAGTTTTTGTGCGGCAGCTTCGGTGTCGGCGTTAATGAATGCGTTCTGGGCTTTGTTTTGTTCCCAGCCGTTCATGCCGCTGTCGTCGTAACCCAGCCACACCAAACGATGCACGCCAAGAACCGCACACGATGCTTCCATTTCGCGCTTGCGTGTTTCAACCAGTTGCGCAACAGTTGTGCCTTCAGGCTTTTCGCCGTGATCGCCGTTAGTGGCAACTACAACAACAACGCGGTGACCTTCAGCCGATGCGCGAGCAAGCGTGCCGCCCATGGCCAAGCTCTCGTCGTCGGGGTGAGCGTGAAACGCAACAATCGTGCTCATTGTGTAGACCCATCTACTACTGCCCCACTGGCAAGTAACTCGTCAATGTTGCTGACGCCCCAATCGGTGAGGATTTGCTTGGAGTGTTGACCAGCGTGCGCTGGTTGTGTTGGCGTGTTTGGGCTGGTGCGTGAAAAGCGTGGTGCAGGTGCTGGTTGTTTAACACCAGCAATGTCGATGAAGGTATTGCGCGCAACGTTGTGTGGGTGTTGTGCTGCTTCGCTCATGGTGAGAACCGGTGCAAAGCACACGTCGGTGCCTTCCATAATTGCGCACCATTGGGCTTGTGTTTTTTGCTTCATGACGTTTTGCAGTTTTGCTTTCAGCGCTGGCCACTGCGAGGTGTCCATTTGCTTTGCAAACTCTGGGTCGTTGGTCAGGCCCGTTTTTTCGAGCAACAATGCGTAGAACAGTGGCTCGATGCTGCCGATGCTTACATACTTGCCATCTGCGCATTCAAACACGTCGTAAAAGTGTGCGCCGGTGTCGAGCATGTTGGTGCCAGGAGCATTTTCGTTAAACATGCCAATGTTTTTGAATGCCCAGAACATGCTCATGAGTGCTGCTGCGCCATCGACCATTGCAGTGTCGACCACTTGGCCCTTGCCGCTTTTCTGTGCTTCAAGCAATGCACACACCACGCCATAAGCAAGGAACATGCCGCCACCACCAAAGTCGCCAACCATGTTGAGTGGTGGAACGGGTGCTTCACCCGCGCGAGCAAAGTGAGCAAGCGAGCCAGCAAGAGCAATGTAATTAATGTCGTGACCAGCAAGTGGCGCATACGGGCCCTCTTGGCCCCAACCCGTCATACGACCAAACACCAACTTCGGGTTGCGCTGTGCGCATACGTCTGGACCAATGCCCAGGCGTTCCATAACACCAGGGCGGAAACCTTCAATAAGTGCGTCAGCTTTTTCAACCAGTTGCAACAACGCTTCAACACCTTGTGGGTTCTTTAAGTCGATGGCAATGTTTTTGCGGCCGCGCAACAACACGTCCCAATGCGCGGTGTCGGGTGCAGGACCACGAACCGATTGTGCGCGTTCGACACGAATAACCTCGGCGCCCATGTCGGCAAGCATCATTGCGGCAAACGGGCCAGGCCCAATGCCCGCAATTTCAATAATGCGATAACCGCTGAGTGGGCCCGTGGTCATGGTGTGTCCTTATTTAACGAGTGCGGTGTGCTTGGTGATTGCATCGAGATACAACGGCCACAGTGGTTGTGGCATGTCGTGACCCATGTCGTCGACCAGCAGCAAAGTTGAATTAGGAATCAGTTCGGCAGTGCGCTCGCCACCACTTGGTGTAATGAGTTGGTCTTCGGTGCCATGAATAACCAGTGTTGGTATTTGCAGTTTCTGCAAACCCTCTGCCCTGCTTCCGCTTGCATAAATGGCTGCCATTTGACGCGGGCCACCTTCTGGGTAATTGCTGCGATCGAAATCGCGAATGGCGTTACGGCGCGACACTTCATCACTTCGATATTTCTTGCTTTGCCACAGCTGCCACTTGGGTGCAAACGCAATGTATTCATCGCGGTCGCTTGGCGCAGGAGTAACAATGAGTTCCATTGCTTCTTGCGTTGGCTGACCAACGGTCAGTTCGCCCGGCTGGCTCATGACGGAAATAAGAGTCTTCACACGATGCGGGTGTTCGATGGCAACGGTTTGTGCAATCATGCCGCCCATTGATGCACCCATAATGTGCGCGCGTTCAATGTTTAAGTGATCGAGCACTTTCATTGCATCGGCTGCCATGTCGGACAATGTGTATGGCACCGGCGGCATTTCGGTTTCCATCATGGCGGCCATGATGACGGCGTCGGAATTGCTTGGCACGCCGTGCAACTTGGTGCTTAAGCCGCAGTCCCGGTTGTCGAAACGAATGACGAAGTGACCGCGATCGGCAAGTTGTGTGCAGAACGCTTCCTCCCACGCCACCATTTGGGCGGTGAAGCCCATGATGAGCAGCAGTGCTGGGTCTTGCGGGTTGCCGAAATGGTCGTATTCCAGTTCGATCTGGCGGCTATCGGTAGAGGTAAACGAGGCGCGAGGCATTGCCACAGCCTAGTTATTGGGGTCGGCTTTATTCCTGTGGGTCGCCCTTGTGGATCCATTGGTGAATATAGGCCTGCACATTCTGCGGGTCGCGCACGTCGATAAAGGTTTCTACGCCTTCTTCGGCACCCGTCTCGATAACAATGTCGCCCGCATTGATGAGCCGCTCAAACACGCTTTGGTGAAAGTTGACGACGTTGATTTTGTGCAAGGAAATTTCGACACGCTTGCGGGCAACTACTCCCGATTGGAAAATGACACGCTGCGACGTGAGCACGAAATGCGTGCGATACCACTTCAACGATTGCAGGGCCAGGTTCAACCCGGCGAGAACGGCCAAGACTTGCGCAATGATGAGGGCAAGGTCTTTGAGGAAATCATTCGGAATGCGATGGGTGTTTGCCAGCGCGGCGAGGGTGGCAATGATGACTACAACCGGCTTCACGAACCGCCACCAATGCGGGTGCAGATCGAGCACCAACACTTCGTCGTGCGTGAAGTGTTTCATTGAAAAGCCCATATGCCAAGCGTAATGTGCAGTCTGTTACAGGGTTCGCCTAGCGTGTGCGCGTGGATGTGAACGAACTGCTGCGCGGGCTTGATGCCCAACAACGAGACGCAGTTACCTGCCCACCTTCTGCCACCGTGGTGCACGCAGGTGCCGGTTCGGGCAAAACGCGAGTACTCACCCACCGCATTGCATACCGCGTACTTACCGGCAGTGCGTTACCTGAAAACATTTTGGCCATTACGTTTACGCGCGAAGCTGCTGGTGAAATGCGCAGGCGTTTGGCCGGACTCGGAATTGGCGCGCGTGGTTCGATGGGGCCAACTGTTGGCACGTTTCACGCTGTTGCGTTGGCATTACTACGCCAACGACTGACCGATCTTGGGCAGTTGGTGCCAAACATTGTGCACAACCGCAACGCGTTGGCAACTAGTGCTGCAGGCGCGCACTTCTTGGCACAACGCCCACGCGATTTGTTAATGGAAATTGACTGGGCACATGCGCGCATGATTGAACCAGCCGACTATGCAGCAGCAGTGAAGCGCAACCAGCGTTCAGTTCCTGCACCTGCTACCGACATTGCCGAAATATTTAAGCAATACGAAGCATTGAAAAAGAAACGCCAAGTAGTTGACCTTGATGATTTGTTGGCACGTGTTGTTGCTGACATGCAAAACGATGCTGCGTATGCAGAAGTGGTGCGTTGGCGCTTCCGCCACATTTTTGTAGACGAAGCACAAGACATGAACCCATTGCAATACGCGTTATTCACTGCCATTCGCGGCGGACGCCCCGACGTGTTTGTTGTTGGCGACCCGCTGCAAGCCATTTACGGATGGAACGGTGCAGACCGCATGTTGTTTGATACGTTGCCCGAACAACTTGGGCAAACCACCATGTTGCGACTGCCAAACAACTATCGCTGCTCGCCACACATTGTGCACGCGGCTAGGCACGCGGCGAAGCAAAGCGGTGAACCTGTTGACATTGTTGCGGTGCGCGAAGACGGTCCGCCAGTTCAGTTGGTTGGTTTTGATACCGCCGAGAAGGAAGCTTCTGGCATTGCGCAGTTGTTGTGGAAATACGCGCCAACTGCTGGTGCCGACCCATGGAGTTCGGTTGCCGTATTGGTGCGTACTAATAACCAGGTTGCTGCCATTGCCAAAGAGTTGAAGAAGGCTGGCATTCCACTTGGGTCTTCCAAGCAATCGGCCGATATCACCGCTGCCATTGGGCTTGCCGCGCAATGTGGCAGCCGTAATGCGTTGGCCACCTGGGCTGCCGACACGTTGGCTGAATCGTTAGACGAAGCCGAGCGCGAAGTGGCCGCAATGGTGTTTGAGTTTTTGCACCTTGACCAACCCGGTGTTGTTGACGGCCGTGCGTTTAACGCCTGGACAACGGCCAACCACATTTCGAAAGCCGCTGAAAGCGGTGTGGATTTGCTTACCTTTCACGGCGCAAAAGGACGCGAATGGAACTGCGTTGTTGTTGCAGGTGCTGAAACCGGGTTGTTGCCACATGGTTCGGCAAACTCTGCTGATCAGAAGAAAGAAGAAGTGCGACTTGCTTATGTTGCGTTAACTCGTGCGGCTAATCAGTTGTATGTGACGTACGCAGAAAAGCGTGGATCGCGTAACGCAGGAATTAGCCCACTTGTTGAAGGAATGCCGAAGCGTGCGCCTTCGCCAGAAGAACTTGCACGAGAGGAAGCTGCCGCTGCAGTGCGTGCTGCGATGCCCCGCACGAATTCTGGTCAGCCAACTGTTCTTGACAAACTGACCACGTGGCGCAGACACTTGGCACGTTCGTCGAACTTAACGCCGCAAGAAATTTGTTCCGATGCCGACTTGCTGGAATTGTCTTCGATGACACCGAAGGGTGTTGAAGACTTTGCACCAATCTTTGGCGACATGACTGCTCAGCGAGTTGGGCCGGCGTTGTTAGAAATTCTGGCCATTAACTCGGGGCTCATCGACACAAATATTGCGTGAGCTTCGGCGCACAGCGTTTCGCCGTGATGCAAGGTGCCAACGGTAAAGATTTTGCGGCGCTCTACGCGCTCTACCCAACCGTTAAACACCAAGGGTTTGTTGATTGGTGTTGGTGAGCGATAGTCGACTGTCAGGTTTACCGTCATGCCCGGATTGCCCGTGGTGCTTTGTGCAACACCCAACACTTCGTCGAAATACGCAGCAATAAAACCGCCGTGCACACACGTTGGTGCGCCTTCGTATTGCGGGCCAAAGGTAACGGTGCCCGTCACCATGTTGACGCCTTCGCTAGTGATGTGCGTGTCGATATGCATTGGCGCCGACAATGGGTTGATTGCGCCAATGATTGGGCTGCGGTCTAGAAAACTGACGTCGTTGCCTGTTGCGAACTGGCGAATGTCGTTGCGCATGGTTTCGGCAACTTTGGCCTTCGCTTCTTCTTCAGGAGTCATGGGCACTTGGCGCACATGAAAGCCCGCGAAATTATTTGCTGGCTGAATTGGCTCGGTCATGAAACGATCATGGTGACTGGCGCGTGATCGCTTGGTTTTTCGCCCTTGCGCGCATTGCGATCGATTGCCGTTTCGGTGGTTTTGGCAGCGAGCGATTTGGTGACTAATAAGTAGTCAATGCGCATGCCGTGACCCTTATGGAAACTTCCATCGCGGTAGTCCCACCACGAATACAACTTTGGCTCGGGGTGTTGCTCGCGGAATATGTCGGTGAGGCCCCAACCACACAGGTCGCCGAGTACTTTGCGCTCTGGTTCGCTGGTGTGCGTTGCGCCAATGAATGCAGCAGGGTCCCATACGTCGATATCGGTTGGGGCAATGTTGAAATCGCCCGTAACTACAACGTCTTCGGTTGGTTTCGCGATGGTGTCTACGTGATCGCGCAACTGCTTCATCCAACGCAATTTGTATTGGTAGTGATCGTGCTCAAGTTCGCGACCGTTTGGCACATACACGCACACCACTTTTACGCCGTTGCAGGTTGCGCTAATAATGCGCGCTTCGGCATCGGGCTCGCCTGTTGCAAAGTTGGCCACCACATCGGTTAAGCCCACCTTTGACAAAATTGCGACGCCGTTCCACTGACCTTGCCCTAGGTGAGCAGTTTCGTATCCCATTTCGGCAAATGTGAGTGCGGGAAACGCAGCCTCAGTCATTTTGGTTTCTTGAATACACAGCACATCGGGCTGGTTTTCTTCTATCCAACCTTGCACTCTTGGCAAGCGGGCCTTTAATGAATTCACGTTCCACGTAGCGATAAGCACGTGAACAAACTACTTCTTCTTGGCCGCTGCCTTACGAGTTGGCGCAGGTTGACGCACAGGTTGTTGCGCTGGGCGCTTCTTTTTCTTCTTAGCTTTTGTGGGTGCCGTTGTTGGCGCAGCAGCCTTTTTGACTGGCGCCTTCATTGGGGTAACCGTGCCCACAATGGCGACGTCGATACTTCTGCGCGATGCCACAAAACTGTCAACCGAAAGGTTTACCTGCTGGCCAATTTTCACATGCTCGCGCGCACTGCGCGGCGCTGGCGTGGCCATCAGGCGAAGCGGCAAGTAACCGCGAACGTCGCCGATTTTTACGTACACACCATGTGCGGAATATTGATCGACAACACCCTTCACTTTGCTGCCCACTGGATACTTCTCGACGAATTCAAGAAACGGTGTGAGCTCGTTGATGGTCGCTGCTTTTGGTTTTGCAGAAAGTTTTGGTGCAGGAGCTTTCGCGGCTGGTGCAGGTGCTTTCGCGGCTGGCGCACTTGGCTTTGCAGCAGGTGGCGGAGCTTTTGGAATTGGCATTGGCCTGTTTGCTTCGCGACTTGCTTTCTTTACCGACTTGGTTGCCGACGGACGTACCGGCAAGCGTTCGATAAACACCCAGCCTACGTTTGGCACTGGCTTGCCGCCAATCAACCGACCAGCGTTGAACAACCACGGATATTGCTCGTGAAATTCTTGGTAACTGTCGTTTGACAAAATGCTTGCGCCAATTTTTTCGGCGATAGTGAGCACGAAACCGTCGCCGCGGCCCACTGCCCCAGCCGGTGGCGCAACCAGTTCGTTGTTGTTAATGGCGCTGTTAAATTCGGCGGTTTCGCGCTTGTCGATGCGATGACCAAACGTGGCATCCACCACGACCGTAATTTTGGTGTTCGGAAACTCGTTCATAAACGACAGCACGGCTTCGTTTAACTGCTTCAGGCTTGGCGCGGTTCGGCCTTCGGTCGCAACATTCGACCCATCCACCACCACATGCTTTGGTCCTGTTTTTGGCACGGGTTCAGTCAACCAGCACGGGGACCCCCGCTAGGTGATGCCTTACCCCGTACGCTCAATGCGTGCTTAGGGCTGTGTTTTTTGATTTCGGTGGGGTCATTTTGTCAAGCCCGTTCGAGGCCTTTAACCACTACGAGGCAGCCCAAGGGTTACCTGCCAACTTCATTCGGGCGGTGAATTCGGTGAACCCCGACGACAACGCATGGGCCAAATTGGAACGCAGCGACATTTCACCTGTCGAATTTGATGAGGTGTTTGCGCGCGAAAGTGAAGCACTCGGACACCGCGTGCCTGGTGCCGACGTGTTGAGTTTGCTGCACGGCGAAATTCGCCCCGACATGGTGCACGCATTAGACCGCATTAAAGAAGCCGGATACGTGATGGCATGTTTGACCAACAACGTGCTGTCGGACCAGCCGGTTGCGGTTGATGCTGCTGATCGGCTGCGACAAGACGAACTGCGTGCAGTGCTTGCGCGATTTGATGAAGTGATTGAAAGCAGCAAAGTTGGCGTGCGCAAACCAGAACCGCGGTTTTATGAAATTGCGTGCGCGGCAGTGAACGTGCAACCCGATGAGTGCGTGTTCTTAGATGACTTGGGAATTAACTTAAAGCCCGCTGCGGCGATGGGCATGAAGACCATCAAGGTTGCGAACAGTACGCAAGCGTTAACTGAGTTGTCGCAGGTGCTTGGCCTTGACAGCATCCTCCCCCGCTAAGCGCCGTCCAATTCTTTCGCCCATTCAGCGAAGTGCACTCTGAGCGCTCCAACTTCACTGAGATCAATTGGTAGTTCATCATCTGAGAACCGTTCTAGAGCAATCATCATGCGAGCCAGGATTTCTTTGTTTAAAGAAACTTCAATCTGCGCTGCCGCATCAAATATATTCTGGTTTCCAAACTTCTTTGACAGTACATACACGTCAACAAAGTCGCGAGCCTCGGCTCTATCGAAAAGTGCAAGCAATTTTCTGCCCGCTAATTCCAATGGGCTGAAAACAGGTCCGACTGGCGTTTGGGCGATGGGAAACCTTGGTGCGACGTCAATGGCAAGGTCGACAATGAGTTCAGTCGAGCCAATAATGCGCACTCGGGCGAAGTCGTTCGCATGACTGAGCAACTCGTACTCCCAATTCTGTTGCTGAATCGCCTCAAGAAATTGACCTAAGGCATGTGAAACGCTGACTTGACCAGGTGAACCGAAGAAATCTAAATCTTGAGTTGGTCTATTGGACAGGCCAGAAGCAAGGAGCGCTCCTCCACCTGCGAGCACGAACCCTTGAGATGATTGAAGCAAGAAAAATAGCCGAGCGATCTCCTGCTGAAACCCGGAAAGCTCTGTCACTAGAACGCTGCATCAATCGTCACCTCCCAATGTGTGCGAATTGCTTGTGGAAGGACGATTTCCTGCCATAAATCGATGAGCAATGATCCATCAATGAATTTCAATATGTCTTTAGGCATGCCTTCACGAATAACGATTTCGTACAACCGTGCGCGTTGCCGACGAACACTGAGATCGAACTCTTTACCTGGATTCGACCAGTTAACGCTAAGAGGCAGTTGAACCGTTCTAAATGCATCTACTGGGTTCAATTGCCATAACCGATTAGGGACATGAATCCGCCTCCCTCGTGGCATCTTTACTTCTGAAAAATTGATTCGATGCTGCAGCGTGAGTTCGTACCCAGCGACTGCCAGTAGACGTTCTGCCGTATCCAAGTTGGGAGACTTTCTGCCGTGTTCATAGGCAGAAAGCGTGGTTCGCGATGTTCCACCCATGTCGGCCATCTCCTGTTGGGTCAGTCCAGCTCCGATTCGAGCTTCTTCTATAAGGTTTCGAGCCATTTTCAGAGCGTATCCGAACGGATACCTATTTGGTACTTGACAGACAAAGCACGGGGTATGTCACAATTGCGAAGTCGGCTTTGGCCTTCCTCGCACACATGTGCCATATGCAAACTTTTACATCTGGAAGTGCCGTGGAAAACGAACCTGAGCAAAACCTCGCCGATGACTTTGAGCATTGGCCAAACGAACCC
>JBIKHN010000131.1:0-4077 GCA_044362135.1 Ilumatobacteraceae bacterium | reverse complement strand
CCATCAATGAGGGTTTCTTCTGCAAGTTCGTATTGGCCTTCGTAGGTAATTTCAAGCGCGAAGTCGGCAGTTCGTTCCCCGTGTGTTGGGTGGCTGATTTCAATGGTGATGTTGTCGCGCTCTAGTGGCTCGGCGCCAATAGAGGGGCTGTTCGGTGCGGCAATGCTGTCAACGATTGAAGGCACAGGCTGTTCTGCCAAGCGCTGAATGCGAAACACCACTTCAATTTCAATTGCAGGTTGTTGATCAATCTCTTCTTCGATGTACCACTGCCTGTAAGTGGCCTGGCTCCAACTTGGCCAGTTCAGCGTGATGTGGGCAACTACTCGAGGTGGCAAGCCTTCGCCTGGTAGGCCGTAGGTGGTTTCCCACACCAAGTCGCCAAGCAAAATGTCTGACTGGAAGTGCTCTTCGAATGCCTGGCGCTCGAGGTAGGCATTACTGAATGCATCGCGAAGTGCGCCAATTGCATCGGTAAACACGTGATCGAGCATGCGTATTTAGGGTACTCGCTAACCTTGTGCCATGTCTTTGGTCCTTCTTGAAATTGCTGACGGTGTTGCCACCATTACGTTGAACAACCCCGACGAGCGCAACACCATGACCGCGCCAATGGTGGCCGAAATAGTTGCGGCTATGGACCGCATTGAAAACGACCCAGCAATTGGTGCACTGGTGGTTACTGGCACCGCGCCGGCATTTTGTGCAGGTGCCAACTTGGGCAACTTGGCCGAGGCCGACGGCGAATCGCTTGGCGTTATTTACGAAGGTTTCTTGCGCATTGCGCGCAGCCCGTTGCCAACAATTGCTGCAGTAAACGGCGCAGCGGTTGGTGCAGGAATGAACCTTGCACTCGGATGCGATGTGCGTATTGCCGCACGACGTGCAAAGTTTGATACACGCTTTTTACAACTGGGCATTCACCCCGGTGGCGGGCACACCTGGATGTTGCGTCGCATTGTTGGACCACAAGTTGCGTCGGCTGCTGTGTTGTTTGGAGAGATTTACGATGGGGCAGAGGCAGAACGCATTGGTCTTGCATACAAGTGTGTAGACGACGACAAGTTGCTTGCCGCCGCGCACGAGTTGGCAAAGCGTGCTGCTAGTGCGCCACGGGAATTGGTGATTGAAACGAAGAAGACCATTGCCGCGATGGCCGATGTGGATACGCACCCCGAAGCAGTGGCCCGCGAACTAACCCCGCAATTGTGGAGCACTCGCCAGCCATGGTTTGCCGAGCGCCTCGCTGCGTTGCAGGCCAAGATCAGCAAGAAATAAGGCTTCCCGCCTGCAGTTAGCGAGTGACTTGCCACGTGCGCCACGAGGTGTATGTTGGCATCAGTAAGACCTAGCTAGTGGAATTCGTCAGTGTCAAGAGCACAGAAGGCGGGGGAAGCAATGAGCAAGCGTCACGATCACCGGACAACGGTGTTTCCACCCAAGGTGGAACTTCGGGCACACGCCCACAATGAACGTCATCGAGTGAATTCAGAACTTCACTCGGTGGCAAACATGGTGAGCCATGGTGTTGAACCCGAAGATGTGGATGAACCAGGTATCGCTTGGAAAGGGATGCATCACCACGATGCAGAAATTGGTCGTGAGCAATCGCGTCGCCAACAGTTCAAGCACTGGAAAACAAAACAATGGAAGCGACGCAAAGTTGTTCGCAAACAACGTGCTTTGGAGATAGAGCGACTACGCGACGTTGCGTAGCAATTTATAGCCAGGCTGCGCAGAGCTCGTCGCGGCGCGTTTGCCATTCTTCAATGGTGAATCCGTAGCGAACGTGGTCTTCCCAGATGCCATTAATTTCAAGGAACCGCTCGGCAATACCCTCATGCCGCAGTGCAAGTTTTTCGACTACGCGATGGCTAGATGAGTTGCGCGGAATGATGCACACTTCAATGCGGTGCAAGCGAAGTTCGTCGAAAGCAAACTTGGACAGCACCAACACCGCTTCAGACATGTAGCTGTTGCCGGCTTTCGCTTCGTCTATCCAATAGCCGATGGTGCCGCTTTGCATTGCGCCACGCACAACACCATTTAGGTTTACTTCGCCTGCAAACTCGTTGTTCACGAACAGCCCGAGGCAGTATGCGTTTCCTGCTAGTCGTTCTCTGTCGCGTGCAGCACAGCGGTTGGTGAAGGCATCGCGGCTTGTTGCTGGGTCGGGAGAAGTAATGAGTGGCATTGGTTCCCACTTGGTGAGCCATTCGCCATTGCGTAAGCGAACCTCGCTCCATGCTTCGAAATCGGTGGCCACAAGCGGGCGCAGCATGACGCGGCGACCAAACAGACGAAGTGGACCGTTGGAGGAAATGATTCCCGAAGGGTGGCCAATGGGCCGCGAGTAGCCACTCATGAAAGTTTCAATTCGTCGCGCACTAATCCGTCGAGCAAGTTATTCACCGACACCATGATTTCAGGAATTCGTAACTTGCGCATAACTCCAACCAACACACAGCATCCACCCACAATGACATCGGCGCGGTCGGCTGGCAGGCCGGGGTTGAACTTGCGGTCGGCAATCGTTTCGGTGGCCAGTGTTCGAAACACTTCTTCAACGTTTTCGCGTGTCATGCGCGCGCCGTGCAATGCAGTGGCGTCGAATTCGTGTAGCCCAATTTCCACCGCAGCAATGGTGACAATGCTGCCAGCAACGCCAACGACGCGAGTGGCACTCAACACCTCTGGGTGATCACGAATGAGGTCGTCCATGAAGTCGGTGACCAGACCAATGGCGTTGGTCAGTTCTTCTGGGCGAGGTGGGTCGTGAAGCAAGTGGCTTTCGGTAAGCACCACAGTGCCAACGGGAAAACTGACGGTGTGTTGCAGCGATTTTTCGCCGATCATGATTTCGGTACTGCCACCGCCAATATCGATAACGAGTGTGATGCCCTCGTGCGCGGGCAGGTGCGACAGCGCGCCCGAATAGGCGAGTCGGCCTTCTTCGGTGCCCGCGATGATGAGCGGGCGAGTGCCAAGCACTGCTTCTGCTTGGTCAAGAAACACTGCTGCGTTTGTTGCGCGACGACAGGCTTCGGTGGCGGTGATGCGAACTGCACCCACTTCGTGTTGCTTGATGAGCGTTGCATAGTGCTGAAGGCGCGCGACGGTTCGTGCAATGGCGTCTTCTCTCAGCATGTTGTTGTGCACAACGCCTCTGCCCAGTCCGGTTACGTGCACTTCACGCACGATGTCGTTGCCTTGCGCGTCGGCAATAAGCAAGTTGGTGGAGTTGGTGCCAATGTCGATTGCGGCAACAGGTTGCGCAGTTGCTCGAAGGTATGAACTGCGACTGATGCTCAGTTTTTCGGCAACCCAATCACCAACGGGGTCGTCTCCACCCGCAAGCCACCAACCAAAATGTGCGTGCAAACACTTCACGCCAATGCGAGTGCCGGCAACGCCGCCGAACGGACGTGGGCCAGTGTGATCTGCGGGAATGAGCGCGTCGCGCTCTGCCGCATAACGATCGTGCGCTGCAGCGATGAGCGTTGCATCGAGTTCTGCTTCAACTTGGTTCACGGCACCCGTTGCTTCAAGGCGGCCAATCAACACGTTTTCGCGCGCACCACATAGCCAATACAGCGTTGGCATTGGCGTTCCATCGGGAAGTAACGGCTGATTGCGCAACACCACCGGGTCGCCATCTAACGCGCGAACGACAACTTCGAACTTGCCTTGCGGAACCCGACCAAGTAACTCGGTGATTCGCGCGATGTCTTCTGCGCTTGGTGCGTTAGAAGAGTTTGACAAGTACAGCTACCAACACGGCAATACCGATAAGGGCGGGAATTGCTCGCTTTGCAATGGTGGATCCTGCAGTGTCGAGCAAATTGAGTGGCGCAACTTCCGGACCATCAATCTTGCGAATGGCTGGTTGCTCACTTGGTGCAGGTGACGTTTCGGCAACAACGGGCGCACTTGGCGCAGGTGCTGCAGAAATGAGCTGATTCAAATTTTCGGAAAACTGTGCAAGCAACTTGTCGCTCACATCGGCTAGTGCACCACGACCGAACTGCGCAACTTTTCCTGAGATAGACAGGTCGGTGTGCACGGTGCACTTTGTTG
>JBIKHN010000130.1:0-4091 GCA_044362135.1 Ilumatobacteraceae bacterium | reverse complement strand
TTTGGGTAGCAAAATGGTCGCCGATGGCGTGAAGGAAGATGTGGTGCAGTGCACTCAGCTCATTGAACAAGGGTTAGAACAATTGCTGATTCTTAATATCCCTAAGCCAGCAGAAGCAGGAAAGCCTTTCACGCTGACCGTTCCAGGACTAGCCGGACAAAGCATTGAGGTGATTGTGCCGTGAGACACCAAAACACAACTGAACACGTATCCAATGGCGTCAATAGGCTTGCGGGTATGCGTCGTCGAGTAGTTGGAGCGGTATCGGGTATTGCGAGCGCCATGTTCCTTGCAGGCTGTGCAACAAATGCACCGCAAGACACCTGGCAGCCAAAGGGACCAAACGCAAAGATCATTGACGATCTGCAAAAGCCGGTTTTTGCGGTTGCTGGAATTATTGGTGTCATCGTTACGGTCGCGGTGATCGTTGCTGTCTTTAAGTTCCGCGACAAAGGTCAGCCAATTCCGCATCAGTCGCACGGTAACCCTGCGCTGGAAATCACGCTGACGATTATTCCTGCGCTTATTTTGACCGTTGTTGGTGTTTTCACATTCCGTACGGTGTTCGATCTTGCAAAGACCAGTGACACGGAAATGATTATTAACGTCACTGGTCAACAGTGGTGGTGGGAATACGACTATCCAGTTCAAAATGAATATGGAATTACGCAACCAATTATTACTTCGGGCCAATTGGTTATTCCTGCTGGAACCAAAGTGTTATTGCGTCAAACCAGTCGCGACGTCATTCACTCATATTGGATTCCAGCTTTAAACGGAAAGCGTGACGCTGTTCCTGGGCGCGTGCACCTCAACCGAATTGAAGCCGACAAGCCTGGAATTTATGCAGGTCAATGCACCGAGTTCTGTGGTCTCTCGCACGCCAACATGCGCATGGAAGCGGTTGCATTGAGCAAAGCTGATTTCGCCAAGTGGGTGGCAAACCAATTGAAGCCATACACGCCACCTGCTGAGAACACACTTGCCAAAGAAGGCGAGACCGTGTTCATGAACCAGTGCATTCGATGCCACCAAGTGAACGGCATGAAGCGCGCAGACGGCACACCAGTCATTGCTGCTCCAGACGAAAGTGTGGTTTCTGGTGCCGCGCCAAACCTGTCGCACCTCATGAGCCGCAACACATTTGCTGGTGCGATGTTTGATTTGTTGAACAAGTCGTGCCGTGAAGATGTGTGGACTGCCGACTCCGAGTCGTTCGGTGCGAAATATCTGAGCGGTGTGAGCGAAGAATGTTTAAATCAAAAAGATTTGCGTGGCTGGTTGCGCAATGCTCCAGAGATGAAGCCGATGTATGCAAACCCAGCATTGCTCACCAGCACTGGTGGCAAGTACCGCGGTATGCCAAACCTTGGACTCACGGAGGCTGACATTGAAAAACTTGTCGCCTACCTGTTGACGCTGAAGTAATTAGGGAGAATCATGGCCATCATTGAGCGTCCTGCAACAACTGAAGAAGTATCAACAGTTGCGACACCAAGCACATCGCTTGGTGCACTGAAGCGTCCAGTTGCCACAACGGGCTGGAAGTCGTGGTTGTTCACCGTGGACCACAAGAAGCTTGGCATTATGTATTCGGCTGCAGCGCTGTTCTTCTTCATCGTTGGTGGACTCGAAGCAGTACTCATTCGTTTGCAACTTGCTGCACCAAACGGAAAAGTGTTGAACGCAGATTTGTACAACCAAATGTTCACCATGCACGCAACAACCATGGTGTTCTTGTTTGTTATGCCAATGGCGGCAGGTCTTGCAAACTATTTCATTCCGCTGCAAATTGGTGCACGCGACGTTGCGTTCCCACGCATTAACGCATTCAGTTTCTGGGCGTTTCTGTTTGGTGGAATCTTCCTCAACCTGGCTTGGTTCCTCGGTGGAGCAGCAGATGGTGGTTGGTTCATGTATGCGCCGAACTCGGGACCAATTTTCTCTCCAAGTCATGGAATTGACTTTTGGGCACTCGGACTTCAGATCACCGGTATTGCGTCACTTGCTGGTGCAGTAAACCTCATCACCACCGTGCTCAATATGCGTGCACCTGGAATGAACCTCATGCGCATGCCAATCTTCACGTGGATGCAGTTGGTGGTGCAGTTCCTGCTGTTGTTTGCAGTTCCGGTTATCACCGTTGCGTTGTTCCTGTTGTCATTCCAGCGGAACTTCGGCGCGACATTCTTTGACGTATCCGCGGGCGCTGACCCATTGCTCTGGCAGCACCTCTTCTGGATTTTCGGACACCCCGAGGTGTACATCTTGATCCTGCCTAGCTTCGGTGTTATTTCTGAAGTGTTGCCAGTGTTCTCTCGCAAGCCGCTATTCGGCTACCCGTTCGTGGTGTTCTCTGGCGCAGCCATTGGATTCGTGGGCTGGGGTGTTTGGGCTCACCACATGTTCGCATCTGGACTCGGACCAGTATCTGTTGCGGTGTTCTCCATTTCAACCATGGCGATCGCGGTTCCAACAGGTGTGAAGATCGTTAACTGGACGATGACCATTTGGGGAGGAAAACTCGAGTTCACGGTTGCCATGAAGTTCGCCGTGGGTCTCATTGTGTTGTTCACCATTGGTGGTCTATCTGGTGTGACGCACTCGGTTGCTCCGTCTGACACGCAGCAGACCGATACGTACTACATCGTTGCGCACTTCCACTATGTGCTGTTCGGTGGAGCGATCTTTGGTTTGTTCTCGGGTTTTTACTACTGGTGGCCAAAAGTGTTCGGCAAATTGCTGAACGAAAAGTTGGGAACCTGGAACTTCTGGTTAATGGTGATTGGTATGAACATGACGTTCGGACCGATGCACATTCTTGGATTGCAAGGTCAGCCACGTCGTATGTACCAGTGGACAGAAGCACGCGCAGGTGAAGGCTTCTTCAACTTGGCATTCTGGAACCTATTCGCCTCAATTGGTTCGCTTGTTCTCACCATTGGCGTGTTGTTGTTCCTCATCAACATCGTGATCACTGCACGGAACGGTAAGGTTTCACCACTTGACCCATGGGATGCCCGCAGCTTGGAGTGGATGACCACCAACCCTCCGAAAGAACACAACTTCGACAGCATTCCTACGGTTTCACACCTTGACGAATTCTTCCACCGCAAGTACGAAGAAGACGCCAACGGCCAAATGGTGAAAGTGAAATCTGCTGAACAAGTGTTGAAAGAACTTGAAGACAATGCTGATGCGCACATTCATATGCCATCGCCGTCATATTGGCCAATCATTCTTGCCGCTGGCTTACCAGTGATTTGCTTCGGCGTGATCTATTCCATTCCAATCGCAATTTTTGGTGGTGTGATTGTGTTGTTCGGTTGTTACGGATGGGCAATTGAGCCATCCACTGCACCAGATGACGATTTTGATCCACCGGTAACAACAAAGGATGTGGTTCACGTTGGCTGAGCACGCAGTAATGACAGCAGATAGCCACGCAGATTCGCATGGCGCGGCACACACCAGTACGGGTATGTCGAACAACAAGCTGGGTATGTGGTTGTTCCTTGGCTCAGAGTGCTTGTTGTTCGGTGGTCTGATTTCGACATACATGTTGTATCGCGGTCGCGTAGGAGAGGGCCCTCGTCCGTCGCAAGTGTTTGATATTCCATTTACCTCGGTCAGCAGCTTCGTTCTATTGATGAGCTCGCTCACCATGGTGCTTGCTGTATCGGCAGCGCATAAGGGCGACGATCGCAATACGCACCTGTGGGTCACGGTTACAGCCATTCTTGGTGCAACCTTCGTCGGCGGTCAGGTTTATGAATTCACCGCGTTCTATAACGAAGGAATGGGCTTTACGACCAGCCTCTTCTCATCAAGCTTCTATGTACTTACGGGATTCCATGGAGTTCACGTAACGGTGGGAATCATCATGCTGATGTCCACTGTTGGCATCCTGAAGCGCTCCAAGGTTCCTGGTAGCAAGGCCGAAACAGTCGAAATGATTGGTCTGTATTGGCACTTCGTGGACGTTATTTGGATCATCATTTTCACACTCATCTACCTCATTCCGGCCTGATCATGACAACTGAAACGCACTCAACAACCGAACACGGCATGTCCAATGCGGGCTATGTCCG
>JBIKHN010000036.1:0-11202 GCA_044362135.1 Ilumatobacteraceae bacterium | reverse complement strand
CTTCGAAAAAGGTGTTGTTGGAGTGCCGGGCAAACCAGAACTCATTGGTGCGAACGCCGAGGCAATTGCCACTGCTGAAGATCGCGAGAAATTCAAGATCGCAATGCTGGAAATTGGGTTGAAGGTTCCGCAAAGTGGCGTTGCTCGTAGCCTTGATGAAGCTGAAGTGGTGCGACAAGAAATTGGCCTGCCACTCATCGTTCGCCCTGCGTACATTCTTGGCGGAAGAGGAATGGGAATTGCGCACACGCCCGAAGAGTTCCGGCTTGTGGTCGCAACTGGAATTTCTGCAAGTCCAATCGGTGAAGTACTCATCGAGAAGTCAATCGCAGGATGGAAAGAATACGAACTTGAAGTGATGCGCGATCGCGCAGATAACTGCGTCATTATTTGTTCAATTGAAAACGTCGACCCGATGGGAGTGCATACAGGGGACTCCATCACGGTTGCTCCTGCCATGACGCTGTCCGATGTGGAATATCAAGAAATGCGTGACGCAGCATTTGCCTGTATCCGACGTGTTGGTGTTGAAACGGGCGGTTCAAATGTGCAATTTGCAGTGAACCCTGAAAATGGCGACCTAGTAGTGATTGAAATGAACCCGCGCGTATCGAGGTCTTCGGCTTTGGCTTCAAAGGCAACAGGATTTCCAATTGCCAAGATTGCAGCAAAACTTGCGGTTGGATACACGCTGGACGAGATTTCGAACGACATCACCAAGAAGACGCCTGCAAGTTTTGAACCAACAATTGACTACGTGGTCACCAAGATTCCACGTTGGGCCTTTGAAAAGTTTCCGGGAACCAGCGGCATCCTCGGCACGCAAATGCAAAGCGTCGGCGAAGCAATGGCAATTGGTCGCACATTCACTGAAAGTTTGCAAAAGGCATTGCGTTCGCTTGAGAACGGTCGCATGGGTCTGAACTGTGATCCAGCAGAATTGAACTACCGCTCAATGAGCGACGACGAGGTGCTTGCGGCAACTGGTGTTCCTACCCCAGAGCGTCTGTTCCTTGTGGGCGAAGCCATCTTCCGCGGAATCAGCCTTGATCGCATTTACGACACCTGCAAGATCGATCACTGGTTTCTTGACCAAATGTTGATGATCGTGGAAGAGCGCCGTGCACTCAGCAACACCACAATGTCAGCACTGACGGTTCGCCAGTGGCGGCGTGCAAAACGTCTGGGCTTTGCCGATGCACAACTTGCACATATTTGGTCGGTGGATGAAAACGATGTGCGCTTGGCTCGCATTGCGGCTGGAGTAATTCCGACGTATAAAGCCGTAGATACCTGTAGCGCCGAATTCGCAGCACAAACTCCGTATCACTATTCAACATATGAAGACGAGAACGAGGTTCGGCCTTCAACAAAACAGCGCGTGATTATTTTGGGAAGTGGGCCGAATCGAATTGGTCAGGGAATTGAGTTTGACTACTGCTGCGTGCACGCAAGTTTTGCCTTGCGTGATGCCGGTTTTGAAACGGTCATGATCAATTGCAACCCTGAGACGGTGTCAACTGATTACGACACTTCTGATCGCTTGTACTTCGAACCGCTGACCCGTGAAGACGTGATGAACGTCATTCAGGCAGAAATTAAAGCGTCAACAACGCCGCCACGTGTCATCGTGAGTCTTGGTGGTCAGACGCCATTGAAGCTGGCCAACTACATTCCTGCCGAATTAATTGCTGGAACGTCACCTGCATCCATCGATCTTGCGGAAGACCGCAAGAAGTGGAGCGCATTGTGCGAGGAACTCAAAATTTCGCAACCGCCTGGTGGTACCGCCCTCACCTTTGACAAAGCAAAAGTAATCGCGTCACGAATTGGTTACCCAGTCTTGGTGCGTCCGAGTTATGTGTTGGGTGGACGGGCGATGCAAATCGTTCACGATGAAGCGCATTTGCAGCGTGCAATGAATGAACTCGCTGCTGCAGGAACTCTTGGCAGAGAAGGCGGTTTGTCGGCCGAGCGTCCCGTACTCATCGATCGCTTTCTCGACGATGCGACCGAAATCGATGTTGATGCAATCCGAGACGCCAGCGGTGAAGTCCTCATTGGTGGCGTCATGGAACACGTCGAAGAAGCTGGAGTGCACTCAGGGGACTCAGCGTGTGCCATTCCGCCTCCAACGCTTGAGCCGTGGGTGATTGAAGCAGTTGAGTCGTATACGCGAGTGATCGCCAATGCGCTCGACGTGAAAGGCCTGATCAACGTGCAGTTCGCAGTTGCGGGATCCACGGTGTACGTCATTGAGGCGAATCCACGCGCTAGTCGTACTGTTCCTTTTGTTGCTAAGGCAACAGGAGTGCCGCTGGCAAAAGTTGCTAGTCGCGTCATGCTGGGAGCAACGCTTGCCGAACTTCGCACAGAAGGATTGCTGAAACCGCCGACCAACTTTGGTCATGTTTCGGTAAAAGAAGCGGTGTTGCCGTTCAATCGCTTCCCGGGAGTGGATACCGCACTCGGACCAGAAATGCGTTCAACGGGTGAGGTAATGGGAATTGACAGCACATTTGGACGCGCATTCATCAAGGCAGAATCTGCGGCGGGAACCACGTTGCCAACATCGGGCATGGTATTCCTGTCGCTCAACGACAAGGACAAGCCAAGTGGACTCGTTGTTGCTAAGCGTCTGCGCGAGCTCGGATTAGGCATTGCAGCAACTTCTGGAACTGCCGACTATCTCTCGCGCTTCGGATATCCGGTTGATCGAGTGGTGGGCAAGGTTTCCGAACAGTCGCAAGGAAGCATTGCCGACGATGCGGTGAATCTCATCGAACGTGGAGAGATCGAGTTTGTCATCAATACTCCTCGGGGCCGCGGAGCACATTCCGATGGTGAAGCAATTCGTAAGGCTGCAAATATTTGGCGTGTTTCATCGGTGACCACAATCAACGCAGCACTTGCGGCAGTGCAAGGTTTGGCGGAACAAAAGTTGGTGCCACTCACCGTCAAGTCTCTACAGGAGTATCACGGTAGGTGAGTAAGTCATCAGGAGTTTCAAACAGTGTGACTCGCATTGGGTCAGTCGAGTTGAAATCTCCCGTAATGAATGCATCGGGTACTGCAGGTCACGGCACAGAGTTGCATCGCTACGTCGACTTACGTTCGCTTGGTGCTTTCGTTGTGAAGTCACTCGCTCCGTTTGAATGGGCGGGTAATGCTTCTCCGCGATTGTCACCAACTACTGGTGGCATGTTGAATGCAGTCGGTTTGCAAGGTCCTGGTATCGAGTATTGGATCACTCACGACTTACCAAAACTGCTTGACGTTGGCGCAAACATTGTGGTCAGCATTTGGGGTTTTGTTGTCGATGATTATGCGCAAGCCGCACACATGCTCCGGCCGGTAGCGCAGCATCTCTCGGCACTAGAAATCAATTTGTCATGTCCCAATACCAAGTCTGCAACAGATGGTTCAGCACGGCACGCCATCTTTGCTCACGAACCGCAACTCGTGGAAGAAATTGTGCGGGTGTCGCATGTCGAGGGTGTTCCAGCCTGGGCAAAACTCAGCCCCAATACGCACCTCGTCATTGAGGGCGCTCGTGCTGCCCAGCGTGGTGGGGCACAAGCAGTCACCTTGATCAATACGGCTCTCGGCATGTCTATGAACCCAATTACAGGGTTGCCATCACTTGGTAATGGGGGAGGTGGATTATCTGGTCGTTCAGTTCACCCCATTGCGGTCCGTGCAATTTATGAAGTGGCAGCAAATGTTCCCGGACTGCCAATCGTTGGCGCAGGCGGCGTGACCAGTGGTTGGGAGGCAATTGAACTCATGCTTGCAGGGGCAAGTGCTGTGCAAGTTGGCACCGCGTCGTTTGCTGAGCCTCGCGCGATGTCACGTATTCAACGCGAAATGAATACGTGGGCGAAGCGCCATGCCGTCAGCGATTGGTCCGAAATCGTGGGACTTGCACATCGAGGCGGGATTAGCGCACGCTGAGACGCTAAAATCTTTCTATGTCGCCTGCATTATTGACCGAATTGCGACAAGAGATTGCCAATTTGTGTCAGCAGATCGCAGTAGGTCATAAATCGTTTGTCGATCTCATTTCGCTCAGCGAATCAGATCGCAATGCCGCCGAATCCTATGTATATGTGGTGAAGGCCTTGGAGGCAGAGCCGAGCATTGGCAAGGTACGTGCGCGACGCATTATGGCCGATATTGGAATCGCCGAGCGTTGCAACATCGGTTCGCTCACCACGCATCAAGTTGAACAATTGCAGACAGCGTTGCATTCGTGAGTAAATCGCTCATTGTTGTGGTCTCGGGGCCGGGTGGAGTGGGCAAGAGCACCATTGTTGAAGAACTGGTGAAGCGCGATACGCGTTTGTGGCTCAGTCGTTCGTGGACAACTCGCGAACAGCGACCAGGCGAAGCACCAGATGCCTACAAGTTTGTGACTCGTGAACAGTTTCAGCAACGCATTGATGCAAACGGTTTTCTTGAGTGGACTGAGTTCATTGGAAATTTGTATGGAACGCCAAGCCCGGAGGCGCCTGAAGGGCGGGACATCGTGTTGGAAATCGAAGTTGATGGTGCGCAGCAGGTGAAGCAGCAGCATCCAGAAGCGCTGTTGTTGTTTGTGCTCCCGCCTTCGCGTGAGGAGCAAAAGGCCAGGTTGCACGGTCGTGGGGACGCCGATAACAAGGTGGAGCAGCGTCTGAAAAAGGCCGAAGAAGAAGAGCCAGTGGGCAAGGCCTTGGCAGATTTCGTGTTGATCAACGATGATCTCGCCCAAACTGTGGACGACATGCTGGACCTCATTGCCAAGGAACGGGTAAATCGCGCCTAGAGGGGTAGAATTATCGCCCTAGCGAAAGGACCCCCTGTGGTTGCTGAAGACACCATGATGAACCCGCCACTCGAGAGCTTGATGCACCGTACGCACTCCAAGTTCAGCCTGGTCACCTTGGCCGCACGACGTGCACGCGAGATCAATTCATATTTCAATCAGCTTGGCGAAGGTCTTGGAACCATGGTTCCACCACAGGTCAGCTCCACCTCGCGCAAACCGCTTTCCATCAGCTTTGAGGAAATTGCTGCAGACAAAATTGTCGGCGTTGAAATGGCTGACTATGAAGCCATCGAAGCCGAGCTCGATGCCGAAATGCTCGACGAAGCAGCCGATGATGTCGTTGCTGCACTCGATGAGCCAACTGCAGAAGCTGAGTCAATCTCAGTTGAAGAATCAGCAGTCGAAGAGGCTTCGGCAGTTGACGAAGCTCCAGCGGCTGACGAAGCGCCGGCCTCAGAAGAAAACGCGTAGTTCATTTCTCGCACGAGCGAGAGAACTGAGTTCTAAACATGTCGCTTCGCGGAAAGCACATCGTGTTATGTGTTTCGGGTGGCATTGCTGCGTATAAGGCTGTTGAACTGTGTCGACTTCTAGTCGATGCTGGCGCACATGTTGCGCCGGTAATGACTGCAGACGCAGAACATTTCATTGGTAAAACCACATTGTCTGCGCTTGCCTCCGAGCCCGTGCACACCACATTGTGGGATGATGCCAATCCAATTCCGCATACGCGACTTGCGCAACGTGCAGATCTCATCGTTGTTGCGCCAGCCACCGCGAGAGTTATTGGTTCATATGCAGCAGGTATTTCAAGCGACTTCTTGACAGCAACGTTGATTGCAACGCGCGCACCTGTTTTGGTGTGCCCAGCAATGCACACCGAAATGTGGGAGCACGCATCAGTGCAAGAAAACATTGCAACGTTGCGTCGACGTGGTGTGCACATTCTTGATCCGGAAACGGGACGACTTGCTGGTGGCGACGTTGGCGCAGGAAGACTCGCCGAGCCTCAGCGCATTTATTCTGAAGTGGAGCAGTTGCTCACTCCTGGAGATTTGTATGGTGCGCACGTTGTAGTCACTGCTGGCGGAACTCGTGAACCAATAGATGCAGTACGAGTCATTGCAAACCGTTCTACTGGCAAGCAGGGTTATGCAATTGCAATTGAGGCAGTGGCGCGTGGAGCCAAAGTCACGCTCATTTCAACTGCTGACTTGCCAACGCCATTTGGGGTGAATCTCGTGCAAGTTGAAACTGCTCAGCAGATGATGGATGCAGTAAATGCAGAAGCGAAATCAGCAGATGTTGTGGTTATGGCTGCAGCGGTTGCCGATGTACGACCAGTTCGCGCTGCTGCACACAAATTGAAGAAGGACCCAATTACGGGTCAAATTAGTGATCTCAGCGCAGTCGAGCTTGAGGTAACCCCCGACATTTTGGCGGGTCTGGGCAAGACCAAACCTGCAGGTCAGGTACTGGTTGGCTTTGCCGCTGAGACCGAGGATCTTGTTGCCAATGCGCAGTCCAAGCTTGAGCGCAAAGGTGCTGACCTCATTGTGGCCAACGATGTTTCCCAAGACGGAGTCGGTTTTGCTCACGCGACAAACGCCGTGACCTTGGTCGCTCGAGGAGTCGATCCTGTGGAGGTGGCTTTGGCCGATAAACGCTCCATTGCTCGGTCAGTCTTGAATGCAGTAGTTGCCATTCGGTCTGCGCACACCAACTAGTCTCTACACGTCATACCGACGCGTCGCGAGAGCGACACAACAGATGGAGCAGTTGTGAGAAAATTCACCTTTACTTCGGAGAGCGTTACCGAAGGTCATCCGGACAAGATGGCTGACCAAGTTTCCGATGCAGTTCTCGATGCAATTTTGACGGAAGACCCACATGGTCGCGTCGCTTGCGAAACTCTCCTCACCACTGGTCTCTGTGTCGTCGCCGGTGAAATCACCACTTCGGCCTATGTCGACATTCCTAAGATCGCTCGCGAAGTCATCAAGGGTATTGGCTACGACAACGCGTTGTACGGCTTCGACGGAAATACCTGCGGTGTCATCGTGTCAATTGACGAGCAGAGTTCTGACATCGCTATGGGTGTTGACTCGAGTGAAGAAATCCGCAGTGGCCAAAGCGGTGAAGACAAACTCAACAGCCAAGGCGCCGGCGACCAAGGAATGATGTTCGGCTATGCATGCAATGAGACTCCAGAGCTCATGCCGTTGCCAATCGACCTTGCACACCGCATGGCTGAAAAACTTGCAGAAGTTCGCAAGTCTGGCGCAATTCCGTACTTGCGTCCAGACGGCAAAACGCAAGTCACGTTCGAATACGAAAACGGGATTCCTGTGCGCTTGTCAACTGTGCTCATCTCCACACAGCACGCTGATGGAACTCCGCGTGACACCGTGATTCGTCCAGACCTCATTGAGCAGGTCATTCGTCCGGTCATTCCTGCACAGTTCCAGAACGACAAATACGCCGTGCATATCAACCCAACAGGCGAGTTCGTCAAGGGTGGACCACATGCCGATACGGGACTCACTGGTCGAAAAATTATCGTTGACACATACGGTGGTATGGGCCGTCACGGTGGTGGTGCGTTCAGTGGTAAAGACCCATCAAAGGTTGACCGCTCTGCTGCCTATGCAGCGCGTTGGGTGGCCAAGCATGTTGTTGCGGCTGGTGCTGCATCGCGCTGCGAAGTGCAGGTTGCATACGCAATCGGTATGGCGCAACCGATCAGCATCTTGGTGGAAACCTTTGGCACAAACACAGTTGACGAAGTAGCGATCGAAGACGCCGTTCGTCAGGTGTTCGACCTTCGTCCTGCTGCCATTTTGCGTGACCTTGACCTAAAGCGTCCGATCTACAACAAGACGGCTGCATATGGTCACTTCGGTCGAGCCCTTCCAGAATTCACGTGGGAGACGCTGTCGCGCTTGAAGGAATTCAAAGCAGCAGTCAAGCTCTAAATGTCGCTCGTCGCGCGGGTTGTTCCCGACGTGACTGGTGTGGACAAGGTATTCGACTACCTCATACCGTCTGAACTTCAGGATGTAATCGGTGTTGGCGATCGCGTGCGTGTGCCTTTGCACGGTCGCAACGTTCCAGGGTGGGTCACTGCAATGGGTTCGACATCTGACGGATTCTCCGACGTGGACGAAACTAAGTTGCGATCGGTCATCAAACGCCTTGGCTTTGGGCCATCTGCTGAAGTCGTGCAACTTGCTCAATGGGCGAGTCATCGATGGTGTGGTCGGCTTCGCGCGTTTTATGTAGCGGCTTCGCCCAGCACACTTGTTGCAACTCTTCCTACAGCGCGCCACTTGCGTAATCAGGTGAAAGTGGCAGGAGATACAACGGTCTCGATTGCAGTGGGTGAAGCGCGGTCACTGCTTATTCAGCGAGGGCCATTGAAGTCACCAATTGATGTCCTGATTGGGTCGGCATTGGTCGGCCCAACGTTGGTGATTGTTCCTACGGTGGTTCGTGCGCGATTGTTTGCAGCCTCTTTGAAACGGCACGGATTTACCGTTGCGGTGTTACCCGATGAATGGGCTTCCGCTGCCGGAGGTGTTGATGTGGTCATCGGTTCACGTACCGCGGTGTTCGCTCGCATTCCTGATTTGCGCAGCATTGTCGTCATTGACGAACACGACGACTCACTGCGTGAGGAACGAACACCAACTTGGCATGCGCGCGATATCGCAATTGAGCGCGCTCAGCAAGCAAACGTCTCATGTGTGCTGGTGTCGGCGTTGCCAAGCGTTGCAGCGAAGGTTTGGGCAAACGGCAGAGTAGTGAAATCAGATGAGCACGAGACACAATCTGAATGGCCAAGTATTCAACTCATTGACAGAACGCTGGACGAGCGTTGGTCGAACTCGCTGCTTTCTTCAGATTTCATTGCCGAACTACGTGATCATTCGCGTCGCATCGTCGTCGTTCTCAATACCAAGGGAAGGGCTCGACTTCTTGCGTGTGCCTCGTGCAAATCCTTGGCCCGATGTGCAAGTTGCGATGCCGCAGTTGAAATTGGCACAGCGGGTCAATTTTCATGCCCGCGTTGTTCTGTTGAGCGTCCGCAGGTGTGTGTCAAATGTTCGTCTGCAAAGTTTCTTACGTTGAAGCCAGGTGTAAGCAAGTTACGTGAAGAGATTGCTCAGGCTGCAGGAAGAAAAGTATCTGACGTAATCGAGGTGACTGGCGGAGGAGACGATGCAGTTTCAATCGATCAGTCAAAAATGCTGTTCGTTGGAACCGAAGCGGCGTTGCATCGCGTTCACGAAGCCGACACGGTGGTATTCCTCGACATTGATCAAGAATTGGCGGCGCCACGGTACCGCGCATCGGAAATTGTTGGATCGTTGCTCGTACATGCTGCACGATTGGTCGGTCGCAGCGATCGCGGTGGAAAGGTAATGGTGCAAACTCACAGCGTTGATAGTCCCGTGCTGCAGGCAATGGCCACTCTGCGCATTGATCAGTATCTGCAGTCGGTCTCTGAGATGCGTAGCTTTATGAAACTTCCTCCATTTGGCGCACTGGCTCAATTGTCGGGTACCAACATTGATGATGCGATCGAGGAGTTGCAGCGCAATGTATTTGTTCACGTCTCTGCATCAAGTGACGGTTCGTACTTGGTAAAGGCAGCAGACTGGCAAGTGTTGGCTGACGCGCTCAGCGAAGTAGAAGCGGCGAAAGGGGTCAGGCTGAAAGTTCAGGTTGATCCGGCGCGCGTGTAGGTGTAACACGCAGTACACGGAAACCTCGTTTGCTTGTCAGGCGCTCCACCGAGTATCCCTGCTCGATTAACCAGACGGCTAGTGAATCGGATCCAAGATTTCGGTTGATGACTAGCCATGCTTCGCCGTTGGTAGAGAGCCGCGAAAGCCATGTTTTGAGCAACTTATGAAGTTCTTGTTTGCCGATGCGAATCGGCGGGTTTGACCACAGCACATCAAAGCGAACATGTTCATCAACTTCGCCAGGAGCGCAGGTGATCACGTTTGACATTCCATTGCGCTTTACGTTTGCAGCAGTAAGTATTTGTGCTCGCTCATTGATGTCGATGGCATACACGATTGCCTGTGGCGAATATGCGGCAAGTGAGAGTGCAATCGGGCCAGCACCACATCCGAGATCAAGAAACGTTCCAGTGCTCGGCGGTCGTGCGGCACATTCAAGTAGCACCATGGTGCCCTGGTCGATGCCTTTGCGCGAAAACACGCCACGGTCGGTGCCGACTGTGATGTCGCGACCGGCCATGCGTAACACAACAAAATTCTGATCCTTTGAGTGGGCGACAGAAGCAACTTGTGGTTGTGTGGTGAAGTACTGCTCGTCGCTCATAAGCCTCGCTAGCCTTACACGTTATGGCGCAGTCACCGAACAAGAAGGGTTCATCCATCCGTACCTACGGAGACCCAGTTTTGGCCGCAATGGCCGATGAAATCACCAACATCGACGGCAAGTTGGTGAACCTTGCTGAAGACATGTTTCGCGTCATGTATCAAGCTCCAGGCCTTGGACTTGCTGGTCCTCAAATTGGTGTGCAGAAACAGATTTTTGTCTACGACGTAGACGACGATCCGCAGGTCATTATCAACCCAAAAATTGTTGAGTCATCTGGCGAGTGGGTGTACGACGAAGGTTGTCTGTCGATTCCAGGACTGTACGTCGAAATGCTTCGTCCAAAGAAAGTGCTCGTGAGTGGAGTCACGCTTGAGGGTGAAGAAGTGCAAATTGAAGCCGATGAATTGCTTGCTCGTTTGTTTCAACACGAGATCGACCACTTACAAGGTGTATTGATGTTTGATCGCATGTTGCCCGACCAGCGCGAACTTGCCATTGTGGAATACGCAAAGGTGGGCGACAATCCAGCCAATGCCGAGCCGGTGTACCTACGACTTTCGTGACCATGCTCGCGCCCCTGCCGCGCGAGCGCGCCAAGCGCATTGTGTACATCGGTACGCCAGAAATTGCAGTTGCTCCGTTGCAAGCACTCGTTGCAGAAGGCTTCGTGATTGAACTTGTTGTTACGGGCATCGACAAACGAAGGGGTAGAGGTTCGCAAACAACTGCCAACCCGGTGAAGACTGCAGCCGTAGCACTTGGAATACCGGTCTCGCACGACATCAACGATGTATTGCGGCTGAATCCAGATGGTCTGCTCGGCGTTGTTGTTGCATTTGGCAACATCATCTCTCGGGAAATCTTGCAACATGTGCCAATGATCAACATTCATTATTCGGCTCTGCCCAGATGGCGGGGAGCTGCGCCAGTTGAGCGTGCAATCCTTTCGGGCGATGCCACAACTGCGGTGTGCATCATTCAAGTGGCAGAACAACTCGATGCTGGCGATGTACTCGCGTCGGCGCCATGCACTA
>JBIKHN010000129.1:0-4181 GCA_044362135.1 Ilumatobacteraceae bacterium | reverse complement strand
GCAAGCCTCATGGGCAAGAGTGTTGAAGCAACTGCAGAAATTGCAGATGGCTGGATGCCAATTTTCTTCTACCCAGAGAAATATCAAAACGTATGGGGCGACGCACTAAAGGCTGGAACTGCCAAGCGCGATGCATCGCGACCAAAGATGGACATTCAGGCTGGCGGAATTCTCGCAATCGACGAATCGCTCACGGGTGAAGATCAACAAAAAGTGTTGGACTTCGCTCGACCAAGCACTGCGTTGTACGTGGGTGGCATGGGTGCTCGTGGCAAGAACTTCTACAACGACATTTGCAAGGCGTACGGCTACGAACAAGAAGCGGTTGAAATTCAAGACTTGTACTTAGATGGCAAGAAGCAAGAAGCCGCTGCAAAAATTCCTGCAGACTGGTTGCTGAATTCACATTTGGTTGGCCCGAAGAATTTCATTAAGGAACGCTTGGCTGCATACAAGGAAGCCGGCGTCACGGTGTTGCAAGTGAACCCAATTGGTCCAGATGCAGTGAAGCAAATTGAATTGCTTCGCAGCCTCATGGACGACGTTAAGTAGTCGTGTCCTACGAGGGTTTCGTTGCCGACGGATGGTCGGAAGTAGCAGAAGCTTTCGCGCACAACATTGATAATCGCGAAGACATTGGCGCGGGTGTTTCGGTATTCCATAAAGGCAAGTGTGTAGTCGATATTGCTGGTGGTTATTTCGATAAGGAAGCAACCAAGCCGTACACACTTGACACCTTGCAGTTGGTGTTCAGCACAACGAAGGGGGTAGTGGCAACGGCCGTTGCTATGTGTGTGGAGCGGGGCCTGTTGTCATACGAAGAGCCCGTTTCGCTGTTCTGGCCAGAGTTCGCGGCACATGGAAAAGAGCACGTAACTGTTGCCCAATTGCTGTCGCATCAGGCCGGTTTGTACACGGTTGAAGGCGATTTGAAGTACGAAGAAGTACTCGATTGGAACACCATGGTGGACCGCTTGGCTAACACGACGCCGCTGTTTCCCGTTGGTTCCACGCACGGCTATCACGCCATCACATTCGGTTGGTTGGCGGGCGAGTTGGTGCGTCGTGTAGACGGCCGGAATATTGGTCGCTTCATTGCCGAAGAAATTGCCAATCCACTCGGTGGCGAAATTTATGTTGGCTTACCCGAACATCATGAGCCGCGAGTATCGCCAATCAATGTTGGCTGGCCACGCAGTGCAACCGATGCACCGCCAACACCACCAGCCGTGTTGCCAAATGCGCACTTGGCTCGCGCACTTTCGTTAAATGGCGCGCTCAATGTGAAGGGCGGATTCAACCGCACTGACATGCATGCAGCCGAAGTTCCTGGTGCAAACGGAATTGCAAATGCGCGAAGTTTGGCCGCGATGTATTCGGCAACGTTTACCGAAACGCAATCGCCACATGGTGCTGTTCGTTTACTCAACGACGACACGCGTAACAAGATGACCGTGCAGCAAACCAAAAATGGTGAAGTGGATTTGTGTTTGCAAACGCAACGAACATTTGCAATGGGCTTCGTTACGCCAAGTGAAAAGTTGGCGTTCGACGCACCGGGTAGTTATGGCCACGCAGGTGCTGGCGGGTCCGTGTCGTTTGCCGATCCTGGTCGTGAAATGAGTTTCAGCTACATCATGAATCGCATGAAGGATTCGATGTTTACCGACCCGCGTGCAGTCAGGCTGATTGAAGCGGCATCTCGTTGCGCAGACGCCGACGCAAACCCATAGACCCAATCAGGTAAGAACAGGAAGCAATTCCTGAAATACCCGCAACGATGGCAATCGCAATGCGAATAGGGAAGATCTCTCCAAGAATTCCTGTGCCAATGCTGCTGAGCCCGGTAACAAGCATGGCAAAGCCCATGTCGCCCGCTAACACACGGCCACGAATGTAGTCAGGTGTACTGATCTGTAAGCCGTAACTTGCCATTGTCCAGATTGCGCCACCACCAATGTGAGCAGCACCAATGGCAATGACAGCCATCCACAACATTGGGCTTGCTGATGCAGCGAGGTAAAACACGCTCCAAATCAATCCACCAACACCAACGAGCAGCAACATTCGTGGCATGTTGTTGCGTACAAATCGCATAAAGATGAAGGGTCCAATTGCTGCACCGAATCCTCGCGCGGCAAGAAGCAGGCCACTTCCTCCGTCGCCAGTGTTGAATGCATCAATCGCCAGCACCGCAAGTTGGCCAACCGCACCGGCGCCAACAGCTTGTGTGGTTTTTGACGCCATGAGTGCAAAAATCACGCTGTTTTCTTTGGCGTAATGGAACGCCTCACGCATGTCTGCAATTGGCCGCATGGGCTCGCGTACAGCATGCGCGTTTCGCTCTTGTAATGGAACTTTGATTAATGCAACAAGTGCCGCGCACAGTACAAAGGTGGCAATATCGGCAACAAATGTTGCAGTTCTGCCAAAGGTTGCAGCAAACAAACCACCCACAGCCGAGCCAATGAATACTGAAGCACCCCAGCTGGAGCCAAACAATGCATTTGCTTGGCGGAGTTCTTCATCGTTACGCGTGATGTTGGGAAGGCCTGAACCAAATGCAGGCAGTGTGATGACGGCGAGTGATGAGATCACAATCTGCGTGAGCAGTGCCAGCCAAATGCGATCTGCGCTTGATAACAAGAATCCAATTCCACAGATTGCTTGTAGCGCAGAAATGAACACAATTACTCTGCGTCGATCAAACTTGTCCACGATTGGGCCGGCAAGAGGCGAGAAGAAAAATGATGGCAATACGTATGCGGCGTACACCAGCGACACCAAGAAGGTGGAGTCTGTTGCGTCTTTGATCAGACCAACAAGGGCAACGTACGTGAAATAGTCGCCCATAACCGAAACGTTTTGCGCAAAGAACAGTCTGCGCACGTTGACGTTTGAGCGAAGTACTCCCATGCGATTGAGTTACTTACGCATTGCTTGAATGCGGTCGAGCGATTGCTCGGCTTCTGCCATCATGCTGCGCACCAAGTCGCCAGCATGCACAATGCTCTTGATAGCTCCAACACCTTGACCAGCAGGCATGAACTCTTGGTCAACGTCCACTTTGGTTCCCTCTGGGTAGCCCAAGTGGTTCACGCCAGCCTGCATAGAAGCAATGGCTTGTTGCGGAAACCCTTGCAACGTTTCAGGGTGTTCTTCAAACTTATTTGTCCAGTTGTTGCGCACCACACGGCAGGTTTTGCCGGTGTAACTGCGTGTAATGACGGTGCCGTCTTCAAGTGTGTCAATCAGTTTTTCTTTGTAACCGTCAACACCACGTGCTTCATGTGTGGCAATGAAACGAGTTCCTACCCACACGCCATCGGCGCCAAGTGCAAGCGAAGCCGCAAGGCCGCGACCATCGAAGAGTCCGCCTGCAGCAACAACCACCATCTTGTCGCCAACTGCATCAACAACTTGGGGAACGAGAGCCATGGTGGCAACAGTTCCGGTGTGTCCGCCGCCTTCGGTGCCTTGCGCAACAACAAAGTCGCAGCCGCTTTCGTACGCAGCAGTTGCGTGACGAACTTTTCCGCACATCGAACCAACGAGCACGCCACTTTTGTGGAGGCGGTCAATAATGTCGCGCGGTACACCAAGGCCTGCAACAAACACTTTCGCGCCGCTCTTAATAATCAAATCAACGTCACGCTCAAGCGTGTGGGGAAGTGCGGTCAGCAAGTCCACGCCAAATGTTTTGTTCGTCAGTTTCTTTACGCCTGCAATTTCATCTTCCAATTCGCCAGCCTGCATGGTGCTTGCACCAAGCGTGCCAAGCCCGCCTGCTTCAGAAACCGCAGCAACTAAACGGTGGTACGACACGCCACCCATGCCCGCGAGCATGATGGGAAATTCAATGTCGAGCATGTCGGTGAGGCGGGTGCGCATGGCTCTAACCGTAGTTCTTAAAGGCACCGTCACGCTTTAAAAAGCCCTTGTGCCAGCGGCGCGGAGTGAACGCGGCGGCGCGTGGTTCGTCTTCAAACATCCAGCGCACAAAGTTGCGTCGCGTCCATGGCGTAAGGCTTGCAAGGCGAAGTGCTCCTCTGGTGCCAATGCTGCTCTGCAGAATCTTGCCAAGAGTCACACTCATGCGATGGTCGGCAAACAAGTGTTGCTTCACGAGCTTTTCGTAATTGCGTCGAGCAATTGATGCCTCGCGATTGCCGGTCTTGATA
>JBIKHN010000128.1:0-4250 GCA_044362135.1 Ilumatobacteraceae bacterium | reverse complement strand
CGATGACACCATTGCCCATTTCGATTGCGGTGCTGCCACGTACGGGCTTGTGCTTGCCGCGTGGTCAAAAGGCATTGGTTCAGTAATCAATGGTCAAGGAATTATGCAGTCTTCGGTGGTGCGAGAAAACGCCAACATTCCTGAAGACCAAGTGATCATGACCTGTGTTGCAATGGGCTACCCTGACGAATCGTTTGTGGCGAACGACGTGAAGTCACGCCGCTCGCCCAACGACAAGGTTGCCTCGTTTATTGGTTTTGACTGATTACTGCATTGCGCCAATCAGGCGTATGGTGTCAATACATGGACATCACCGGAAAACTCGTCGTAGCAGCAGTAACACACACCGAAACTCGAATTTGGGCAACAGATGCACATCGAGGCGATAAGCCTGAAGTTGTTGCGCGACCAGCGGCAGAACACGTGCATCATCACGTGCGCCAGGAACAAACATCACACGGTCATGAAACAAACCGCTTTGAGCACCCTTACCTAGAAGGTGTCGCTGCTGCTCTTGCACCTGCTGGACAAATCTTGCTTGTTGGTCACGGTAAAGGAAAGTCGAATTCAATGCTGAGACTGATTCAGCATCTTGAACGCCATCAGCCAAAGACGGCAGAAAAAGTTGTAGCCGCTCTTGACGTGAATGTTCCCGCGCTTACCGAACCGCAGATTTTGGCTGCAGCACGCGAGTGGTTTGACGACCACAAAAACGGCTAGACCATTCACATGGAAGATGTCGTACTCATCCCTTCATTGGGTCGTCCGGCTTCAGACTTTGACTTGCTGTCACAGTCAATTCGTAAGTCCGGATATCGGGCATTCGCCATTGATCCACGACCAGAATTTCCTGGTCAACCAAATCTGCATGATTTAGCGCGTGACACAGTTCAACAACTCGATGACCTTGGGTTGACAAATTTCCATCTTGTCGGACATGCTTTTGGCAACCGTTTATCTCGTTGCATTACTGCCGATTACGCAGACCGAGTGCTTTCGTTGACTTTGCTTGCAGCGGGCGGACTAGTTGAGCCTTCGAAAGCCATTTGGGAACTCTTGTACTCCTGCTACGACAAAACACTGAGCCCAGAAGATCATCTCAATGCTGTACGACTTGCATTTTTTGCAGATGGAAATGACGCGAGTAGTTGGACGGATGGTTGGATGCAAGATGTGATGAGATACCAGCGCAAAGCAATTACCTCCACCCCGCGAGATGATTGGTGGTCTGCATCGATACAGCGAGTACTTGTTGTACAAGCACTCCAAGATGCGATAGCACCCGTTGAAAACGGCCGGCGGTATCAGTCGGAAAGTGCACCCCATGCTCGACTAGTAGAGATTGATAGAGCCGGGCACGCGATGCTGCCCGAGCAACCAGAGGCAATCGCCTCCGCTGTCATCAGATTTCTTCAAGATGGTCAAATAGTCCGATGATGAGTCGCAACGTTGTAGGCGTTCTTGGAACAGTCATTATCGCTATTTATGTGATCGGATCTGGTCGCATGGTGGCCACTGATGCACAGTGGTACCAATCACTTTCAAAACCATCTTGGCAGCCACCCAGCAGTGTGTTCGGAATCATCTGGCCATATAACTTTGCAATGCTCATTACAGCTACTTGGCTTGTTGCCAGTCGATTAACTACCGCAAACCAGATGATTTGGTTGTTATCGCTTGCACTCAGCGTGACCGCTGCGCTTACCTGGGCATGGTTGTTTTATGGACCGCACTTGCTTCTTGCATCAGGTTTCGCACTCATACTTGCGACAGTGTTCACGATTCCACTTCTTGTGATCGCATTCCGAGTGTCCCCGGTTCTCGGCTTTGCTTTTCTGCCCTACCAACTCTGGTTAGCAGTCGCCACTTCGCTTGCCTTTGGTTACGCCGCGAAATAGTTGTTTTCGGTTAGCGCCTTCAGAGCCGCGTGACACTTACTCTGCGTCGATGACGAATGCGTCAAGGCTTGCGGGCTTACCAGCCAGCAGAATCAACTCACCTGGTTGCAAGATCGTCGCCTGATCTGCATGCTGAAACTCGCCGCCTGGCGGTTTAATGCTGACGATCGTTACACCGTACTTTTTACGGATTGCTAGTTCGCCTAGCGGGCGGCCAAGGCAACTCTTTGGAGCTTCCATTTCAACGAGCGCGAAGTCGTCTTCCACATGGAAATAGTCGGTAACACGGCGCGCGATACTGCGCGCAGTGCGGTAACCCATGTCGTGCTCGGGTTGGATTACACGACTTACGCCAACTCGCTCCAAAATTTTTGCGTGATCAAGTGAGACTGCCTTTGCCCACACCATCGGCACCTTCAACTCGTCAATGAGGACAAGTGCCGAGAGCACAGATGCCTCAATATTTGATGCAATCGCGACGACTGCACGAGAGAATTGTTCGGCGCCAATTTGGCGAAGTGCACGTGACGACGTGCCGTCGCATTGCACAACATTAGGAATGTCTCCCGACACTCGCTGCACAATCTCTTCGTCAAAATCAACAGCGAGCACTTCGATGTTCTGCTCGACAAGACCGCGCGCCAGCGCTTCACCGAATCTGCCAAGGCCAATAATGAGCACGCCACCACGATTAGCTGCATCAGCTTCGGCCTTATTTGCTTGTGGATTCGCAGGATTCGAGATCGTCATGTTGTCAGTGTGTCCATTCTTTACTCACGAGGATATTCAGCATATGGCCAGCTCTACGTTCAGCCGATGAGCGGGCGTTCGGTTGGAAACCTAAACAAGTTTGGACGTGTTCGAAGAACAATTGCTGCCACAAGCACGACTGGGCCGAGTCGCCCGATGAACATCAGCATGATGAGCACGATGCGTGTTGGTGATCCTTCTGCGCCAGTCACTCCCGTAGAGAGGCCCACTGTTGACAACGCTGAAACCGCTTCAAATGCAGCAGCAGTAAGACCTGTTTCTCCAAGGGTCATGAGCGCGAGAGTTGATGCAGCGAGCACCCCAACCCCAACGAGTGCAACCGTTAATGCTTGGCGCTGCGAATCTTCGGAGATGCGACGACCAAACATGTTGACATCGCGATCGCCGCGAATTTCTGCCCAGATCACAAACGCCAGCAACGCAAACGTTGACACCTTGATTCCACCAGCAGTCGATGCGCTACCGCCACCGATAAACATCATGATTGTGGATACGAGAAGCGATTCTTCGTTCAGCGCGGCAGTGTCAACAGAGTTGAAACCTGCGGTTCGAGTTTGCACCGAGTGAAAGAACGCCGAATGTAGACGAGCGGTTTCGGGAAGTGCGCCAAGCGTGCGCGGATTTGACCATTCAAAGGCAAGAAACAACGCTGTGCCAAGAACAAGTAACACTGCCGTTGCGCTGATCATCAACTTGGTGTGCATCGGCCACATTCTCCACTTGAGTTTGTGCACCGCGAGCGACTGCAACACGGGAAAGCCGATTCCGCCGAAGATAACCGCGAGACAAATAGCAATACTCAAAAACCAGTCATTCGCAAAGCCGATGAAATTATCGGTGTACAAAGCAAAGCCAGCGTTGTTCCAGGCCGAGACGCTGTGAAACACACCGTGCACTGCTGCCGTTTGAAACCCGTAGTCGTGTGCAAAGAAGAAGCGTGCCGCAAGAAGCACTGCAAAAATTGCTTCAAAGGCCAACGTGGTGAGCACGATGTTGCGCACAAGTTTGGACACACTGCTATAGCTGTCGGTGCGCAGGTCTGCAGCCAGAATGCGGGTATGCGATAAACCGATTCGGTCGGCGACGAGAAGAATGCCGATGCTGACAACAGTCACGATGCCAAGTCCACCAATTTGAATGAGAAACAAAATGATGCCTTTACCCAAGCCTGTCCAGTGCGTGGCGGTATCCACAACGGAAAGGCCCGTTACACACACGGCGCTCGTTGCGGTGAACAGTGCGTCAAGAACAGTGGTCTTGCGACCCGAGACCGTGGCTTGTGGAAGCAACAAGAGCATCGTCCCAATGCCAATCATCGCCGCGAACGACACAGGCAACAGTCGAAACGGGTTTGATAACAACGATCTCCTCAGTCGTGAGGAAAAATTCATGCACTCAATCTACTGAAACCAGGGCTCTACCTATTGCCGCGAATTCCACTAATCTCACAACAAGTGGTATCGCAACGACAAAGACCCTTGATGTGGACACGGCTCTTCGTCATCGCCTCACTTGTAACCCTCAGCGCATGCAGCAATTCCGATGCAGGTGGTTCGCAGCAAACCGATGACGGAATTGTCT
>JBIKHN010000035.1:0-11774 GCA_044362135.1 Ilumatobacteraceae bacterium | reverse complement strand
TTCACTTCTCGAACATCAAGGGCGAAGGCTACAAGTCTTTGTTCGAAGGTCAAGCCGTTGAATTCGACGTTGCACCTGGTCGCAAGGGTGAGGAAGCACAAAACGTCGTCGTAATCTGACGAATTAAAAAAATTCAGTTGATCGGATCGATCGGCGTGCTTAAACCACACGCCGATTCGATCTGCTCAGCGATTGCAAGGCAGTGAAGATCGGTGAAGCGAGACCCGATCACCTGGACACCCACTGGAAGCGAGTCGGCCATTCCGCCCGGCACCACCACTGCAGGAAGTCCAAGCAAGTTTGCTGGCAACACAGCACGTAGTTGTTGCAATGTTCCCATTGCGCTCTCTACATCTTTGATGTCATTGTCATAAGCAAACGCTGGCTCTGTCCATGTTGGACAAATAAGCACAGGGTTCTCTTGAAACCACAATGACCAACGCCGTGCGACACCATTGCGTTGCGTCTGCGCGTTTGCCCAGCCCGCGAAATCGATTGGTGTCAAACCCTCACTGGTGAGTTCAAGAAAGCGTCGACCGCCCTCGCCCATCACCATGTTCAGCAAGTCGAGTTGCATCGTGAGTTCGCCATTCATCTGAATTGACCACAACAAACATGCAAGTTCAAAGTCTGGTGGCGTCGTTTCCACAACTTCGTGCCCAGCATTCGACAACGCATCGGCAGCTTTGCGAACTGCAGCTTCAATACCAGGATGCGTAGTTCCACCTGGCGGGTTTGCCATTACTGCAACGCGAGTTTTCGTTGCCGCAGGAAATTCGTCGAGCACTACTGGAACACTGATTGGGTCGCGGGCATGTGCACCAGACACAACGCGCAAACCTGCACGAACGTCAGCAATGCGACGCGCCATTACTCCTTGACCGAGCATGAGTTGCGAACTGAGTCCGAAATCTTCAATTGGAAACATTTGTGCGTCGGGTACAACACCTTTAGTTGGCATGATGGAAGCGATGCCACAGCAATGAGCAGGATTACGCAGCGAGCCGCCAATGTCGTTGCCTAGACCAAGTGGCGACATACCGCTGGCAAGCGCTGCACCTTCGCCGCCACTTGAACCGCCCGCGGTGCGATCTGACTTCCATGGGTTCTTTGTTCGTCCGTACAAGGTGCTGTCGGTGTGCACGCGTAGCCCCAAGTCAGGCATGTTGGTGCGACCAAGCATGATTGCGCCAGAAGCCTTCATGCGCTCAATAGTTGGCGCATCAATGACAGGAATAGCCTCTGCAAGAGCGGTAATTCCTTGTGTGGTCGCCTGACCAGCAACATCGATATTGATCTTCACGGTGTACGGAACTCCATGCAATGGACCGATTGGGCCACCTTGCGCAAGGGCCTTATCGGCAGCATCTGCTGCTGCACGGGCTTCATCACCCATCACTCGAATGATTGCGTTGACTTTCGGGTTCACTTCATCGATTCGCGCCAGGTGCGCGTCAACTACTTCTCTACTGGAAAACTTTTTACTGCGAATACCTTCAGCAAGGTCTAGAGCACTTTTCCGCCACAGTTCATTTGTCATGTTTCCCCCTTGAACCAAGAGTAACCAAACATGGCTTGGGCACTAGATTCGGAGCGTGGTGAAGAATCAAAAAGCGCTTGGAGCATTCCTCATCGTGTTTGCCAGCGCCTGTTTTGCCATGGTTCCGTTTATGGCGAAAAGCACCTACGACGAAGGCGCCAATGCGCTCGGCATGCTGTCGGCTCGTTTCGCAATGTCTGCAATTCTGATGGTGGTGCTGCGCCTGATCTTCGTTCGCAATACCCCATGGCCCCGCATGCAGTTGTTGCCCGATTTGTTGTCTCTCGGTTTCGTCGGAATCACCATTTGCGCACTCACCTACTTCACCGCAATTCGCGATATTGACACCAGCCTTGCCATCGTCATTTTTTATTGCAACCCCGTCATGGTGGTACTTGCTTCATGGTTGATCTATAAGAAAAAACCATCGAAGAGCATTGTGTATGCGTTGATCTTCACCATGGTTGGCGTTGGCATTACAACAGGCGAACTTGGTGGAGGAAGCACGCAAGCCGTTGTACTCGTGCTCATTTCTTCTCTTGCCTACGTGTTCTATGCGCTTGGTTGTTCACGTTCACTCAAGCACACCGACATGTTTACGGGTGTCACCTTTGTCAACATTGGCGCCGCTCTTGGATTCAATTTGTTTGCACTGGTTTCTCCGGGTGGCATGACCGCCGATTACCCAGACACTACCAAGGGTTGGCTCATCATCGTTGCGCTCGCAATTGTTGGAACCGTGTTCCCCACATCAACTTTTTTCATGGGCTTAAAGCGCATTGGAACGAACATGACTTCCATTTTCACTACCAGCGAACCAGTATTCGGAATTGCATGTGGTGTGCTCATTCTGAATGAAAGCCTTTCACTCAACAGCGTGATTGGTGCAGCATTTGTTATCGGTGCACTACTGATGCTGTCGGTTGTTGAATCGCGCTCTGAAACGGTTACTGCTCACCAATAATAGGAAACTGTTCAATTACATCACGTAATTCGGCAACAACAGCATTGCGTAGAGCAGAGATAGTTTTTCCAAGTCGCACCACGACAAGTTCGCGGTCGGGAATGACCATGATGTATTGGCCTTCGTAACCGGCTGCCACAAGACTGTTGCGCTCACCAGGAAGCGTCCACCAGTGAGCCCCGTAGCCCAAACCTGTTTCTTCGTCGAACACATGCTGTGCTCGTGCGTGGTTTACCCAGCCTTCGGGCAGAATTCGCACCCCATTGCACACTCCGTCGCGAAGGTACAGCAGACCGAACTTGGCGAAGTCCCTTGCAGTTGCAAATACATAGGACGATCCAATAAAGGTTCCTGCGGCATCGAACTTTGGCTGTGCTTGCATACCTATGGCGTCCAACAATCGACTGCGCATAAAGCGCTCGATGTTGATTTGAGAGCCTTTGGCATCGCCTAGAACGTTGCCAAGCAGCCGAGTAACGATGTTGGTGGTTCCCGATGAATACACCCATTCGGAACCCGGTATTGCGGCAAGCGATTGCGCAATGGCATAGCTCGCGTTGTCATCCTTGCCAGATCCAAACAACATCTCAATGACATCTGATGCATCGCCGTCTACATAGTCCTCTACCCATGACAGCCCAGACCGCATTTCCAGTAACTGTTGCAAAGTGATGTTGTGCCGATCATCTGCCTCCCACTCAGCAAACAAGTGGCTATCTGCAACGTTCAACAGCCCATCCATTTGCGCAATGCCAACAAGGGCGTGCGTCATGCTCTTTGCCATTGACCACGAAATGAGTGTGGTCTGTGCTGTCACACCTGGACCATAGAACTCCGACACCACTTCGCCTTTGTGCAGAACAACCTGCGCAAGAGTCACATTGTCGCTAGTCATTTCTGTGCCTCCAAAAATTTGGCGATACACAGCACTTCGTCCATCGCGTCGTTGCGCAACACGCCATGATCATCGTGCACACCCGCAGGCGGGATGATGGCTTCTTGAACTTGCTTGCTGAGTGATGAAAGCGGCATAAACAACTGGTCTGCATTACGGGTGGAGGCAAGAACTCCGTTGTCTACTTCGTACACAATGTTGTCAAACGATACGGTGAACTTTCCTTGACTGCACAGTTTCTCTGCTTGTTCCTGCCTACGCAATACCGTCTCAAAGGTTTGAATGCGGTCACGCAGATAAGCGGCTTCTTCATACCGCTGAGCCTCGGAATGAGTATTCATTCGTTCGGTCAACGCTTCGCGCACAAAACTGCTCTTCCCAGTAAGCGCGTCAGCAGCCTGTTGTACAGCGTTGGCGTACGACTCTGGCTCTGCAGTTCCCGAACATGGGCATTGTGCAAGACCTAAGCGAGCCGCAGAACACACTGGCGCGCCTTCTGGGGCTACATAGTTACGACCCATACGCACCGTGCATCGCCGAAGCGGAATTACCGACTCAATTGCGTCAACCACTTCGGTGGCCATGTTGCGCGTGGAGATTGGTCCGATACAAATGCCTTTCGCAGACGGTGTCTTTGACACCATCAATCGGGGCCACTCTTCATCTGTGGTTAAGCGCACATAGCAATACTTTGCGGTGCGTGTGCCTGCATGGTTGTAGCGAGGACGCAGTCTGCCAATAATGCGTAACTCCAACACTTCGGCAGTCAACAAGTCGGGTGTTTGAATGAACTCAATGCCCTGCATCAGTTTCAGCAGTGAACCCACTTTGGTTCGCGATTCGTTTGTTCCGAAATAGCTACGCACTCGCGAACGCAAATTGCTGGCCTTACCCACGTACAACACTTCGCCTTGCGCGTCGGTGAACATGTACACACCTGTCGTTCGCGGCAAGGTTTCGGTGAGCTTTAACTTCTTTGCTTGTGGATGCGAACCAAGTTTTGGCAATGCAATGAGATCATTCAGGTCGTACACGCCAAAACCAGCAGCGCGTTCGATGAGGTAATGCAGCAGATCTCCAGTTGCCAACACATCGTTCATGGCGCGGTGAGCAGGTTGATGTTTCAGCCCCAGGCTTTCCGCCAGCGTTGACAGTTTGCAATTGGGCACCTCGCTGCGCACAAGGCGTCTGGCTAACGAAACGGTGTCCACCACTTTGTTAGTCAACCGTGGTCGACCATCTCGTTCAAGCGATGACTGAATGAAGCCCATGTCGAACCGCGCATTGTGCGCCACAATCACCGAATCGCCAATGAACTCGACCAAGTCGTCGAGTACGTCCTCAATAGGAGGCGAGTTCATCACCATGATGTCGGTGATTCCCGTGAGCATCACGATGAATGAAGGAATAGCGCAACCCGGGTTCACCAAGGTGTTAAAACGAGCAATTTCTTCTCCACCCTGATATTTCACTGCACCAATTTCGGTGATTCCGCCAACGTCGGCAGACGATCCTGCAGTTTCTAAGTCGAGTACGCAAAACACAACATTGGACAATGCTGGGCTTGCATCATCGAGTGACAGTTGCATGATTTACCGAGTGTAATTCTCGATTCGAGTACACAAATGATCCAGATCGACCCGATCATGACTGACCACAATGGCGCCCACCCCAAGGCGACTGAGATGTTCACGAATCTGGTTTCGCACGTTTTCTCGCGACTCATCGTCAATCGCCGAAAGAGGTTCATCGAGCAACACAGCCTGTGGGCTGCCGATGAGCGCTCGAACAATTGCCACACGTTGGCTTTGCCCTCCCGACAGCGTTGGAGCCAACTGCTGGGCGACATTGGCAACACCAAATTGTTCAATCATTTCGCTTGCCAGTTTCCGCGCAGCGTTGCGCTTAACGCCCCGCATTATCAGCGGAAAGGCGGCGTTATCAATTGCCGTCATGAATGGAAACAGCGAGTGATCCTGGAACACCATGCCAATGTTTCGCAACTCGGGCTGCACAAATAGATGCTTAGCTGGAGCGTCAACGATTGCCCCATTCACACTCAGCTCGCCTTCACCAAGCGGACACAAGCCTGCAATTGTTCGCAAGAGCGAAGTTTTCCCTATTCCGTTCGTGCCAAACACACCAACTATTTCGTTGCCAACATCAAGTGAAAACTGGCGAGAAAATGTACCGACCGCAACCGTGCCATGCAGTGAAATCATTGTGATGCACCACCTATCCAGCGATCACGCAAACCCACGAGTACACCTACGCAAATGGCGACAAGCAGGAAGCTCAATGCATAAGCGCCTTCTGGGTTGCTCTCAAGCATGGTGTACACCGCAAGCGGGGCCGTTTGTGTTCGGCCCTGAATGTTGCCCGCGAATGTAATGGTCGCACCAAACTCACCTAAGGCTCTTGCCCACGCGAGCATGAGGCCCGCAACTAGCGAAGGTTTCAACAGCGGCAGCGTGACCCGCATAAACCGAGTGAGGTCTTTAGCCCCCATAACCGCTGCAGCGTCTTCGTATTTCGTATCAATAGACCTGAATCCGCCTTCAAGGGCAAGAACTAGAAACGGAAGTGCCACGAATGTTTCGGCAATGATCACTCCCCACAGTGAATACGTGAGTTGAATACTAAACAGGCTGTCGAGCACTCCTCCAAGCAATCCGCTCGTTTTGCCGTAGGCACCCAATAGTGCAACGCCACCTACGACAGGAGGCAGCACCATAGGCAACAGCACCAAAGCGCGAACGAAACGACGGCCAGCAAATTGCATTCGCGCCAAGCACCATGCGAGTGGCAAGCCAAGTACGAGCGCCAGCATGGTTGCACACACTGATGCGTACAGCGAGATTCGCAATGCGTCGCGAGTAGCCACATCGGTCAATTGTCCCCACAGCGTTGACCAGGCAACTCGCTTCAACAAGCCAACAATCGGCAATGCGAGAAACAGAACACCGATCAAGGCCCCTATACGCACAAAGCGCGGTGTTCGCGAACTGACGTGACTCATCTACGGTGCCAAAAATCCGAAAGTCTTCAATACTTTTTGTCCGGCAGGTGACAGAACAAATTGGACAAACGCTTCTGCTTGCTTGGAGTTCTTGCTTCCTCGCACGACAGCAATTCCATACGACACTTTCACGTTCTTGCTTGCAGGAATGGTGACTACCGCAACTGATTTCCTAGCCGACAGCGCATCTGTTGCATACACGATTGCGGCATCGGCGTCCCCCGTAGACACCGCGTTCAACGTTGCGGTCGCATCAACTCCGCGTGTAATTTTTGACTCTGCAATCACCACGCCGTAGCGCGACAGCACTGTTGCCGCATACACGCCGCATGGCACAGTCTTCGCGCAGAGCGACACGACTGACGCCTTTGCCAAATCTGCAACTGATGAAATACCCCGCGTATTTGATCGCTTCACCACTAACTGCATGGAGTTGCGTGCGAATACCTTCGACGTCTTGCCTACATTGCCAGAAGCCTGCAATTTGTTGAGGCTCGAAACGTCTGCAGCGGCAAAGACATCAGTTGGTGCGCCGGATTGAATCTGAGACACCAAACTGGAAGTTGAAGCAAAGTTGAATCGAACCCTGATTGACGGATTCGCTTTTTCAAACTGCTTACCCAACTCGGTGTAAGCCTTGGACAGTGAAGCTGCAGCCGAAACCGTGATGGTGACCCTCTTTGTCTCAATTTGTTCCGCGCGAGCAGGGGCACCTACTCCAACGACAAAAAATGGGATCACAACGGTTAGTGATCTCAGTCTGGCTAAAATAGTCACAGTGAGACTATATACGCCGTCCGTTCTTGACCACGTAGTCCTCACGCTTGTCTGCGAAAAGCCAAAGCACGGATTCGCCATTTCCAAGGAACTCGACGCCGACGAATCACTTGTCACTGTTATGAAGGTACGCCGCCCCCTGGTGTATCGATCGATCAACAGCCTGGAAGCCGCGGGACTCATTCGGCCGTCAAAGACTGAAGCTGGTGCACAAGGTTCTGAACGAACGGTGTACTCCTCAACTGCACGCGGTAAGGCAACTTCAGCAGAGTGGCTAGAGAGCATTGTCGAACATCCGCGAGACGCCCGCATTGAGCTTCTCGTGAAATTCGTACTTCGAAGCCGTGCAAACATGTCAAATGAAGATCTCGCCAAACGCCAAAGAGACCTCTTTTCTGTCTTTGCTCAAGAATTTAAGGCCAAGGAAAAGGTCGCTGATCCAAATACGAAACTGGTTGCACGCTGGAGATATGAATCCATTCACGCCATGATCCGTTTGCTCGATTCGGTGATTGACGAGTAATTGCCTACAGTTTGAATACACAAGGAGACACACATGATTCACGAAGTGATTGAGAAATGGCACCTACACATGAAGGGACATCTTCCAGGCGGCCTTGATGAATTGCTCGACGACAACGTGGTATTCATCTCTCCAATCGTGTTCACTCCGCAAGAAGGCAAAGCAATCACCAAGTTGTACCTACAGGCCGCTGGACAAACATTGCCGGGAGAGAAGAAACCGTCAGGCTCGCCTACCAATGACGACAAATCTTTCCGTTACATCAAAGAAGTTCTCAGTGGCAGTACCGCAGTGTTGGAGTTTGAGACTTATGTTGAAGGTAAATACGTGAACGGGATTGACATGATTACATGCAACGATGAAGGAAAGATCACCGAATTCAAAGTAATGATTCGACCTTTGCAAGCAATCAATCTTGTGCATAAGCAAATGGGCGAAATGCTCGAACGTATGAAGCCTTAGCGAAGTAACCTGTCTACATGAGCCCACATGATGAAGACCACTCCAGTCACCGCGTCGGATTACTCCGTGCAATGGTGCTGGGTGCCAACGACGGCATTATCAGCACTGCATGCCTCGTTCTCGGTGTAGCTGCAGCCACAGCGGAACGCTCAACGATTCTTACGGCTGGAATGGCAGGCCTTGTTGCCGGTGCGGCGAGCATGGCTCTTGGGGAATACGTCTCCGTTAGTTCACAGCGCGACTCCGAACAGTCTGACATAGCCAAAGAAAAGTGGGAACTCGAACACACACCAGACATTGAGTTGGCAGAGCTTGCAGGCATCTATCGCAAGAAGGGACTACCCCAGGCTCTTGCACATGAAGTTGCAGTCGAACTCACGAAACACGATGCTCTCAAGACCCACCTCGCAGAGGAGCTTGGCATTCATGAAGCAACACGGGCTCGCCCAGTGCAAGCGAGCGTTGGTTCTGCTGGATCATTCGCTGTTGGTGCTGCAATTCCGCTTATCGCAGTTTCTCTCTTCAGTGAAGCAATGCGCTTCACTGGCACTATCGCTGTAGTTGTGCTCACCCTCGTTGCTTTGGGCGTTTCAAGCTCGAAATACGGTGGAGCAAAACCTGCTCGCCCAGTACTGCGCGTGGTCATTGGCGGTCTAATTGCCATTGCCGTCACCATGGCAGTTGGCAAGCTGTTCGGTGCTGCTGTCGCCTAAAGGCGTTTCACTGAAACAACGCACACTGTTCCGCTGACTAGCGAAACGGTTTCTGCATCGCATTCAAGCATTGAGTCATGGCACTCGAGATCAATAGATGAATCCCCACACTTCATTTGCGCGCTTCCACCAACAGCAACGACATTGCTCGCGCCCGCCAATATTCCGGCATCAGAAACAATCGCCATTTCGCCATCGGCTTCTTTTCTCCGCACCATCAAGTTGATGTCCATGATTGGGCCATCTGTGAGCGTTGCGTCGGTTATTGCATCGCCTCGAAACCGCACCACTTGCATTGGCAAGCACGGCAGTTTCTTGCGGTCAACCGACAACAACATGCCGGCACCTTCAACTACCGCTAGTGAACGATTTACGCACTCAATACGCGAGAAGGGTCCGTCTTCATTTACCGGCGCCATGGCAAGACGCCATGCCCATTCGCCTGCTTCATTTCGATCACTCGCAATTTCGTAGCTTGTGCCACGACCATTGGCCCATGGCATTGGAGTGTGTTCGCTACTTCGTTGAATTCGCACTCAGGCAAACTACACCGCCTATGGTTTGGTCATGGAACACACACCAAAAACCGAATGGGCGCGTCCAGTTGTCTACTTCGAAATTGAAGCGCGAGATGAAAACGTCTTGATCCCCTTCTACAAGGAAATGTTCAATTGGGATATTGGTGGTGGTCCAATTCATCGCATTCCAACGGGAATCGGCGGACCAGAAAATGGAATCGGTGGCCACATTCGCAAAGGCAAGAGTGGCGGCATTGCGCTGTATATCCAAGTGAAAAATGTTGAGCGTTCGCTATTGCAAGCGGTTGAACTTGGTGGCGCCAAAACTATGGATCCGTATCAAATTCCTGGTGGCGCACTGATTGCCGGAATCACTGACCCTGAAGGCAACACTCTTACGCTTGTTCAGCAGTAGTTACTAAAACAGCGAGAAGACTTCGTGGGTAGTTGACCCACTGGCTATGCACGACAACCACTCGGCACTTATTCCCGCATAGTTCCGGTATCCGGCATCGGCATGACCTGCTTCACCAAACAGCGTGACCACAATGAACTTTCCCTTTGCATCAACCGCAACCGTACGACGCGCAATGCCTGGACGATTGAGATAACACCACTCCTGCATCTGTTCATCGAGAGAGTGAAATGCTTCTACAGAAACTCCGTCAACAAGGGTGAAGGTTTCAACTTCAATCGCAGCCATACGCACATGCTAAAGCACTGACAGTCACGCCACATCCTGGGTGTTTTCGTTAGTGTTTGAGAGTCATGGCTACGAACCAAAGGTTGTCGGGAACGTTGTTCGTCATGGCTTCAAGTATTGGGTTTGCCGTGGTTCCAACGATTACACGAACTGCATACGACGAGGGGGCAAATGCGCTCGGCGTCATGACCCCACGATTTGCCATTGCCGCGATCCTCATCACTGCCATTCGACTGATGTTTGGCAAGAAGGAAGGCTGGCCTAACGTCAAATTGATGATCGCCATGTTCTTCATAGGCGCAATCGGCGTTACCGCAGTGTCACTCCTCTACTTCATTGCAATTGGGCAAATTGATTCCAGCCTGGCAATTGTGCTGTGGTACGCGTATCCAGTTCTTGTGTTGCTCATCGCTTGGGTGTTCGAGAAGAAGCGACCTTCAGCCACCATCGTGATTCCTTTGATACTGACGCTCACAGGTATTGCCATTTCGGCAGGCCAAGTAAAGGGTGGCAACACCACTGCAATCATTTTGGTGGTGAGTTCGTCAATGATTTTTGCGGTGTACATCACCGTGCTCTCCAAAGTGACACAGAAGATGGGACTCCTTACCGGAGCATCAATTCTGAACATGGGAACCGCCACTGGTTACATCGTGGTTGGACTGTTTTCGACCAGTGCATTTGCTCCTGTATTCCCAACAACGGGAAAGGTTTGGCTACTCATTGCTGGCGCTGCCATTATTGGCACGACATTGCCATTCCTGTGCTCCCTCGCTGCGCTTCAACGAATTCCAACCGGCATGTATTCGATCATCACCACCCTTGAACCCGTGTGGCACATCATTATGGGAGTCATCTTCTTGGGTGAAGTAATGACGAATAACCGCATCATTGGTGCGAGCCTCACCGTTGGCGGGCTGTTGCTGTTCTCCGCACTTGAGGTGCGAAACAAAGACACATCAACACCTGTGACGATCTAGGAAACAATGGTGGGCGTTGAGGGACTTGAACCCCCGACATCTTCCTTGTAAGGGAAGCGCTCTAGCCAACTGAGCTAAACGCCCGGATTACGGATTTATGAGTTTAGTGGTGAAACTGATCGGCCACTCCCACCCAGCCTGAAAACCTTGTCCCCAGTAAAGAATGGATGCGGTCTGTGGACATGAGGTAACCAATAAATGCCTGGTCGTCACAGTGGTCGGGAAGGTGCCCGCTTTCGCGGAACTTGTCGAGGGCCTGTTTGCACCACTCCGCAAATCGCGAATGGTCAGCGGTGCCGAAATTGTTTAAATCGAGCATCCACGACTCCGAAATTTGACCGAACTCCCACATCCAATCAACCGCATATTGATCGATTGTGGCGACGCGGTTGTCACTTGGCGATATCGCATTCAGTAACGAAGTTCCAAGGACTGGACCCAATCCACTAAGCGGCGAACCAAGGAATTGCTCGAATGACGGATTGGATTTCAGTTTCAGAACTTCTTCACCAAGTTCGACGCCTGGCTGCGATGCAACCTGTCGCACTAGCGCTGGTGCGTTTGCCACTCGCTCACCCGCCCACACCATGGTGGCGCAGAATGCGCGATACATTTCGTCTGCTTCTTTTGACCATTCGAACATGGACTTCACCATTGCGCGTGAAATGCGATCTGGAAAC
>JBIKHN010000034.1:0-11990 GCA_044362135.1 Ilumatobacteraceae bacterium | reverse complement strand
TGCTGTACAGAACAACGTCGCCAACTTTGATGTCGAGTGCGAAATGCTTGCCTTCGTCATCGCTCCAGCGGCCAGGTCCAACTGCAAGAACGGTGCCCTGCTGTGGCTTCTCTTTGGCGGTGTCTGGAATAACGAGACCAGATGCGGTGGTCTGCACTGCTTCGCTTGGCTTGACCACAATGCGGTCGTCTAGGGGCTTCAAGTTCATATGTGAGGTCCTCCGTGTGGCGTGTTCCGAGTGGTTCACGCGGTTGGTTTTTCGATTAGCACTCAACGAGTGCGAGTGCTAATGATACGGACCTAAGCCCCGATTTTCCAACTGAGCCCGCACTGGGCAAGTAGGTCAGAAAGGGGCTCGAGAGGCAGTCCTACAACCGTTGTGAAGCTGCCCTGCACCGTTTCCACCAGTTTCCCGCCATCGCCCTGCAGGGCATACGCCCCTGCCTTATCCAGCGATTCGCCAGTGCCCAGGTACCAATCCATCAGTTCGGGAGTGATGTGCCTAAGGGTCACCGAGGCCGTGTCCACGGTGTGGGCCTGTCGGTCCCCACGCACGACCGAAATGGCCGTATGCACGCGATGGGTGCGACCAGACATTTCGCCCAGCATGCGGCGGGCATCGTCAAGATTTTCAGGTTTGCCATAAATCTCGCCCTCCACATCCACGGTGGTATCCGCCGCGATCACGATCACATCATGATCTTTATATTGCTGTGCGATGACATGTGCTTTGCCTTGCGCGAGACGTTGCACGTGCGCGAGCGGAGTTTCAAATTTGAGCGGAGTTTCATCGATGTCAGCCGGCTCAATGTCAAAAGGCAATTCGCCTTCGCCAAACGCTTCGTCCAGCAACTTCGTCAGTAAATCAATTCGTCGCGGTGAACGCGAGGCAAGAACAATTCTTGGTTGAGTGCTACTCGGAGGTTCCATATCGAGTTCAGCCACCACTCAAACGCATGACATCACCATCATCAGGAATGGTCATGTCGTCACGATCGTCTAGGTAGCCCTCTGGCAAAACCACTTTGATCGGGCCGTTGGTGTGTCCGCGAGCAATTCGTTCTCCACCTTCAACGATTGGAGCGTCTGCATCCAACTGCGCGGCAAGTGCACGGAGTTCAGCCAACGATTTCACTTCAGCAAACTTGCGACGCATCTCGCCACCAACTGGATAACCCGTGAGATACCAACTGGTGTGTTTACGGAAATCGCGAATGCCGCGATCTTCATCTAAGTGTCCGCACAAACCCTCCGCGTGCTCAAGCATGACTGATAACACTTCGCCAAGTTTTGGCGTTCCCGTTATTTGTCTGCCACTAAACGCATCAACAAGATCGCGGAACAACCATGGGCGACCTAAACAACCTCGACCAATCACCACTCCGTCGCAACCAGTTTGTTCCACCATGCGCAATGCATCGCTTGCTTCCCAGATGTCACCATTGCCAAGCACCGGAATTGTTTTGACTGCTTGCTTCAATTGGCTAATGGCTTCCCAATGCGCACTCGGCGCATAATGCTGTTGTGCGGTACGCGCGTGCAGTGCAACCGCAACTGCGCCAGCATCTTCGCAAATCAATCCCGTCTCAATAAATGTGATGAGGTCGTCATTGATGCCCATGCGAAATTTGCATGTCACGGGAATGCCATACTCTTTGCCTGCAGTTACCGCAGAGCTCACAATGGCGCGCAACAATTGGCGCTTCAGTGGCACTGCTGCTCCACCACCACGGCGTGTCACCTTTGGCGCAGGGCAACCAAAATTCAAATCGATGTGATCAACCGCATCTGCCTGACCAAGTTTGTGCACTGCTCGGCCAAGCATTTCCGGATCGCTTCCATACAGCTGCAACGAACGGAAGTCTTCGTCAGGCCCAAACTTCAACATGGTGTCGGTCTTGCGATTGCCATGCACAAGCCCAGTGGCCATGATCATTTCGTTGACGTACACCAGGCCTGGACCGAACTTCCGACACAGCGAACGGAATGGTGCGTTGGTTACACCAGCCATTGGAGCAAGCACTACTGGTGGCCAAATGCTGCGGTCGCCCAGTTGCAGCGCAGGCACAGTCGCGGAGGAGTTTGTTGGGGTGTCGGTTGCAGTCATGGTGTTACGCGGTAGTTCGGTCGGTCAACTTCAGGTTTGGCATGGCACCCATGCTCAATTCACTCGGTCCGTCCTGCAATAAACGGTACCAACCCGCAGAGGCAATCATGGCTGCATTGTCGGTGCACATTGCCATGCTGGGCAACACCAAGCGCCATCCCTGCTGAGTACACGTTGCAGTCATTTCTTGGCGTAACAGCGAGTTGGCAGCAACACCTCCGCCAAGAGCGATGGTTTTTGCCCCAATGTGTTTTGCGGCCTTTACCGACTTTGCCACCAATACATCAACGACTGCAGTTTGAAATGACGCGGCAACATCTTGCGTGGAAATAGTTGGATGTTTGCGCACGTAATTGACCACCGCAGTTTTCAATCCACTGAACGACACATCAAAACCGTCGTGCAACATTGCACGCGGAAATTCAATTGCTTGTGCGTTGCCCAACTTTGCTTCGCGATCAATCGCAGGGCCACCCGGATGTCCGAGCCCGAGGAAACGCGCAACTTTGTCGAATGCTTCACCTGCTGCATCGTCAATGGTTTGACCGATGATGGAGTACTTGCCATGCGACTCCATGTTTACGAGCAGCGTGTTTCCACCAGACACCAACACAACCAACATCGGAAATTCAACATTCGGGTCATCAAGCAGCGCTGCATACAAATGCGCCTCCAAGTGATTCACACCAATGAAGGGTTTGTTCAAAGCAAGAGCGATTGACTTCGCAGCAGAAACGCCAACGAGTAGTGCGCCGACTAGTCCGGGTCCAACTGTTGCAGCAACCGCATCGATCCGTTCAAAACCAATTCCCGAATCCTGAAGAGCTTTGCGAATAACGGGAGTCATTGCTTCAACATGGGCGCGGCTCGCAATTTCAGGAACAACTCCACCGAAGCGCGCGTGCTGCTCAATCTGTGTGGCAACAACAGACGACAACACATCGTTGCCGCCCATGACTACTGCTGCAGCGGTTTCATCGCAGCTTGACTCAATGCCGAGGACCACCGTGGCTTCATCGACGCGAATCATGGTCTGGTTTTTTCAATGTTGCGAAGGCGATCGCGGAATGCATCGTCTTGAATATCTTGACACCACATCACAATGGCATCGTCAGTGTTTTCGTAATACTTACGACGCACTCCAGCAGGAACAAATCCGAACCGGCGATACAACTCTTGCGCAGAAGTGTTGGTATGACGAACCTCAAGTGTGAGTGCTTCGCATTTTCGTTGCCGAGCATGCCACGCAAGTTCAAGCATGAGCTCGGTTGCAATGCCTCGTTGTTGCCATTCTGGATGCACAGCAATATTGGTGACGTGTGCATCGGTGTCGGCAAATAACAGCCCGCAATACCCCACCAGTTCGCGACCAATATGGGCAACCGCGTAATAGCGGTGACCTCTATTCATCATTTCAATCTCGTCGGCGAACACTTTTTGCGTCCATGGCTTCGGATACACCACCTCTTCAATGGGCATGATGTCGCGAATGTCGCGCCGGTGCATTTGTGCAACTTCAAGCACCGGATGAGCCTGTGAATGCTGAGTGTTTCCAGCATCTGCTTTCTTAATCAATCGGTCAAGAATGCTCATTGCGCACTCCTTGTGGACCAATTGATTTCGGCATCAGGTGCACGCAAGTACATGGGAACCACTTCTTCAACAAGCACCCACTCTCCGCGTAGTGCGCGCTCATGGGCAATTTCAACCAATGTGGAGGCAAGAGGCATTGAGTATTTGTCCTCTGCGATTTCCAACGATGGCAACACTGGGTTCAGTCGTTCGCGAAACTCGGTTTCATGTTTCAGCGCGCCAGTACCAACAAGCAACGTTGACTGCCCGCGGTCGAGCACATCAACTGCGCACAGTTCTGGAGTCCCAATTTGCGGCTTGCCTACTTGTTTTAGTTTTCCGTCCGTCATGCGATACAGCGACCAGTACACCTCGCCACGCCGCGCATCAACCACCGAAGCAATGACTTCGTTATTTGTCTGTACTGCAGCAGCCAAAATGTCAAGGCTGGTCACCGGAATGATTGACACATCAATCACCTGCGCAATTGCTTGAGCAGACGCGATTCCTACCCTCATGCCCGTGAACAAGCCAGGCCCAATGTCAACCGCGATGCCTCCTACATCCCACAATTCAACGGAAGCTTGCTTGCACACAAAGTCGATCATTGGTGTGAGCGCTTCGGCATGTTGACGATCGCTGCGAATTTCACTGCTTGCAAGAACCACATCGCCATCGTGCAAAGCAACGCTTACCGCATCAGTTGCCGTATCAATTCCCAAAATAATCATGCCGACCACCGCGCTAGCGAACTGCGGAGTTTGTCCCATCGCGATTCCCACTGCTTGCCACGCCAGCCAATTTCAATGCGTCGCGAGTCTTCGCTTCCTTCAACGTGGCTCAACGTGATGGTGAGTCCGTCACCAATGTCGTCACCCACAACATCGCCCCACTCCACCAGTGCGACTCCGCCCGCTTCAACAAGTTCAGCAATACCTAAGTCAGCAAGTTCGCCGGTGCGCTCCAGTCGATACAAGTCGGCATGATGCATTGGTATTCGCCCACCTGAATAGTTGTGGAGCAAATTGAAAGTTGGCGAAGTAATTGCTTCAGACACGCCAAGTGACTTGCCGAACTGTTGTGCAAAAAAGGTTTTTCCCGCGCCCATTTCCCCAATCAACATAAACATGTCTCCAGGTTTCGCCAAGCCAGCAATCACCCCAGCAATGTCAGCGGTGTCGGTTTGGCGCGGTGCGGTCAAGGTAATCATGAGGGAAAGCCGTATTCAGCCTATGTAGTAACGCGGGTGAACTAATTGATGTAGTTACGCGGTATTCGGGCACTTATTGCGCACACGATTTCATAGCCAATAGTGCCCATTTTGTTTGCCCATTCATTGGCCGTAATGAGTTCGGGGCCTTGTGCGCCAATGAGGACAGCTTCGTCGCCAATGCTCACTGCATCGTCTGCGCAGTTCACGAGGATCTGATCCATCGTGACCACACCAGCAAATGCACGACGAGTTCCATTGACAAGCACTGATCCACTCTCCCAAATACCTCGCGGTATTCCGTCTGCATAGCCAAGCGGAAGAGTGGCAATTGTTGAATCGCTTTCGAGTGGTCGCTTCAGACCGTACGACACACCTTGCTTCGCAGCAACTCGCTGCACATGAGAAACGCGCGCATGTACCGACATAACCGGGCGAAGGTCAAGTTGGTGGGCTGCACCAAAGGAGTTGGTTGCTGCATCTCCAGGAATTCCATACATCGCAATTCCTACTCGAGTCATCGTGCAACCAATGTCAGTATCTAACCGACGAATTGCAGAAGCTGAATTTGAAATGTGCACGTGACGAACTTCAATTTCTAATGCGCGAACCTGTTCAACAGCACGCATAAATGTAGAAATTTGCTGCTGTGCAAATTGAGTGTCGACAACATCTGCAGTAGCCAAGTGGGTGAACATACCTTCGAGTGTGAGCCACTGTGAATCGGCTACCAGACTCGCAACTCTCACCGCATTGTCTGGCTGCACACCCACACGGTGCATTCCCGAGTCCACCTTCACATGAACTGAAGCCATGATCTCAAGTTCGCTTGCTGTGCGCGCAAAGCGAACAATCGTTGATTCGTTGTACAACGTGGCAATCAAACCATACGAAATAATGTCGCGAAACTGCTCTTCAGGCTGTTCGCTCATAATCAGAATGGGTGCATTGATTCCTGCCTGGCGAAGCACAATGCCCTCTTGCACTAACGCAACACATAACCCTTGCGCACCCGATTGCAATGCAACTCGCGCACATTCAACAGCGCCGTGACCGTACGCGTCTGCCTTGACAACAGCCCACAATTGCTGCGGCGCCGTGTGAGCTGCAAGCATTGCAACATTGTGGCGAAGTGCGCCAAGATCAATTTGCGCCCACGCCCAGCGTTGTGAATTCATGGGTGACTACTCGGCAGCAACAACAGCGATGGCCACGCTGTCGGTATGAGAAATTGAAACCTGCCACGAAGTAATGCCTCGAGCATCTGCAAGTTGTTTGGCTCTTCCTTCAATGCGCAAGGTTGGTTGTCCTGATGTCAACTTCGTTACTGATACGTCGTGCAGATCAAATGCTCCCAGCCCAACACCAAGTGCTTTCATCGTGGCTTCACGCACCGCAAAGCGTGCGGCAAGACTGGACGTGGGGTCAGACTTAGCGCTTACCGATTGCAGTTCATCGTGTGTGAATAGACGATTCCGCAGTTGTGGTGTTCGCTCAAGTGCGGTACGAAATCGCTCAATATCTACGGCATCAATGCCAATGCCCTGCATGACTATGCCCCGTTTTGCGAGGTACGCCAATGATCTGCCGATTCGCTGATTGGCAAAATCAGCAGGTCTGCAACCGACACTTCAGCCAGACGGTCTTCGCGGAACGATCCTTCGGTTTCCGTTACCCAGTCCACCAGTCGGTTATATCTGTCGTCGTAGCCCTGCAGCACGTTCTTCATGGTTGACGACGGCAAGCGATCGTGGAACAACACGTGAAGCAAGGTGATGCCTGTTGTTTCGGTTCCTTTTGTTTCTGGAACGAAAATTACGGTGCGACTATCTCGACGCCCGCGAGCAACCAACACGTTGCGATCAGTTGCCACACGGTGCTTGGTACCCACCAACGTGGAGTTGCGGTCAACTCGCGACGTAAGTTCGCGCGAAATTCCACCGCGATCAATCACGTTTACCGTGGCCGTGTTTCCTTCAACATCTCCTTCAATGGCATAACGAGTGAATCCAACGACCGACGCAACTGCTGGGTCGAGATCGGCAATTACTTTTAGCGACTTGTACGACAAGCGGTCGCGCGACACTCCCGCCTTCAGCACTTCTTGCACCAATGAACGGTCTAGCAAGCCTTCATCACTGCGTGAAATTCCAACGGTCACTGTCTTCGCCTGGTGCTTAATGGCATCGACTGGACGTGTGAGTTCATCAATTGAACGTGTGAGCGCGCTGGTGAGATCGTCAAGGATTGCTTCTGGTGAACTGATCTTGCCAGTGCTCTGTTGGTAGGCCTGCAATGGATCGCTTGACATTGCATCACGCAACATCGTGACTACTCGAACCGCAGTACTTGCTTCAAGATTCCCGTCGTACATGCCAGTGGTAAGAGCGTCGAAGAACCGTGTTGCCGGCACGCCGATTTCTGAGCGAACCTTGGCCAGCAGCTGACTGCCAACACCGCCACGTTCCACCGCATGTTCAACAACTTCACGCGCCGATCGCAATGGTCGTGCAAGCGAATCAATTGCCAAAGCTGCTTCGTAACCAAACAAGTGACCCACCATCACGCTCAAAATAAAGGCAACTCGTGGATCAACGCGTGGCACAGAAATAACCGCAGCCGCAGCATCAAAGCGCTGCTCTCCCTCTTGGGCAATGACGATTGGTAGTGCTTTATGTGCACGGTAGATAGCGATTTCTTTGGCCACATCTGATGCCGTGCCATCCGACAACCCGGTGGCACACACAATGATCATTGGCTCACAAGACAAGTCAATGTGCTTCTTATCTTCGGTGATGTCACAAGCAATGGACTTGTAACACAACTCGGAAAGCTTGATGCGAACTTCTTCGGCGGCAACCGCATTGAAACCATTTCCGACAACCGTCCAGTAACGACGTGCTGGGGCGAACTGACGCGCCGCATCAGCAATTTGTTGGCGAAGCGCCAACACCTGGAACATGGCGTCTGGAATAGTGCGCAATGCCGTTAGCAATTGATGACGCTCATCGTTAGTACCAGTTCCGAGCGCAGCAGAAATTGCGCATGCAAGCAATGCACCTGCAGCAACTTGGGAGTAGAACGCCTTAGTGCTGGCAACGCTCATCTCTACGTCGCGACCGTCGGAGGTAAACAACACGCCGTCGGCCTTTGCCGACAATTCACTGCCGCGACGATTCACGATGGCCAGAACGGAGGCACCGCGTGTGCGCGCCAAGTCAACTGTGCGATTGGTGTCGGTAGTCGTACCACTCTGACTGATTGCGATGATCAGCGTGTCGGTCATGTCGAGTTGTAATTGAAATCCCGATAACTCCGTTGCCGGTAATGCGTCCACTTGCACGCGGTGATCAACCATCGTGCGCAGCAATTGCGCCAGGCTGCGACCAGCAATTGCTGCAGTTCCTTGACCAATTACACGAATTCGGGTGTATGTACCAGATGTGAGTTTTGCGCGAATATCGTCTGGCAGCACCGTGGCATCAAGCGTTGCTTCAAGTTGCCCGTTGCGCTCAGAGATTTTCCCGCGCAAGGTCTTGCGGAAACTGAGAGGTGCTTCTGCAATTTCCTTGGACAAAAAGTGCTTGTGCTCGCCACGATCAATGTCGCGTGTCGTCACTTCAGCAATTGAAACGGCGCTGTCTACAAGCGGAATTGATGTTCCGTCGTAGGCAAGCATGCGCATGCCAGCAAGCGATCCTGCGTTGTCACCATCTAGCGCAATTACCTGTCCCCGGCTTGATGGGTTATTCGCATCAGCAAGTGACTCACCATCCATTCGCACATAGTGCAATGTCTCTTCAACAACCCCGTACGGTTCACTGGCCACGATGAAACGGTCTTCAGCAATACCGACATATAGACCTTGACCGCTGCCGCGAAGTGCGAGCATCATCGAGTTTGGTTCGTCAGCGCTTGCAACCGCAATTGCCACACTGCCTTCAAACTCGGCAACAGTTTCTCTAAACGCATCCACAAATGGCATTCCAGCTGCATTCTTTCGCGCGACCACCGTTGGAATGACTTTTGCATCGGTGGTAATTGGCTCTGCAATGTGCAGTCCGTTGCGCACCTTGATGTCGGCATGGTTATCGACGTCACCATTGAGCGCAGCAAGCATGTACGGAGCAGCTGCATTGCCTCCCACTTCTTCACTGTTCACTGGGTGCGCATTTGGTTCAGAGATAATTCCCACGCTTGCCCAACGTGTGTGTCCAAGAATGGACACACGAGCATTCGGTTGGCTAATGAGCAACCGCAGCAACGCATCATTGGAAACCGTTGTACGCATGGCACGGGTATTGTCGCCAAGTTCGCCAATTTCTGCCGCTGCTTTATACACAAATGACCATGCGCGACTGCCTGTGCCAACGCGCACCGAGCCGTTGGTGAACAGCGAATCGTCAAGCCGACCGGCAAGCAATGGAGCAACTCGCTTATCGGTTGCGTCTAAGCCATGACCCCACACCAGCAAATGCACGCCGGCAGAGTCGCGACCACGAACTTCCATGCGATCGAGTGCAGAAAATGCTTGTTGAATAGACAGGTACGCATTGCGTGCACTTGAACTTGCATCTTTGCCTGCAAGTTCACCAACTGCTTTTGCCGTGCGCAAGCGATCATTTCGCAATGACCACGAGGCATCGCGCATTGCGATGAGTTCATTACTGCGACGTTCAACTTCGCGGGTTGACAGGCCAGACTCAGACTCCAATTGCGCTTCAGCTCCGCTCGCCAAGCCATCAAGTTGATCGAGACGAGAAACCAGGCCGTTCACCAAAGCGATGTTGGCAATCAGCGTTCCAAGCCCAGATTCACCGCGTAGCGATGCATCTGCCTCCGCTACCAAGCGACCAGATTCAGCGATGTTCCCGGCAGCACCCACAGCAATTGCTCGGTCAAGGGCATCAAGAATGTCGGCGGCAAGTGGCAATGGTCTTGCCGAGGGCCGCGACACTACGCAGATGATGCCGCACATGGTGACTAGGTTACCGAACCCCGCCGAAGCGCTGCGTTACAACCTCGGCAAGCCCTTGTGCCACAGCATCTGCAGTTTCTTGGCTTGCAGATTCCACCATCACACGAACAACCGGCTCGGTTCCGCTTGCGCGCAACAGCACACGACCAATTCCATCCAAGCGCTTCGTTGCGTCTGCGATTTCGGTCGCAAGATCTTCTGCTGGGTTCTTCACTACTTGTGGGACACGAATGTTGATCAAAGTTTGCGGAAGCGATGTCATTGCATTGCGCGCAAGTGTTGCCAGCGGTTTAGCTTCTCGTCGAACTAAGTCCACAAGCATTGCCCCTGCAAGCAGGCCGTCTCCCGTTGTTGCAAAGTCACGATAAACAATGTGACCGCTTTGCTCGCCGCCCAACACCACTCCGTGTTCGTCGAAGGCAACAAGAATGTTTCTGTCGCCTACTGGCGTGGTGATCACATTAATTCCTGCTTTGGTCATTGCTTGATGAAAACCAGCATTCGTCATCACCGTTACTGCAACCGAGTTTGACTTGAGCTTTCCGCGTTTGTGTAAATCAATTGCAGCAAGCGCAATCAAATGATCACCGTCTACAACGTCGCCAATATGGTCAACGGCGATAACGCGGTCTCCGTCGCCATCAAATGCAAGACCCAAATCGGCTTTGTGCAAGCGAACTGCTTCGCTCACCACTTCTGGATGTGTCGCACCACAACCTTCGTTGATGTTTTTCCCATTTGGTCGATCGTTCAACACGATGACTGTTGCACCCAATCGCGCGAATACTTCAGGCGCGACATCGCTCATTGCACCATTGGCGCAATCCAACACCACGCGAATACTGGCAAACGCCAAAACAGGAAATAGCCCAACAATGTGGGATGCATATTCACCAAGTAGATCAACCTGTGCAGCCGAAGCAGCGGGCACTGTGGCCGAACCGGTCATGTGCGATTCAATTGCGTCTTGTTGTACATCGCTCAGCTTCACGCCACCATTGGCAAACAGCTTCACTCCATTGTCTAAGTAAGGGTTGTGCGATGCAGTAATTGCTGCACTGGCACAGCCTCGTTTTGCAGCCAAAAATGCAATTGCCGGAGTTGGAGCAACACCAAGTAGTTCAACCGAAACACCGCCAGCGAGTAATCCGTTGGCGAGCGCGGTCTCTAATTGTTTGCCAGATTCGCGAGTGTCGCGGCCAACCAAAACTTTGGTTACGCCAAGTTCACGCGCAGCAACCAACCCAAGTTCTGCAACATATTGCTCAGTGAGTTCAGTGAAGGCGACTCCACGAACACCGTCGGTGCCAAATCGAAGCATCGTTTACACACACATCCGCGCGACGAACATCGCGCGAACCAACACGTGATTAACGCTTCGTGTACTGAGGCGCCTTGCGCGCCTTCTTGAGGCCGTACTTCTTGCTTTCCTTTTTACGCGAGTCGCGAGTAAGCAAGCCAGCCTTACGAAGCACTGAGCGCTTCTCTTCGTCGAGTTCAAGAATTGAACGTGCAATTGCCATGCGAAGCGCGCCAGCCTGGCCAGCGATTCCGCCGCCCTGAATGTCACAGTCAACGTCGTATGTGGTTTCTGCTTCTACAACGCGAAATGCTTCGGTTGCTGCAGCACGCTGCAATGCGTTTGGAAAGTAATCCTCAAACTCACGTCCGTTGATTACTACCTTGCCAGTGCCTGGACGCAAACGCACACGTGCGACTGCTTCCTTGCGACGACCGGTTGTCTGTGTCAGTGGCTTTGTTCCCACGGTTACTCCTCTATTCGATCTTTGTTAATCAGCGCGCTTTTGCGTGCGGGATGTTCAAAACTTTTGGTGCTTGTGCTTCGTGACCGTGCTCTGGTCCTGCGTGAACCTTCAACTTCTTGATCATCTGACGACCAAGTGGTCCCTTAGGCAACATGCCACGAATGGTGCGACGAATTGCGTCTTCTGGCTTACGGCTCAACAAGTTGCCGTAAGTCTGTGAACGCAAACCGCCTGGGTAACCGCTGTAGTCGTGAACGAGTTCTTTGTCTGCCTTGCCCTTGGTGAGAACAATCTTTGATGCATTGACGATGACAACGTGGTCACCAGTGTCCATGTGCATGGAGAACATTGGCTTGT
>JBIKHN010000127.1:0-4386 GCA_044362135.1 Ilumatobacteraceae bacterium | reverse complement strand
CACTAGAGCGCGACAACATCACCATTGAAATCAGCCACCCAACACACGGGGAACGAACTGCCGACTTCGCGCTTGAAATTACCTACGAAGGCCAATACGAACTTGCAGAAGAAACCCTCATTGATGGAGCAAGCAAAGTACTGGATGAACACTTTGGCGTGCTTGGCGCATGGGTGGCTTCAACATTGGTGAAGCTTGGCGACCTGAAACTTTCGTTTTTAGGTGGTGCAGGGAGCGACTGAGTTGATGATGAATTTACCCAATTCATAGGCTGCATCGGTGAGTGCAAGAGCGAATGGCTGTTCCGCCACTCGCTCACTGAAATTTCCAAAATCAACGCTATTGGGGTGAAAGTCCCCCAATACCAACAACGGCACATCGTTTTTCAGCAAGTTTTTAACTCGTTGATCATTGTCCATCAACCCGCTTGCCGTGATTACCGCAACCACACTTTCGTGTGAAACATCATCGTGCAAAGTATCAATCTGCACCGAAATGCTTACCATTTCCGCCGCAAGAACATTTTCGAAGCTCAACTCACCCGAGACAAAAACCCCAAGATCCTGTTTTAGCCGCTGCTTAACAATTGGTACATCAAAAGCAGAAGCCAGCAAATGCGCAACTGTGGTAGCCACGGCCGAGTCTGCATCGGCGATCACTACACATTTAGACACAAGAATTTCACTGCAAATATTGAGGTAACACCTACGCTGCGATGCGAATCTTCAATGTACGGGTGTTGATAACGTAGCCATTAAATATGGACACGCTCACTGTGTAATCGCCAGCTGTGCTTATTGCCATTGTTGAAAAACGAAGGTTTCCGTTATTCGATGGCCCAACAGTTGGGATCTCAAGCACTCTTCCAGCCTTAACAATACGAACCGTGTACCTTCTGCCAGCTTCAACGTTTGGAATAACGATGGTAAAAGGTTCATTCACATATGCGGTAACCATCCGTTGCGTTCCCACAGGAACCGGAACCACAATTCGTCGTGCTTCTCGAACAGGGGTGTTAGGTGATCTGTCATACGAAATTGTACGAATGAGCGTCGAGCGCACTAATTCTTGAAGTGGCGGATAGTCAGCCTTTGCGGTGCCTGCAGATGCAACACATGCAAGAAGGGAAACCGTGGTAATTGCTAGTGACTTTTTCATGGGTGCTCCTTTTGAGGTCAAGTTCATACCTTACATGGTATTAGAAAACTTTTCACCAAAAGGCGGAAAATCAACTAATTCCAGCATGCCTCAGGGGTGACACACGGATACCGCCAAGGCAGTAATCCTGGTTCACATCAAATACGTACGAAACGTCCCTCACTTCGCCGGAAACAACGTCGACCCATGTTCGGACGACTGTCCGATTACCACTCATGGGATACACATCATATGAATTGGCCGCACCCGTCTCTTCCACAGATACAACTCCAACCCCCGCTGGCAACACCGCATTTATCTCTAGGTAGCTGCCGAGTTCCGCCTCGAAGACATCGTCTACATCCAGTCGCCTTGCCAGATAATCCGGGTAATTCGCCGATGGGTCGGCAGTACTCCTAATCGTGAGTTTCGCGGTACTACAGGTTGTTGGCCCGACCTCTACTTGCAGGTAAAAGTCCATCTTGTTACCGGTCAAATTGTTAAATCCAATAACTACGTCATCGGGGAAACTCGTTGACGACCTCGCTAACACTGTCTTGTTAAATTCACTTCCCAATTCTCCGTTTAACCACGCAACCACACGACCGTCGGTCATTGGTTTTGCCAAGCTGCGAAACAATTGTTGTGGCTCTAATGACGAACCAGTAATCGCTGCAATCAATTTCCCCGCAAGTTCAGACTGAAACTGCTTTCTCGCAATTTGGTCAGTCGGAAATTCAAAGTAGACACCGTTCGACAAATAGTCGGCAAGCGCCTCCCATGTTGCAAGCACTCTGCCCTGCGCCGACTCAATGGTTCCCACTTTCGGTATTGCCCATTTTGCCAATGCCACGGTGTCAAGCAGAATCACCCCGTCAAGCGATTCCCCTGTTTGCAGTTTCCATGAGTTAGTTATCTGCAGCGCTGCCGGATCAAGAAATGGCGAGAGGTTCATGTTCTGCCACTCAGTGTTTGTGACACCATGTATTTCCGAGTATTCACCAATGAGTTCAGGCGGCAAGACATCAGGATTCACTAAGTCAGTATTTGAACCCGTGCGACTTACAGAAATCTTTCCTTTATCAATTTCAATGGTTGCGTATTCACCAATAATTCCTTGAATGCCACGCAGTTCTGCTTCATTCGTTATGCCCACGAAATACCGCACCGGTGTTTCACTGCCAATCAGCAGCGGCATCTGTTTCATTGCCACCACAGCACTGTTCACCAGATCTAAGTAGTCAGTCGCTTTCGCTACAGCATCATCAATTCGCGAATCGGCAACGCCAGGAACACGCAAACCACCAAGGTCTACAACAGCACTGCGAAGGCGGGATACCCCATCACCAAGTTGTTGTGCATGTGTAGCAACCGCCACTGCAGCACCTACATCAATTGATCCTGGTTCAGGTGTCAACTCGCCCGACAAGGCAATGTTCACAATTTCATTTCCGCCATTTTCGAGTAACGAATGCACTTCAGACACCACGCGAGACCCGGCATTTAGCGCCTGTGGTGCCCATGAAATACCTGGAACCACGCGCAACATCTGCACAGCTGGGTTGTACCGAGCACTCTTCAACAACACGTTCGACCGCTCTATTTCACTTGCAAAACGCTGCCCATCGCTGGGCTTCAGGTTGTCAGAACGAATGGTGTCTGCTGCAGAACGCAATTGCCACACACCCGCGGCAGCGCACACCCCGCCAAACAGCAACAGTCCGCCCCACACGAAAAAGGCATAGAGAAACCACTTCTTCAAAAGGCCCCGCGTCCACTAAGCACCACTCGCACCGTGCGCAACACAATCACCACATCGCCAAGTAGCGACCACGAGTCCACATAGTTCACGTCAAGAGCGTCGGCTTCATTCAGCGTCATCAGCGACCGCCCACTGGTTTGCCACGGCCCCGTAATTCCCGGCTTTGCTCGCAACCGACGTGAAGTAACACTGGACGACACCATTTCTTCGGGCATTCGCGGCCTTGGCCCAACCACCGACATGGTTCCCGCAAGCACGTTCAAAAACTGCGGCACCTCATCTATCGACCATCGCCGCAACACTCGCCCAACCGCAGTCACCCGTGGGTCATCAGGGTTCTTCGACATTCCAGCGGGAACAACTGCACCCTCGCCTTCTTTCATCGTTCGAAGTTTCCGCAGAGAAAACTGTTTTCCGTCTCGACCGATTCTTTTCTGCACAAACACCACTGGTCTGCCCATAGTCAGCAATATCGCTAACGCACCAATAACAACAAATGGAACAAACACCACCAACGCCACAACCGCAAACACCACATCAAAACTGCGCTTCACTAATCGCTGGCCATCAGAAAGATGAACGGGGTCAAACACCATCAACGTGGTCAGTTTGGAAGGGATCATGACACCTTTACCCGTACGTATGAATTGAGTGGCGGCATCAAACCACACTTCAATTCCTTCTTCGTCCAATGTCCACATCAGTTCTCGCAACTCAAATTGCGAAAGCCCATGGTTCGCACCAATTACCACTACATCTGCTGAAGTAGTTCTGCACCATTCACCTACTTCGGCAGGGCTTACCGATTCGCGCGAATCCACTACCTGTATCCGCATCGCGCTATCTGCCACCAACGCACTGTGCGTGTCTGAGTGGTTCGAACCCACAATCACCAATCGATGTATCGGCGCATTTCGCCGGGCCCAGGCTCGAATAAACCACCTGTTGGCAATAATGACCACAGTGCCCGTAGGAAAAGCAAAGATCACAAAAGGTCGCGCCGCATCAACACTGCCGAAAAACCCAACCAAACCGGTGCTGGCAAACGCAATCAAGGTCGACCGCAGTACCCGCACGTAATACTCGGTTCCTGCAAGTACCAGGCGAACGTCCCAACTGCCATTTGTTGCCAACGCCACCAACCACAACACAACAACGGTGGGCGTAACCACCTTTGCGCCTAGTCCTAGAAATGGCACAGATATATCCCAGCCGTATCGAGAAGCCCCCCATGCCGCTGCTAAACAGGTCGCCAGCACGGCGAGAACATCGGCAAAAATGAGTCGAGTTCTCACAAATTAATCCCCTGTGGTTTGCCCGAAATATCCCTCATATGAATACCATAGAGGGTACATGTTGCAATCATTCAGTGACCTTCGGTTGGAAGACCCATCGGATTCGCTGAGGTCCGAAGTCGCCCGACTGCAAACCATTCTCGCCAGCATGGAACAAAGCCGGTCGTGGAAACTTACCCGCCCGCTTCGCTC
>JBIKHN010000033.1:0-12072 GCA_044362135.1 Ilumatobacteraceae bacterium | reverse complement strand
TCCGAATTCGGATCAGAGAAGCTGACATATTCATGGAGGTCTTTAGGCTTTGGCACGAGCGATAACGATAGACGAAGTACAGTTTGTATGTGGCATCCGTTGAAGAAATCGTAAGCAACCTACAAAGCGTCTCTGAAGACCTCGCCGACAAGGCACTCGATGCCCTTAAAGAGGCTCATCGTGCTGGAGAAGCAAAGCGTCCTGAGCTTGAACGTCAACTCACACAGGCCCGCAGGGCAGTGGAGAAGGCCATTGGCGTGCTCAGCCGGCTTGATTAATTCGATTAATCACATCGCGAAGTCCACCTAGGTCATTGCGAACAAATTCAAACCTCAAGCGGGCTTTATCCAGATTGTCACTGCTCTGAATCTCTTGTGGTGTTGCATCACACACTTCAAACCCACCCTGTTTGCACAGATATCCAAATTCGGCGTTCAGGGCCTCAAGATCGGCACCACTGATCTGATGATTCATTCGAATGATCAGGTATTTGCCAACGAAACGAATGGAATGAAAGACTTTGTAAAAATTGGTGATCTCTTCCACTGCTTCGTGCGTGGTTTCACACACTCGGTATAGCGATAGATCAGACGCCGAGATCAGACCCCGCGGCAACAGTTGGGCCCGAATGAATTCGTCCATTGTTCGCCAAAAGTGATCTCCAGGAAGATCAAGTAATACCGTTGGAGCTATTGCACCACGACCAGTTTGCATCAATGTGAGCAGTTCGAAGGTTTCATCCAAAGTTCCAAAGCCACCTGGCATGCAAATAAAAGCTTGCGAGTCCTTCATGAGCATGAGCTTGCGGGTAAAGAAGTACCGCATTTCAACGAATTTTCCGTCGCCAGCGATGATCGGATTGGCGCTCGCCTCAAAAGGTAAACGAATAGAAACGCCAATGGATTGGTCGCGACCAGCTCCGACCATTCCCGCTTCCATGATTCCCGGTCCTGCCCCCGTGACCACCATCCATCCCTGTGCTGCTAGTTCTGCAGCAACGTTCTGAGTGTGCAGGTAGAGAGGATCGTCCTTTTTCGTGCGCGCCGAACCGAAAATGGTTACCTTCTTGCGATTCGCGTACGGATCAAACATCGCAAATGCCTCGCGCATCTCCTTAAGAGCCGAAGATGCAATCTTGAGATCAAGCGTGGATGTGCTGTCAGTGCCTAAACCAAGGGCAGTGACGATCATGTGGGTTACATAATCGGAGTCATGCTTGCCGCCGTATTCCTTGACGAGATTGGCAACTGCGTGTTCTAGATCTTGTCCTGTCACAGGATGTTTACTTCCTCTTGGCTTCCAGAACCGCAAGTAAATCGTTAAAGCTCTGCTGGAACGAAACCACTCCTTCGTTCTCCAGCTGATGAGCAACAGCAGACATATCGATGCCGAGACGACTCAATTCATCCAATACCTTGCGCGCTCCGTCGACGTTGTTCGTAATTGTCTCTGCAATTGATCCATGGTCGCTGAAGGCTTCCATCGTCGCATCGGGGAGCGTATTCACCGAATGCGGACCAATGAGCTCGTCAACGTACATGGTGTCTAGGTAACTAGGATTTTTCGTGCTGGTAGATGCCCACAGCGGACGCTGCACTTGAGCGCCAAGTTTTGCTAGCGAAAGCCAAGCATCACCACTAAATGTTTTTTCAAACATGTTGTACGCAAGTTTCGCTTGAGCGATAGCCGCCTTACCGCGAAGTTCAAGAGCACCTGGCGATCCGTGTGCATCCAAACGCTTGTCAACTTCTGAATCAACACGGGAGATGAAGAAACTTGCAACCGATGCAACATCTTGCACTTTACTTGGGTCAGATTTGCTGAGTCTTTGTAAACCACGAATGTAGGCATCCATGACCTCTTGATATCGATCAAGCCCGAAGATGAGCGTGACATTCACGTTGATTCCACGACTGATGATCTCTTCGATCGCGGGAATGCACGCCTTCGTTGCAGGAACTTTGATCATCACGTTGGGTCGCGCGATACGGTCGTGTAGTGCTTGAGCGGCTGAAACCGTTCCATCCATATCTTGGGCGAGACCAGGGGATACTTCAACGCTGACAAAACCGTCTAGACCCGATGACGAAACATACAACGGACCGAAAATGTCTAAGGCTCCGATGATGTCAGAGACAACCAACTCCCAATAGGTCTCTTCCGTTGTGAGCCCACGCTGAATAGATTCGTGAAATTGTTCGTCGTAGAGCGCCGAACCCTGAATCGCTTTTTGAAAGATTGTCGGGTTGGACGTCAAGCCTCTGATTCCAGAAGCCAATACGCGAGCGAAATCACCGTTGACGATGTATTCACGCTTGAGATTGTCGAGCCACGGGCTTTGGCCAGCAACTGTGAACAAATCTGTGAGTCGATTAACTGCCATGGGTCTATTTCGACTTACTCAGCAAAGCACGGGCCTTCTCTGCCACATGCTCTGCAGAAACTCCAAGGTTCTTCATCACGGTCGAACCAGGAGCACTGGCACCAAAGCGATCGATACCTACGCTGACATCTGCGTATTGCGACCATCCGAACGTGACGCCAGCTTCAACAGAGATAACAGGAACATTCGGAGGAAACACTGATGATCGATACTGCGCAGGCTGCTGTTCGAAACGATCCATGCTTGGCATAGAAACAACGTTTACTTTCATGCCAGATTCAGCCAGCAACTTGGCGGCACCGACACACACCGAGACCTCACTACCTGTACCAACCAAAATGAGATCAGGACTCGTTGCTGCATTGAGCGTTTCGGCACCAAATCGAACAGCATCGCCATCGGTTGTGATTGGCAGCGACTGGCGACTGAGCACCAGTGCAGTTGGACCTTGATAGGTGAGTGCGCACTCCCAAGCAATTTTGGTTTCATTGGAGTCGGCAGGGCGAATCACTTGAAGACCAGGGATAACTCGCAAGCTTGCGAGATGCTCAATCGGTTGATGGGTTGGACCATCTTCGCCAACACCTACCGAGTCGTGAGTGAACACGAAGATCACACGGGCTTTGCTGAGCGCTGCTAGTCGAATTGCAGGACGCATGTAGTCAGCGAAAACAAAGAATGTTCCGCCTACGGGGACGGTTCCTCCATGGAGCGCCATTCCTACCATTGCTGCACCCATTGCATGCTCGCGAATACCGAAGTACACCTGTTGACCAGTTGGAAGATGTTTCGATTGTGCGCCAACTGATTTCACTTTCACGCCAGTGTTACCCGTAAGATCTGCTGAGCCAATCAGCAAACCAGGAAGCACTGATGCACTGGCTTCTATACACTGTTGAATTGCTTGTCGTGTTGCCAGATTTGAATCTGCTGCGAACACCGGCATTGATTCGGCAACCGCTTCGCCGTCTGGTTCTTCCCAACATTGCTCAAATCCATGCTTACCCTCAGCGTGGGCAATAGCCGTGTCATATGCACTCAGTAACGCCGATCCTTTGCTGGATGCGTGCGCACGATACTGCGAGACCACTTCTGATGGCGCCCAAAATGGTTCATCAGGAATTCCCATTATCGCTTTGGTTCGTGACACATGCTCTGCATTGAAAGGATTACCGTGCGCCTCATGAACATCTGTGAAATCTGGTGATGGAAAGCCAATATGAGTTTTCAGGATGCACAAAGTTGGTTGCCCACGGTGGCTTCGAGCTGCGTTGAGCATTTTTTCAAGAGCATTCAGATCTTCGCCAATTTCGCCAGCGTGGATGACATTCCAGCCATAACTGGAGAAGCGTTGCGCAACATCGTCAGAGCAGGTGAGTGTGGTGCTTCCGTCGATCGTGATTCCGTTGTCATCGAAAATGCAAACCAAACGATCTAGACCAAGATGTCCAGCCAAAGAGGCCGACTCGTGACTGATGCCTTCCATAAAGCAACCATCACCTGCAAGTACATAGGTGTGGTGGTCCATCACATCTGAACCAAATCGTTCGCGGAGGTTTCGCTCAGCAATGGCCATACCGACTGCGTTAGCGAACCCCTGGCCCAAAGGCCCTGTTGTTACTTCAACACCATTTGTATGCCCAACCTCTGGGTGACCAGGTGTTTGCGATTCCCACTGCCGAAATGCTTTGATGTCGTCAATTTCCAATCCATAGCCATTGAGATACAACATGGCGTATTGCAATATGGACGCGTGTCCGTTGGACAAGATGAATCGATCACGATTCTTCCATGCAGAATTCTGAGGAGCATGGCGCAACACCCTGCTGTACAAAACGTGAGCTAGTGGTGCAAGTGCCATCGCAGTGCCTTGGTGCCCACTCTTTGCATACAACGGAGCATCCATTGCCAAACCACGGATGAGTGCGATTGCTTTGCCGTCGATTTCAGGAGTTAAGGATGCAGAAGAAGTCACGGCGCGACTGTAGTTCCGATTAGGCAACCGGCGGAAGCAATGTGAGCGGAACTATTGACCACGGACCAAGATCTACTCGGCAATGGGCAAATATCTGACCTAGTTCATGAAGTTCAATCTCGCCTCGAACCAGTCGGTAGGTGAACTTGCCTGGTTCAACAGAAAATGGACTGACATTGCGAGCTAACTGCTCGGAGTCTTCCTCAATTCCTTTGCGAAACACCACCTCAAAAACTCCATTGCCAGCGTGGCCTACTGGGCAAAAGATCAACGCCATCAAATGCGGATCGATGGTGACCGGCGGAAGAGTTGGGGCGGCGAGCGAAAAATAGATCCCAGTGATATCAATACGTGAGGACGGCCCAGGAGCCTGCCTCATTTCAAATGAATCAATGAACACTGTTGACACGATGTGCACGCGACAAGGGTAGTGCCTGCTCATCGGTCAACTATTGTTAAATTCTGTGGCCCATATGACAATGCTCTCCGAAGCCGCATCCAAACAGTTGCTCACACCCTTTGGGGTGCCATTTGCCGAGGAGCGGGTGTGTACGACAGTCGATCGTGCAATAGAGGCAGCCAAAGCAATTGGTTACCCAGTGGTCATCAAGCTTTCAGGCGACAACATTGCCCACAAGACGGAACGCGGACTGGTTCGCCTCAACGTTGCAGATGATGCAACTGCTGATCGAGCATGCAAGGAACTGATGGGTCTCGTTAGCGAGTCCGATGGCGAAGTTGCCTTTCTTGTGGCCGAAATGGTGAAGGGTGATAGGGAACTGATCGTTGGCGTGATCAATGATCCTCAATTCGGTTACATGGTTGCTTTGGGTATTGGCGGCGTATTCGCCGAAGCCATCGATGACGTAGTACTTCGTCCGCTCCCACTCACCGCGGAACAAGCGATGCAGATGATTGACGACGTGCACCATCAATCCATACTTGGTTCGTTTCGGGGTTCTCAACCAGTTAATAGGGCTCAATTGGCGAACGTGCTGGCGAGCATGAGCGAAGTGTGTTCCGCTCACCCCGAAATTGATTCGCTGGATATCAATCCGCTCATTGCCCGAAAAGATGGATCTCTCGTAGCAGTGGACGCATTGGTTGGAGTAGGTCGAACGCAAGATCAAAATGCGAATGGCGCGCCGAGCACATTTGTTCCGACTTCGAAACACTTTGCTGCTTTGTTCAATCCACGAGCAATCGTTGTCATTGGCGCTTCAAGCCATCCAGGCAAGTTTGGATTCGTATCACTACACAATGCATTGGCCAATCAGTTTGCCGGCGGTGTCTACGCCACTAATTTGCAACGTGAAAACATCCTCGGAGTTCAAACGGTTTCCGACCTGTCGGAACTACCCGCAGGGGAAATTGATCTCGCTTTCTTTTGCACGCCTGCAAGTTCAAACGAGGCACTGTTACGACAATGTGCTCTACTCGGAGTTTCCAGCGCATTCATTGCTAGTGCCGGGTATCGAGAGTCTGGTGAATCTGGAGAAGTTGCTGAAGCATCTCTGCTTGCTCTTGCGAATTCGCTCGGAATACTTATTGCAGGTCCAAATGGTCAGGGTGTTGTCAGCACACCTGCATCTCTGTGTTTGCAAATCGTGGCCCCTTACCCACCACAGGGAGGTATCTCCGTTGCCTCGCAGAGTGGCAACTTTGTTTCAAGCTTTCTCAATTACTCACGGCAGTCCGGTGTCGGAATCGCACGAGCGATATCTGCAGGTAACGCAACACAGGTCAGCGTAGAGAACTTTCTTGATTTCTTCGCCACTGACGACGAAACCAAAGTTGCGCTTACCTACATTGAAAATGTCGGCGATGGGGATTCCTTACTTACGGCAATGAGGAATATCACAGCCGTGAAACCACTTGTGGTTTTGAAGGGTGGAGCAACGGCTGCCGGTTCTAAAGCTGCGCAGAGCCATACGGGGGCAATGGCCAGCAATGATCGAGTTTTTCTCGGTGCAACGCGTTCGTCAGGAGCGATCAAGGTTTCATCTGTGGAAGAAGCATTTGACACTGCTGCAACTTTTGCAACACAACCTCTACCTCGCGGGAATCGCGTTGCCGTTCTCACCACCGTTGGAGGTTGGGGAGTGGTAACAGCAGATGCCATTGCTCGGGACGGAGTTCTCGATCTTGTTGATTTGTCCGACGACCTCATGTCACAACTTTCAGCACTGTTGCCTCCCCGTTGGAGCCGCAATAACCCAATCGATTGTGCTGGTGGTGAAACTCGCGACACCGTTACCGAGATCATGGACATAGTCGCAGGTCATGATTCCATCGATGCCGTCATTTTCTTAGGAATTGGCATCCAGAGCAATCAAGCCAAAATGATGAGAAGCGGCGGTTTCTACCCAGATCATGGGCTAGAACGCATTGTTTCGTACCATGAAAAACAAGACGAACGCTATGCGTTGACTGCTCGTGAAGTTGCCGATAAACACGGCAAACCGATTCTTATCGCTACCGAACTAGCCGTGGCTGACCCGCAGAATTCCGGCCCCGCTTCCGTTCGTGCATCAGGAGCATATTGCTATCCAACAGGAGCGCGCGCCGCAACAAGTCTTGCTCATCTCTACGAGTACTCGAGATATCGGGGTATTGCGCAGTGAATCAACACGATGATTCAAACAGCATCCAACGTGCACGCAAGAAGGTAAAAGTTGGTTCGGTTCGTGTTGTTAGTTCACTGTTGGCGTCGGTAACTCTGATCGGTGCGTTATCTCTTGGTGTTTCCTGGAGGCTTGTTGATGGCGTCGCGCAGTCAGTAACGCCAATAGCAAGTAGTACGGAGTTGAAATTGCTTTCCGCACCAATTATCAACGCTCGACGTAATCCGCAAACGCTCTCTCAAGATGTTCGTTTCAGGTCATTGCGTTCGAAATTGGCAACGCTAACGAAGAGGCTGCCTAGTGAATCATGCCTCACCATTGATATTGAAGGAAATCGCATCTTAAGTTTCAACCCGGATTTACCGCTCTTGCCTGCGAGCAACATGAAAATTGTCGTAGCTATGGTTGCCCTCGAGGTACTTACTCCGGAATTTGTTTTCTCCACATCATTAGTCGGGAAAGTTAATGGGACTGCTATCGAGGGCGATGCGTACCTCATCGGCGGTGGAGATCCACTGTTGATTACGGGAAACTATCCAGACACTGAGCCATACCCGACATTCAATTTCACTCGTGTAGAGAATCTCTTTGACGCACTTCGCTCGCAAGGTATTACACAGATTCAAGGGTCAGTTATTGGAGACGAATCTCGCTATGACGCAGAGCGATTTACACCTTCGTTAGGACTCGGAATCAAAGGTACAGAGGTTGGACCACTTGGTGCACTCATGGTTAATGATGGTGTGATCACTGGAAATCCGATTAAACCAGATAATCCCGCGTTAGGTGCCGCAACGGAGTTTACGAACATTTTGCAAAATAATGGAATCTCAGTTTCGGGACTTCCAAAAGTTGGAACTGCCCCGCAGGAACTAACGATGATCGCCAAGATTGATTCCCTGCCACTTTCGGAAATCGTCACTGAAATGCTGACGAACAGCGATAACAACACAGCAGACCTTCTTGTTAAGGAACTTGGCTTTGCTTCAACTGGGGTTGGAACTCGCGAGGCTGGACTGGAAGTGATGAAGGCCAAACTCGTGGAATGGGGTATTCCACTAGACGCATTAACTTTTGTTGATGGATCAGGTCTTGATCGCGGCAACCGACTTACTTGCAACTCGCTGAGTGCATTGCTTGCACGAGACGGTGGATTCGGACCCACTGGACTCGGTTTGGCCATTGCAGGACAAACTGGAACACTTCGCGATGTTCTTGGCGATTCACTTGGTGCAGGAAAGCTTCGCGGCAAAACTGGCACTTTGACAGGCGCTAAATCGCTGTCGGGTTTTGTTCCGTATACAGCCGACCAAGCATCGGCGTTTGCTATCATCATCAACGGCCCGAATGCCTCAAATCAAACCACGTATAGGCCCATTTGGAACGCCCTTTCCGATGCGCTTGGCGGGTTTTCTGGCAGTCCGTCCGCAAGTGAGTTGGCACCGAAATAGCCCACTTGCTGGTTGAATGAATGGGTGCTTTCATTCACTTCTGGTTCATCAATAGCCGAGTTGATTGACCTCGTTCGCGCGTATGCGAAACAAGAAACCATTGGTGAACTTCGTGGCACGGGACGTTGGTTGGCGTGGGGGGCTGTTGGCGGCATTTCCATTCTCCTCGGTCTGTTGTTCACGCTTGTTGGCGTTCTCCGTCTTTTGCAGTCAACGGTGTTCGATGGTTCGAACTCCTTCAGCTGGGTGCCGTACTTCATCGTCCTTGGTCTGACTATTGCACTCATTGTTTTTTCACAGTCCCGTATCCGTAAACCTTTCCTCAATAGTGGCGAGCGCTAGTCATGTCGCAACCACAGCAGAAGATCTCTCGCAACGATCTTGAACAAAAGTTCAAGGCGCTCCAGGACGACATTCAAGGCACGACTGAACGCAATAAAGCTTCCATTGCCACCTATGCGGCAATTGCTGGTGGGGTTGTAGTCATTCTTGCCTTCGCATTCGGACGAAGAAGCGGTAGAAAGCGACGAAGTGTCCTCGAAATCCGACGATAAACAAAAAGTTGCTCGCCCGACTACAACTTCTGTCCGCGAATCGTTGTGGTGGATTCCAGTGCTTTGGCGTGCACTGAAGTGGTTACGCAAGCACAATCGCAAAACAATCGTTACAACTGTTCGCCTACGCAAGGATGAAGAAGTAATCATCCGCAAGAAAGATTCACCACTATGAGTATCCGAACATTTCAGTTTGGCGAACGCGTACTTATCATTGACAGCAAGAAACGTCGCTACCTGGCAACTCTTTCCGAAAAGGGAGAGTTCCACAGTCACTCTGGTGTGATTACACATGCTCAAATTGTTGGTTTAGAAGAAGGGGCTCTGATCGCAAACTCAAAAGGATCTAGCTATTCAATCCTGCGACCAACTCTGGAAGATTTCGTTCTTGAAATGCCACGTGGTGCGCAGGTCATTTACCCAAAGGATCTCGCACCAATCTGCATGATTGCTGATATCGGCCCTGGAATGCGCGTCTTTGAAACTGGTGTGGGAAGTGGCGCACTGTCTATGACGATGCTGCGATATGGCGCGCACATTACGGGTTACGAATTACGAGAGGATTTCGCAAATCGCGCACAATCAAATGTTCGTTCATTTTTGGGTGAAGCAGCGTTAGAGCGATACGACGTGCAGATTCGAGATGCCTACGAAGGCATTGATGGTCAGGATTTTGATCGGGTAGTACTCGACTTGCCTGAACCCTGGAACGTTGTTCCACATGCGGAGAAGGTTCTGCGCAAGGGCGGTTTGCTCGTGGCGTACACGCCAAGCATTACCCAAGCAGTTCAGGTGAGACAATGCTTTGGCATCTCGTGGATTGAAGCTCGAACAATGGAGGTGCTCCACCGCACGTGGCACATAGAGGGAATGGCAGTACGGCCAGACCACAGAATGGTGGCACACACGGCGTTTCTTACTGTTGCCCGCTATATCGGCGACAACGCCGCATCAATGGAACAAGCGAGCGATTAAGGCTCAATAAAGATGCATTCGCCGGGGCATTCCTCGGCGGATTCAATTACTGCGTCCATCAAATCATCGGCAAAGTTTGCCATGCCTTCTGCTCCTTGAGCGTTGCCCTTAGCAGTTGCAAAGATCTTGTCTTTTTCGCGAACATAAGCGAGACCGTCATCGAGCAATGTGAACACATCTGGTGCAATTTCCTCGCACAGTCCGTCTCCGGTGCAGAGATCTTGATCAATCCAGACCTTCATGTCATGTACTCCTTCAGCATGTATTTGATGACTAATTCAGACCACAGACTACATTCTCCCGATCGTTGTGGGCGAACTTTTGCCCTGAAGATTTGTACGTCCCTAAGAGATCAGCGGCACATAATGGCTAGGTTTACAAGTGCATTGATCGGAATGGGGTAAATCTTGGCAGATAACCAACCACACGAGTCCGCACTAGACGAGGTCGCGCTTGTCCACAAACTCAGTGCCGAGGTAGAGAAGAACCATCGTCTCGAATATGCGCTCCGCGAGCTTCGTGAAGAGGTTGTGCAGCTCGGAGAGCGAGTTGAGAAGCTCACTCGTCCGCCAAGTCCGTATGGGATCGTGGTGGGACGCAATCCAGACGACAATTTTGATGTGTTGGTCAATGGTCGCAAGCTCCGCGTCTCTGTTGGAGGAAGCATCGACTGCGACACCATCGAACTTGGATCAGAGGTGTTGCTTAATGATTCAATGAGCATCGTTGAGGCTCGTCATCCAGAGCATGCAGGAGATGTCGTCACACTTACCAAAGTCCTCGAAGACGGAATTCGCGCCATTGTGTCAATCCGTGGAGATGATGAACGCGTGTGCGAATTAGCGGACGATTTGCGTGGAGCAAACTTGCGCTCTGGTGACCTACTACGTCTTGACCCCCGATCGAACTTGCTTCTCGAAAGATTGTTGCAACCTGAAGTTGAGCATCTGTTGCTTGAGCATGTTCCGAACGTCACGTTTGCCGACATCGGAGGCTTAGACGACCAAATTGAAAAGATTCGCGACGCTGTTGAACTTCCGTTTCTCCATGCCGATCTATTCGCGGAGTATCAACTACCAGCGCCGAAAGGAATTCTGTTGTACGGGCCGCCTGGTTGTGGAAAAACGCTCATTGCTAAAGCGGTAGCAAACAGTCTTGCTCAGCGGGTCGCTGCAAAAACTGGAGATGACAAAGGGCGCTCATATTTCATCAACATCAAGGGCCCAGAACTCCTGAATAAATATGTTGGCGAAACGGAGCGTCAAATTCGATTGGTGTTTCAGCGTGCCCGCGAAAAAAGCGAAGAAGGTTGGCCAGTCATCATCTTCTTCGATGAAATGGATTCAATGTTCCGCACGCGTGGAACAGGCGTGTCTTCCGATATGGAGTCGACCATTGTTCCTCAGTTACTCGCCGAGATTGACGGCGCTGACAAACTGCAGAATGTCATCATCATCGGAGCGACTAACCGCGAAGACTTGATAGACCCAGCAATTCTCCGACCGGGTCGACTGGACGTAAAGATTCGAGTAGATCGCCCGAATCGCAACGCGTCCCAACAGATTCTTCTGCGGTATCTGTCCGAGGATCTTCCGTTTGGTGAAGGTTGTCAGATCGATGACATTGTCAGTCTGACCATTGATCGGATATTTGCTGACACAGCCGAGAATCGTTTCCTCGAGATCACGTATCAAAATGGCGAAAAGGAAGAGCTCTTTTACAAGGATTTCCTTTCAGGGGCAATGCTAGAAAACATCGTTCGACGAGCAAAGAAGAAGGCGATCAAGCGTCGCATCGATGGAGGCGACGGAGGCATCATCACCACTGACCTAATTGACTCAGTTGTTGATGAATTCCTGGAGCACGAAGATCTGCCGAATACCACCAATCCCGATGATTGGGCAAAGATTTCTGGTCGTAAAGGTGAACGCATCGTATACATTCGCACGATCACAGCACATGGAGACGGTGGCGAAGAATTGGTCGGCGGCAAAGAGATAGAACGCGCCGCGACGGGGCAGTACCTATAAGTGGCAACTCCGAAGGTTTGCGGTATTGAAACCGAGTATGGAATTTTGCTCAGTGGGGCAGAAGTAGACCCAATCACTGC
>JBIKHN010000126.1:0-4427 GCA_044362135.1 Ilumatobacteraceae bacterium | reverse complement strand
GTCTTGACCACGAACTCGGTGTTTTTGCCGTGCTACAGAACCCAAACCTGCGCCACTGCACCATCGAAGCGCTTTGGGATAATTCCATTTTGCATCTCATTCATGGGCCAGCATCGGTCACCATCACCGGAAAAGTTGGCTCAAACGTTGGGCTCATCGCTGCCGGCGGATCTGCATCTGGGATCTCAACTGCTGGTTTGAAATGGGCGCTTGCCAATGAATCGCTTGCCCCCCATTCATCTCGGGGAATAAGCAACCAACTCACCGAAGAAACTGCAACAATTTCAGTGCAGACAGGTTCGCTCTTTGTCGTTCAGTCAAGTGCCCTCAGTACCTGAAAGAAGTACCCCCATGAAGAAAATTGTCGCAATCACACTCAGCATGCTGTTGTTTACTGCGTGTTCGGGAAGTTCCGATGAAGGTTCGTCAAGTAGTGATGGACCAGTCACGTTGACGTTGCTCGCACATGACTCCTTCACTCCTAGCGAGGGCATCTTTGATGCATTCACTGCCGAAACTGGAATAACGGTAAATGTCGTTCGCAGCGGTGATGCTGGCGAACTCGTTTCTAAATCCGCACTTACTGCTGGCAACCCTGAGGGAGACGTGTTGTGGGGAGTGGACAACACGCTGCTGTCACGTGCTCTTGATGCCGACATGTTTGATTCGTATCAAACCCCAAATCTTGCGTTCATGAACGAATCGCTCATGCGAAACATTCCAGGCCATGAAGTCACCCCAGTTGACACCGGAGACGTGTGCATCAACTACGACATCGCGTGGTTTACAGACAACAACATCGCGCCACCCATGTCGCTTGATGCTCTCGTTAGCAGTACGTATGCAAATTTGCTTGTTGTGCCTAGCGCAATTACCTCTTCGCCAGGCCTTGCATTCTTCCTTGCCACGGTTGCCGAATTTGGTGAAGATGGATGGCAGAACTACTGGAAATCGTTGCGCGAAAATGGCGTGTTGGTTGTAGACGGCTGGACGCAGGCATACAGCACAGAGTTCTCAGGATCGTCGGGTAAAGGCGACCGACCGATTGTGGTCAGTTACAGCAGCAGCCCTGCTGCTGAGGTGCTGTTTGCAGACCCTCCAACCGATGTTGCCCCAACTGGGGTTGCTCCACTCACCTGTTTTGAGCAGATTGAGTACGCAGGAATTCTTCGCGGAACCAAACACAAGGCCGAAGCGCAACTGCTTATTGATTACCTCACTGGCACAGCGTTTCAAAGCGATCTTCCACTCACGCAGTTTGTTTTCCCGGTACATGCGGATGCAGTTATTCCTGAATCGTTTACGCGATATATCTCACGCCCAGAAAGTGCGCTCACCATTGAATACAACGTAATCGCAGAGAACCGCACCGCGTGGCTTGACGAGTGGTCAACCATCGTTTTCAGATAAATCGTCTTCATGACCCCGTCGCCGTACCCCAAGAGCACACGATGGTTAGTCATTGCTCCAGCCCTGTTTTTGTTGGTTTTCTTAGCAATCCCAACAGCGGTGATCGTTCAACGTGGCGTAAGCATCGATGCATTCGCAGACATCATTGCAAACGATGGCTTTAGAAAAGTCGCATGGTTTACCCTGTGGCAAACAATTCTGAGCACTGCTCTTACCATTGCATGCGCTCTTCCCGTCACATTCATTCTTGCGCGATTTTCGTTTATCGGAAAACGTCTGTTGCTCGCACTCATCACGGCACCATTCCTGCTGCCCACTGTTGTTGTTGCTTCTGCATTGTTCGCACTGCTCCCCGACCGCATGCACTACACCGCATTTGCCATCATCGCCTCTCACATCTTTTTCAATATGGCCGTTGTCGTACGTCTCGTGATGCCGCGTTGGTCGCAAATTGACCCAGAACTTATTCATGCAGCACACACACTTGGTGCTTCCACCACGCGCACGTTTCGCACCATTACGTTTCCACTTATTCGACCAGCACTTGGCTTTGCCAGCACAGCAGTAGCGCTGTTTTGTTTCACATCATTTGGTGCTGTTCGAATATTGGGTGGGCCTGCATACTCCACACTCGAAACCGAGATCTATGTTCGATCAGTTCAGCTTGGTGACTTTAATGGCGCAATTGCAATTGGCATTATCCAAACAATTTTCCTGATTGGCATGCTGTATGCATTGACGAAGTTTGGTCGTCATCACACTTCGCCACTCACCGTCAACATTCAGGCACCGAAGCCAACCGGGTCTGCACAGAGAACTGCTGTCGCCAGCATTGCTGTAGCGACCGGATTCTTTGCACTGTTGCCATTGATTGCCGTCGCTTGGAAGTCGACCACTGGTTGGTCGCAAGTGTTGTCGAATGACACCATGAATTCGTTGGCAATAAGCGCAAGGTTTGCGATCACTGCATCAATCGTTGCCACCACGCTGGGAACCATGATTGCTCTTGCAATTGCGTACAAATCAACGTCATCTCGGTTTTTGGAAACCATCAACTCTCTTCCGCTCATGATCTCTGCGGTCATGGTCGGTCTGGGAATTGTGATCACCTTTGATCAGAGCCCGTTTGAATTTCGCTCTACCTGGTGGATCACTCCCGTTGCACACTCACTTATCGCTATTCCGTTAGTTGTACGCACCGTGCTACCCGTTGCACAAGCAATTCCTCAAGACTTGCGCGATGCAGCGGCAACACTTGGCTCAGGGGCGAAAGATCAATGGATGCGAATCGATTTGCCGCTGTTGCGTCGTTGCCTGGCTACTGCATGTGCGCTTTCGGCTGCTGTTTCTCTTGGCGAATTTGGTGCCACCAGCTTTCTCACCCGACAAACCTCTGAAACACTCCCCGTTTCTATCGCTCGACTGCTTTCTCGCCCTGGCGATACTCAACACGCCAAAGCATTCGCGCTCTCAACGCTGTTTTTCGTGTTTAGCATTGGTGCCGTATACATCGCAGAAACTGTGCGCGCCACACGAACGAAAACTCATTAATGCTCAAGATTCAAGACCTCACTATTCACTATGCAAACGAAGTGATTCTTGATGGCGTATGCCTTGACGTTGGCACCGGAGAAGTGGTGTCGCTCGTAGGCCCCAGCGGAGAAGGAAAGACCACGCTGCTTCGCGTGATTGCAGGAATAGAGCGAGCCGAATCGGGCACGGTAAGCGTTGATGGAACCGACGTCACGCACTTACCAACTCATAAACGAGGCATTGGTTTGGTGTTTCAAGACAACCAACTCTTCCCGCATCTCACTGTTGGCGAAAACATTGCTTACGCACTGCGTGGCATGAGCAAACACGAACAATCCCTTCGCGTGAATGAACTACTAGCACTCGTTGGGCTTGCAGGCTTGGCCGATCGCGATGTGACTGTCATTTCCGGTGGAGAAGCTAAGCGTGTTGCAGTTGCTCGATCGTTAGCCGCAAACCCAAAAGTGCTGCTCCTTGACGAACCACTGAGTGGCCTTGATGGCGAATTGCACGATCGCTTATTGCGCGATCTTTCCACTTTGCTTGCTCAGCGCAACACCACAGTTGTTCATGTCACCCACGACCACAACGAAGCAAGTCAGTTCGCCGATCGCATCGTTGATATTCGTTCGTTGCATCGCCCAAGCAGAGTGGTGCGCATTACAACTGACGAACTTTTGCCTTTACGAATGGCAGTGCTTCGTGATGGAACTCCTTCGCAAGATCCCTCGTACAAACAAGACGATTTTCCAGGGTGCGTTCATCTTGGAATCTATGAAGGCGCAGATCTTGTTGCGTGTTCTTCATGGATTCCCCAGGCATGGCCATTAGATGTGACCCTTCCCGCAATTCAATTAAAGGGAATGGCTGTTGCTAAGCGCATGCAAGGAAGTGGAATTGGCGCAGAGTTGCTTAGTGCTGGCGTTCGCCATTGCGAAGATGAAAACGCGCATTACGTCTGGGCACGTGCACGTGACAGTGCTCTCAGTTTTTACACACGCAATGGGTTTGAAGTTTTCGGCGAACAGTTTGTTGACGAAGCAACGGGCATGGGCCACCACTTAGTGATGAAAGTAGCTACTCGCCAATCTTGACGTCTGTTGCAAACAGCACCGTGCGCGAAGGGTCTGGTTTCACCACAATCTCAAGGTTCCACACGCCAGAAAACGGGAAGTTCACCTCAGCCGTGTAGTGATTGGGGCTCGTACGCACCAGCTCTACTGGTCCATTTGGAATGCTCTTACTTGGCAACGACATTCGTGCAGAAACCGCAGTCATTTGAGCGAACGAACCCATGATTGAACGAATGGCGACGTGGATTTCTGCAGATCCCACTCGAGCTGGGGTAACCGTAATGTCGGCAATGAGGTCGGACTGTTCCAACGAAAACTCGACTGGTGCATTCGATGCTTGTTCGCGTGGTGGCAGCGCCACAATCAACGCAGTAATTCCCACCACAATGAGCGCAATCAACGCTTCCACCA
>JBIKHN010000125.1:0-4436 GCA_044362135.1 Ilumatobacteraceae bacterium | reverse complement strand
TCCGCAAGTCTGCGACCGAGACGATCGCTCACCACTTCAACAGTTGCTAACGCTTGCGGATAGTTCATGCGTGTAGGCCCAAGAATGCCAACGGTTCCAAGCGTGGTGCCATCTGCAATTACTGGAGCAAGCACAACCGAACACGCGGCAAGTGGTTCCACACCGTGCTCTGCACCAATTGCCACCGACAACCCACGGTTCAACATGTCGCGTACGAGCGACACCATGACAAATTGTTGCTCAAGCGTGTGTAAAACCGATCGAACGATTTCTACAGCGTCAAATGCCTCAGCCATTGCAGATGCGCCACCAACGAACACCGACTCGTCTGTTCGTCGACCGCTCATCGCTGCAAGCACCTGCTGGGCCAATGCATCGATAACGACATCGCCAGTTGCCGCAGTATGCGCCATGTCTCCAAGCGCCTTACCGACCATCAAACGAGAAAGATGTGCAGTAGTGCGCTGCACTTCATCTTCGGAAATGGTGGTAGCAAGTTCAATTGGTTCACTTTCAACTGCACCGTTAGACAACACCACTACTGCCGTAGCCAAATGCGCAGACAGACCAACCAGTTGCACGGAACGAACAACGGCAACTTCTTTCTTTGGACCAAGCACCACTGCTGCATAGTTCGTCATTTGTGCAAGCAGCGTGCTGGTTCGCTGCAACGTTTCTTCAAGCCGGCCCGTTGCAGTATCGAAGAACTCACCGACTTTCATTTGATCTGCAACGCCAAGTTTTCCGTTTGGTGTGAGGTGGTCAACAAAAAATCGATAGCCCTTATCTGTAGGGATTCGACCTGCAGATGTGTGTGGCTGCGCAAGGTATCCCTCTTGCTCGAGGAATGCCATATCGTTACGAACTGTTGCCGAGGACACCTGCACCCCATCATTTGCCGCAATATGCGACGAACCAACCGGCTGTGCCGTGGCGATGTACTCCTCAACTACTGCGCGGAGAATGGCTGTTTTACGGTCGTCAAGCATGTCGGGATCCCTCTCAGGATACCGATAACTGCTTATAGCGAATGAGCGATTCTTGTCGCTCTGCCGCGTGGTCCACGATGGGCTCGAGATACGGGTTCAACAGACCCGCAAGCCAAGGGGCGTGCACCACGTCATTAGGCGTTTCGGCAAGCTCGGGAATCCAGGTGCGCACATATGTGCCATTGGGATCGAACTTTTCGCCTTGTGAAATCGGGTTGAAAATGCGGAAGTACGGCGAAGCATCCGTGCCCGTTCCTGCCGTCCATTGCCAACCATGTTGATTAGACGCGATATCGCCATCTACTAAATGCTTCATAAAATACTTTGCGCCCCATTGCCACGGCAGGTGCAAGTCCTTTACCAAGAAGCTGGCAACAATCATGCGCACGCGATTGTGCATCCACCCAGTTGCAAGAAGTTGCTTCATTCCCGCATCAACTATTGGATAACCCGTTTTGCCCTCACACCACAATGCAAACCGTTGATGAGCGCGTTCATCGGTATCAACAACAATTGAATCCATCTTGCGCTGCAAGTTTTCGCGAACTGTTCGAGGCTGATGGAACAGCACATCGGCATAGAACTCTCGCCATCCAAGTTCGCTTCGAAACACTGCATGCGCTTTTGTCTCGTTCAATTCGGCAAGTAACGAACGAGAGTGAATTACACCGAAGCGCAAATATGGTGACAACTTGCTTGTTCCTAATACATCTGGGTTATTCCGTGTCTCGTTATAGAGATCAAGCGCCCTGTCGCGGAAGTTCTCCCATACCTTCCACGCTGCATCTTCACCCGCTTCGGGCAAGTTCGCATCGCACAGTGGGTCTTGCGGAATTGGTTCACTCACAATTTCAGGTGCACCACTCCACTGAACCGATGGTTTGGCAAATGGCGCTGGCCATCCGTGTTGCATCCATATTTTTGAAAACGGAGTGAACACCGCGTACGGGGTTCCATCGCCCTTACGCACTACGCCTGGTTCAACTGCATATGGCGAACCGACTTGTTGAAAGGTGATGCCATTCTTTGCCAACGAGGCCGCAACTTGTTCGTCACGATGCATTCCATACGGTGCGAAGTCCTTCGCACACACCACGCGCTCTGCACCTGCCTCACTACACACCTGAGCTACAACTTGCTCTGGATTACCTGTGCGAACAACAAGGGCGCCACCCATTGATTCATTCAACGCGCGCAAGTTGCGAAACAAGAATGCAAGTCGCGGTGCTCCTGATGTTTCAAGGAACCGCGGATCAAGCACAAACAACGGCACGACTTCCCCAAGTGCAGCAGCAGCACACAGCGCTTCGTTGTCAGCAAGTCGTAAATCTCGACGAAACCACAGCACTGATTTAGGCATGTTCTATATCTTTCACCCAGATCCACACGAACATGAAGACGGCCGCTATCAAAGTGATAATTCCCCCGTAGGCCAACGACCACGAGACACTCACGTAGTCGGCAACCCAGCCAGTAATTGGGCCACCAATTGGTGTGCTGCCCAGAAACGCAACTGCAGTGAGCGCCAACATGCGACCACGCATATCGGGCGGAGCCTCTTGAGTGATGATGGTGTTAGCGCCCGCAATCATTGCCGCACCACCAGCACCCAAAGGTATTGCCCACACATATGCAACCCACACGTTTGGGGCAATGGCCATACCTATGTTTGCCACCCCCAGAATGAGCGCTGATCCTGCGACCCACGTATACGTAGTCATATGCAACCTGGCCGTTGCCAAAGCGCCGATCAAACTTCCAACACTGGTTACCGCCAACACCCACCCGAAGTATTCGGCATTACCCCATTGCGTGTCTGAAAGTTTTGGCAGCGATACGCCGTAATTGAATGCAAATGTGCTGACCAACGTAAAAACAATAAACAGCGGATATAGGCGCGGATGAGTGCGCACAAAACGAATTCCGTCACGCACCGGCGTGCCTCCCGCAGGTCGAGGTTCAGGAGTAAACATTTCCGACTTCCGCAACCCAACAACTCCATACAACATGAACACATATGAAAGTCCGTTGATGATAAAGAGCCAACCCGTACCGAATGGGCCAACAAGCGTTGCCGCAAGCGCAGGTCCAAAAATTCGTGATCCGGTCATGACTGCAGTGTTCAACGACATGGCATTGCCAATTTCATGTGGCGGAACGAGCTCGGTAACCAAACCTCTGCGTGACGGATTATCGATAGCGCCAATGACTCCGAGAAGACCCGTCAACACAAACACCAACTCAACGTTGATGACACCAGCAACATCGCAAACACCCAGCACGATTGCCTGTAGCGCCAACAGCGATTGCGTAATGATTGTCGTGCGACGGCGATCGAACCTGTCGGCAAAAGCACCAGCCCATGCGCCAAGCAACAACATGGGCAAAAACTGCAGTGCAGCGTTAATTCCTAGGTCAACTGAACTTCCTGTTAACCGGTACAACAGAAAAGACGTGGCCGTGAGTTGCAACCACGAGCCGATATTTGAAAACAGCAACCCTGCGAAAAACAGTCGAGCATTTCGATTGCTCAACGAGCGGAACATTCCTCCGCGCTTTGCTTCGCCTACCTCAGTCATCGAGCTTTAGAGCAGAGATGAATACGTCGCCTGGAACTTCCACGCGACCAATTGACTTCATCTTTTTCTTTCCCTCTTTTTGCTTTTCGAGCAACTTGCGCTTACGCGAAATGTCGCCGCCATAACATTTTGCAAGCACGTCCTTACGTTTTGCTTTCACTGTTTCGCGGGCAATGATGCGACCGCCAATTGCAGCCTGAATTGGCACATCAAACATTTGCCTTGGAATGAGTTCGCGCAATTTTCCACACATGCGGTTGCCATAGTTGTAGGCCTTATCGCGGTGAACAATGGTGCTGAACGCATCGGCCGGCAATGCATTAAGCAAAATGTCTACTCGCACCAAATCGCTCGCGCGATACCCCGCAAGTTCGTAGTCCAAACTGGCGTAACCCTGCGAACGACTCTTCAATTGATCAAAGAAATCAACCACAACTTCGGCAAGTGGCATGGTGTACTGCATGTCCACACGCTCTGGAGATAAGTACTCCAGCTTGATCAGTTCGCCGCGGCGCTCCTGGCACAGTTCCATGAGCGAACCCGTGTATTCCTTTGGCGTAATAATGCTGACTCGGAAAAACGGCTCTTCGATTGACGCGATGTAGTTCGGAAGCGGCAAGTCGGCTGGGTTGTCCACCTTCAAGACCTGGCCGTCCGTTCTGTTCACCATGTATTCCACTGAAGGCGCAGTGGCGATGAGGGCAAGATTGAACTCGCGCTCCAAACGCTCTTTCACGATTTCCATGTGCAACAAACCAAGGAATCCGCAACGGAAACCAAAACCGAGAGCACCCGAAGATTCTGGCTCGTAGGTGATGGATGCGTCGTTGAGTTTCAAACGTTGCAAACTTTCGCGCAGGTTTTCGAA
>JBIKHN010000124.1:0-4449 GCA_044362135.1 Ilumatobacteraceae bacterium | reverse complement strand
GCGCAACATAGAGCGCTCGTAAGCCTTGGTCTTGTGCCGCAACAATTGCAGCGGGTTCAACCACCACCACACCGTCAAGCTCTAGCCCCTTCACCACACTTACTGGAACGATTGTGAGTCGAGTGTCGAGTGCTGTGTTGTTTGCGCGACCGTGCTGCACGCCTTCGCGAGTTAACACCGCCGAAACCGATTCAGTCATTGCATCTGGACACACAATGGCTACGTTGCCGCCTTTGACGTTTTCCATCATCAAACGAGTTTGAGCAACGACATCGTCCAGCAAACGTTCTGCCGAAGATGAACGAACAATGTCTGGGCCAAACTCGCCTTCGCGAACGGACTGTGGCGGAATAAGCGACGGCGCCGCAACAGCCAACACCTTGTCGGCAAGCGCCATGATCTGAGCTGGAATGCGATAACCAACAGACAAGTTGATGATCTTTGCTTCCTTCTTTGTTGGCAGGTAACGCAACAGGTCTTGCCAGTCGTTTGGTGCAAATGCTCCTGTTGCCTGCGCCAAGTCGCCCACCACAGTCATAGCCCCATTGAGCGAACGCCTATTCATCATGCGCAATTGCATTGGCGTGAGGTCTTGCACTTCGTCAATGATGATGTGCCCATACAGACGCATTTCATCTGTTTCATCAATTCGACCACTTTTGCGTGGTCGCGGACCGATCAGCGACAGCACTTCATCAAGTAGCGCGACATCGCTTTCGGCCCAATGCACTTCAGCAAGTGACGCACTGCGTTCACGAACCAGCAATGGCCATTCATGTTCTTTCAACACATCTTGTGCTGCAGAGCGCACCAGTGCTCGCGAACCATACAAATCGTGCAGCACTTCGCTGGGGCTAAGCACCGGCCACATCCGAATAATTGCTGCGCGGAATTCTGGAATGTCACGCAGGCTGTCGCGCAATGCCTCAAGATCAATTTCTTCACGCTTACTCGTTGCAGCCATTGCCGCTACCACTTCAGTTTCTACCCATCGTGCTGCAGCATTGTGTCGGCGATAACGACGACGTGCATCACGAATAATGCGGGACGACTCGGTCACTCGAAGTCGCAAGTATTCGGCACCAAATGGAATCACCAAGTCTTCGCGCAATGGACGTTCACGATCGCGCACTGCAGCAGCAATGAACTTCGACATGCGAATGTCGCCCTTTACGTGTTTCGTATCGTCGTCTTCAACTAGACCCACACGGTGGCCAGGCACAAGGTCGGCAAGCACCACTTGTTGCACGCCTGCTTCACCAAGCGATGGAAGTACTTGTTCGATGTACCGCAAGAACACTCGGTTAGGTCCAACAACCAAAACGCCTTGATCTTCAAGCGGGAATCGATAGGTGTACAACAAATACGCAGCACGGTGCAGAGCAACAACGGTTTTTCCCGTTCCTGGTCCGCCTTGCACAACCAACACGCCGCTTTGTGGTGCGCGAATGATTTGGTCTTGCTCCGACTGAATGGTGGCAACAATGTCGCCGAGTTGTCCGGTGCGACCACGCGACAGCGCGGAAATGAGTGTGCTGTATCCACGTAGTCCGGTGCCGTCGTGTTTCACTCCTGCTTGCGGGTCACCACCTAATCCCTCGTCGTGACCAAGGCCTAAATGGCCTTCGCCGAACAACTCATCTTCAATACCTTGCAACTGTTGACCCTGCACTGAAAAGTGACGACGTCGAGCAAGGCCCATGGTCTCGCGACCCGTCGCACGATAGAACGGTTCGGCAACAGGTGCACGCCAGTCCACCACGACCGGTTCGCGCGCTTCGTCGGCAACCGCCAAGCGACCGATATGAAAGCTCTCAATTTCGTCAGGTGTTTCAGCAATGCGGTCAATTCGACCAAACACCAGCGCTGCGTCCCCCAAGTCCAATGTGGTCAGGCGTTGTAGCAACTGCTCGTCAAACGCATTGCGCTCATAACGGGCCTGAAAGGTGCCACCTGTATTGGCCTCGTTCAGGTCGCGAATACGCCAAGCGTCCTTGCGGCTCTTATCCAGGCAGGCGTAGGCATGGTCGATATAGGCCTGCTCGGCGGGAAGGTCTGGGTGTTGTTGACTCATTTTGGGGTTCATCAACTCTACCGTCAGAACCCAACCGCCGATTTTTGAAATTTGCACATTTTTGGCAGTATCCACATACACATTTCGTCCACATCACTATTGGCAATTCCTGCATCGGCGGAGGCAGACATGTCCAAATCATTTATGCGGTACTCGCGGTTTGCGCTTCCTGCTGTTGTTCTTGCAGCAAGTTGTGCGGCACCAAGCGATGAACTCACTTTCATCACCGTAGCGTCAACCTTGTCAGCGCCAATTACTTCAACCTCAATAACAATCGCTGCGAGTGAACTTATTGAGTCTGTAATAGCCAACAACACCGACACCGTCAATCGAATTGTGCGCGACTTCGGTCGCATTTACGAAGAACGCGCACAATGTGGCAGAACTCCTCAACGATGCCCAATTAACAAAATGGCCGTGAACGGCAGTCCACTATTCAACTCGCTGACGGAAACCATGAATGAGCGCATTGTCGGAAACCTGTACACGCGCAGAGACGCAGGAAAGTTGCGCGTGCGCATTGAATCGGTGGAAATAATCGACACCAATCGAGCAACCGTGCACACATGCATCTTTGACTCGGTAGTGCTGTTCGATTCTGGTCAGATCGACGGCGCTGCCGACGACATCGTGTTTGACGATTCGGTCATTTCGGCATTCATGGTGTGGAACGTGCAACTCAACAACGGCACGTGGAAGTGGGTTTCTTCCACAGCCACACAACGAAAGATAGGAGGAGACATATGTGGATTCGCAAACTGACGACCGCAACCATTGTCATATTCATTAGTGCGCTGCCACATGAGGTGCATGCTGGCGACTCCATTGGAGGCAGTTCAACCAGCAATGCCGGCGTCGATGGCAACCAAATCATGGCGGGTATTCAATACGGTGCAGCACCTGGAAGTTCACGTGCTTCAGAAGATTGCGAATGGTCACTGACAATTCCCCACGATGCACACTCGGGTAATCAGACAATGGTGCAAAAAATTTCTGGCGGCATCAACTATCGCCTCTTCGAATACACCTGTCTCGACCGCACCCCTGCAACTACGTTCCATTGGATTCCACAAGTGTCCACCACCCAACTTGCACAACATGCAGCATCGGTGGTGTACGACAACATCCCCGCACCATGGGGAAACTTTGCGCCACCCGCTCAGCGCGGTGTCGTGAAGCTAGGAACATGGTTTTGGGTGAACCCGCTGATATGGGTTCCAATCAGCGCGACAGCAGGTGTGCCCACGCCCGCTGGATACATTTCAGTCACCACTACAGCAACACCGAAGAAACTCATTTTTGATCCAGGCGATGGAGCACTCGGATCTGGACCCGTTACATGCGATGGACCAGGTCTTCCGTGGATAGAAATTTTTGGAGATCGCATGAGCAGTAGATGCATGTACACCTACTCCCACTCGTCATCGATGCATCCATCTGGTGCATTTCCCGCAAAACTTTCGGTGCAGTGGCACGTCACGTACACCACAAATTTTGGCGCTCGTGGAACCATCGGCGACTTTACGTTTGCCGCAAGTCATCAATTGGTTATTCGCGAAGTTCAGGCCTTAATCACCAACTAGACATCGACTGATGCAATTGCTCCAGATTGTGCATCCAGCACTCGAAGCAAATCCGATGGCGCAACTTCCAAGTCAAGACCTCGACGACCACCGCTGACGAAAATGGTCGGAAAGTCAAGTGCCGATGCATCCACAACGGTGAAGAGTTTTTTCTTCTGACCAAATGGGCTTATGCCGCCGACAACGTAACCAGTTATCCGCTGAGCGTCGTTGGCAGGCACCATTTCGCATCGCTTCACCCCAAGCACAAGCGCAAGCGATTTCAACGACAATTGAGAACTCACGGGAACAATGGCAACAACTGCCGATTGATCCGATTGCGCGAGCAAAGTCTTAAACACTCGCGATGCTTCTACGCCAAGGGCATGTGCTGCTGCCCTTCCATATCCAAGTTCCTCGGCATCGACAAGGTCGTGATCAAAGGCGTGAACGGTGAACTCAATGCCACTTCGCTCAAGCATCACTATGGCTGGAGTTGCACCTTTCATCGCCTACTCAGCATACGAATATTGGGTTTATTGAGTAGGAACGGGGGTACTTGCCTGACACACTGAAGGGTCGCTCATAGCGGCAATACAGACTTTGAAAAGGACCCAACATGCCAGTCAGCAATTCTCGCGACACCATTTTGCTTGAACGTCGTTACGCGGCAGTGTTCACCACTCTTACTGACGAGTCAATTGCCAAATTGGCGGCCGCAGTAGACGAAAAGCTCCGCGACGCACTTGCCAAGGTGCTTGCTCTTCCAGCAGGAACATTTGACGATGCAGCAACCGTTGCACCAAAAGTTCG
>JBIKHN010000123.1:0-4468 GCA_044362135.1 Ilumatobacteraceae bacterium | reverse complement strand
CCGGCGGTAGGACAGGGAAATCACGCTATCAGCGCCCGCTCTATCTGGACTTGGCTACAACAAGGAATTCAGGCAATTCCGTGCTGCATTCAGCGTTGGAATACTGCCCCGGCTCAACGCTGGAAATGCTGATGATGTCAAATCCAGCCAAGTTGAACACCAGGCGCAACTCCCGTGGCGTGTAGCAACCCGTCCACAAATCGACGTTTTTCACTTCACCGCGCTCGTTGCGGATATCGGTAGTTTCGTGACTCACTCCGCTGAGAGCGTCAAACTCTGCATCAGCATGATGTTTGACAGAAAAGTAGGCGTTGAACGCAGACAGAACGAGAACCCCACCGTCTTTCAAGGAACTGCGGATGCCAGCGAGAATCTTGACATCGTGATGATCATCGACCATCAATCCAAAGGCGCCTTGGCACAGACAGATTGCGAAGTCAAACTTCGCATGGAGCGAAGCGTGATTGATGATGTCACGCGCATCAAGACGCTGGAATTCAGCATTGATCAACGATTCGCCATAGGACTGCCGCAGAGCAATATCAATGAAGTCCTGACTCACATCGACACCGGTTACGTGCATTCCCCTGCGCGCAAGTTCCAAACTGTGACGACCGGGACCACAACCAACATCTAGGAACGCACTACCAATTTCGGCACCAGTTGTTTCAAGGATGAAGTCAACTTCCTGCGTGGTTCCCTTGGTGAATGAGTACCTGAGATACGCATCCTTCATATGACTCGCTAAATCTTCAAACCAATGATCCCGATCAGACATCTCGTTACGCCTTCGCTGAAGCCCAGCTGTCACCCCATGCAGCATTCACCTCGAGTGGCACTTTCAACGATGCAGCGTTCTTCATCTCGTGAAGCACGATCTCATTGACTTGATCTTTTTCAGAAACCGGACATTCAACGAGCACTTCGTCATGCACTTGCAAAATGACAGCGCTCTTCAGTTTCGCATGCGCAATTGATGCATCAATTCGCACGAGAGCAATCTTGAAAATGTCTGCTGCCAAACCTTGAATGCCAGCATTCATTGCTTGGCGCTCTCCGGCCTGCTTGATTCGGAAATTCGGATTATTGAGCTCGGGGATTTGTCGACGACGTCCAAACAATGTCTCGGTGTAGCCCTTTGCTCTCGCTTGCTCAATGGTGTCATCCATGTATTGCTTCACGTTTGGGAATGCAGCGAAATACGCGTCCAGAATTTCGCTGGCTTCACCAACCCCAACACTGAGACGCTGACTTAACCCAAATGCTTCCATTCCATAAGCCAAGCCGTAAGAAATCATTTTTGCCTGTGAACGCATGTCTGAGTTGACGCTCGCTGCATCAACTCCGAATACCCGAGCTGCAGTGGCGCTATGTATGTCGATGCCTCGGGTGAACGCATCAATCAGCCCTGGATCATTTGCTAGGTGTGCGATGCAGCGCAATTCAATTTGGTTGTAGTCCGCCACCATGAGCAGGCATCCATCTTGAGGAATGAAAGCAGTGCGAAATACTTTTCCTTCGTCCGACCTAATTGGGATGTTGTGCAGGTTCGGAGCGTCGCTACTCAGTCGTCCAGTCCGAGCAACAGTTTGATTGAAAGTCGCATGAATTCGACCATCTGGCTGGATTGCATCAAGCAGACCTTGCCCGTACGTACCACGCAATTTCTCAAACTCGCGGTACTCCAACAACTGGTCAATAAATTCAGGCCACTGATCTCGAATTTTTTCCAGTGTTGCTGCATCAGTGCTAAATCCAGTTTTCGTCTTCTTGCCAGGCGAAAGCTTTTTGTCTTCGTACAAAATCTGTCGAAGTTGTGTTGGAGAATTCAGATTGAACGTCTTCCCCGCCAGTTCATGCAACACCACCGTGAGACGTTTCGTCTCATACACCAAGTGATCATTAATGGCTGTCAACTGTTTCTTGTCTACAAGAACACCAACGTGTTCCATCTTTGCCAACACCCGAATGAGTGGCAACTCAACGTCGTTGAACAAACCGACAACGCCTTGTGCTTCAATCTCTTTCGAAAGTGCGGGAATGACACGACTAACTGCTAACGCGACATTGGATGCATCTACAGATGCATTTGACACTTCCGAATCAAAACTGAGTTGGCCATCATTGGTTGCACCATCGACACGCGCAGAGATATGATCGTCCGTATATCGAGCAAGAACTTCGTGTGCCTCCAACTTTGATTGCGCCGGTTCAAGCAAGTACGCAGCAATAGCTGTATCGAATCCAATGCGTGGAATATCGATTTTGCGGTCAAGAAACCAGCGGAGCATCGGCTTCACATGGTGTCCAGAAATTGACGTTGTTTTAGCGAAACGCGCCAACACTGTCTTTTCTTCAAGCAGAGAAGCCGGGATCCACGCGACGTCATTCTTTTGTTTATCAACAACGATTGCAATTCCTTCAATTGATCGTTGCCCGTCGTTCAACCAACCCGGAGCTAGGACAATGCCGTACTCGCCTTCCGCGCTGTCAATAGACGCAATCGCTTCTTGAGCGTTGCAGGAAACTGTTGTAAAAACTTCAAGAGCAGTTGACGACAGTTGCGTCTCGATCACAGCAGCCGATGCTTCTTGGTTGATGAAACGACCGAAAGCTTCTTTGGTACGCGTGAGCATCGACTTGAATTCCAAAGTTTCAAACCACTTTTGCAATGCTTGAACATCAGGCTTTGGAGCAGACTCCATTACATTGATGCCAATTGGGGCGTCACGCCTCAGCACCATGATCTTTGCGTTCCGCAACACTCGTTCGCGACTTGCGTGCAGAGAGTCCTTCAACTTTGGTGTTTGCTGATCCGCTGCATCAAAGATGGACTCAAGCGACCCGTATTGGTTGATGAGTTTTGCAGCTGTCTTTTCTCCGACGCCAGGCACGCCTTCAAGGTTGTCGCTTGGATCTCCTCGCAAGGCCGCATAGTCGGGATACTGCGTTGGGGTCACACCCGTTCGCTCAAAGATGCCTGCTTCGTCATACAACGCGTAGTCGCTGACTCCCCGCTTGTTGTACAACACGCGAATGAGAGGGTCTTTTACGAGCTGGTAGCTGTCACGGTCTCCCGTAACAACAATCAGCTCAGAACCTTGTTCTTCAGCGCGTGTTGCAATTGTGGCAATTAAATCGTCACCTTCGAATCCGGCAGCGTCAATGACGGGTATTCCAAACGAGACGAGCAGCTCCTTAATGATGTCTAACTGCTGATACAGAATGTCTGGCTGTTGCTCGCGTTGTGCTTTGTACTCAGGAACAGCTTCGTGTCTAAAAGTTTTCTCACGTCTGTCAAACACCACAATGACACCATCTGGCTTGTGATCCTTAACAAGAGTGTTGAGCATGGTGCAAAACCCATAAACAGAATTAGTGACCTGCCCATTCGCCGTTGCCATATCGGTTGGCAATGCGAAGAACGCGCGATACGCCAGCGAGTTGCCATCCAGCGCCATCAATTTCATAGCGTTATGAATATCACGAATTTGGCGTGAGATCGCCGTCAATCACCCGCTGCGCAACATCTTTCATTCGCAACCGCGACGACATGGCTCCTTTTTGAATGAAATCGAAGGCTGATTGCTCGGTCATGGAAAAAGAATCAATAAGAATCCCTTTAGCGCGGTCAAGCACTTTTCTCAATTGCAATTGCTCGTCAAGGGCATCGCGCTCGCCGCTGAGCAATTTCATTTCAGCGAAACGTCCAATGGCCAATTCAATTGCAGGAACCAAATCAGTCTTTTGAAAGGGCTTCACGAGATAAGCCAGGGCGCCAGCATCGCGGGCTTGCTCGATAACTTCGCGCTGACTGAATGCGGTCAACATAACGACTGGGCAAATCTTTTCTGCTGACACCACCTGGGCAGCGGCAAGTCCATCGAGGCCAGGCATCTTGATGTCGAAAATTGCGACGTCAGGTTTGTGCTCTCGAACGAGTTCAATCGCTGTGTCGCCGCGTCCTGTGTCGGCAACCACGATGTAACCCTCTTCTTGCAAAGTCTCCACAAGGTCTAATCGAATAATCGCTTCGTCTTCTGCGACGACAATTCGAACTGGAGTTGGCATTAGTTCTTCCCCAACCTGTCTAACAACTCGTCTTGGTTTCTCGTCTGTTCAGCTATTGCACGATGCAAATAATCTCGATGCTCAATTAATGCATCAACATGCTTTTGCGCATCTCGATATTCATGCGATGCAAGTGGTGTTTCAGACACCAGACTTCGCATTTCCTTATCATTGGCATCATCACTCAACGCAGCCAGTTGCTCGTCCAAAAGTGCGAGTTCTATTTGAAGCTGCTTGAGGTTCTCGGAACTTCGGCGTAGCCGTTTTTCTATGAGCCTGTGGGCAACTCCGCGAATGTTCACATCAGCGAGTGTAGGAGTGTCCATGTTGGTGCCCGAGGTGGGAGTTGAACCCACACACCCTTTCGAATAACGGATTTTGAGTCCGTCGCGTCTGC
>JBIKHN010000032.1:0-12562 GCA_044362135.1 Ilumatobacteraceae bacterium | reverse complement strand
AGGAGCGCTATTGCGGACAAGAAGGAAACACTGAGTGCACTGATTCTCATCAGGACGACGAGGTTGTAGTCGTTCCATTCCGTCTGTCTTATCGTCAACAACAACATCTTCTTCATCTTCTTCAGGCGGAGAATCGTCTGCAGCGGTCAGCTTCTCGCGAAGAATGGCGTCAAGGTCGGCCTCAACATCGTCCTCGGTTCGCATGTCATCGTCATCGTCGTCATCATCCGCAGCCTTTTTGGAAACCGATTCAAGCGGTATCTCATCTGGGTCTTCAGCAATATCGACACCCTCTTCAGCGACAAAGCCGTCTTCTTCGAGGCCGTCAATTTCTAAGGCGTCTACATCGAGTTCGTCACCGTCTAACTCGGGGGCAGAAAGAATCTCGCTATCTAGATCATCTGGACCGATGACATCGTCGTCTGACATTAATTATTCCTTTCAACTGCGAACGGCGAGAGAGTACTCCATAATGGGGTCAAGTATGCGAATTTCGCTGATTTACCTAAAATCACGTATTGCGGCGATTCTCGGCCTTTCGCTCTGAGTCCAAGCGTTCAAGTGCTGGTGCCTCAAAGGTCATATGGGTCATGGCGTCAGCGACTGCTCGGTGGCCTGCTTTTTCTGCAATGAGGCGGTGCATCTCAATGACGACTCGCCGATATGCGGGGTGTCCCTGTGGCGCAGATCGCAGTTCGAGGAGGTGAATCGCCTCGCGAGCATTGAACTGCATGCTGTAGCGCATGCGGTAAGCCATGGAGATGGCATACGCGGCTTGTTCTGGGTAATCAGGACGTAAAGCTTCGTACAGGGTCGCTGAACGGGTCATCGACTCTTCAAACTCATCGGCTACACCAGCTTCTGCAACAAGTTCTGGCATCACATATCCATGATCCGGAGACAGCCTCTGCCATTCAATGGTCAGCAAGCGATGGCGCTGCAAGTCTCTAAACGCTCCGTAGTCACCCAGAACGTCAAATCGGTAGTCAATTCTTTCAAATGCACGGCCTGGTTTATGACGACGGTTTTCGCGAGTTCCTACGTAGGCAGCGATGAGGCGAACCTTTTCGTCATGACTCAATTGAGATACCCGGTTGAGCAACTGTGACTCGGGCAGGTGCGAATGTGCGTAGCAAATGGCAGCAAGCAGTTTGTTTTCGCCATCTGGATCAAAGTCAATGAGTTCAACTTCGTTCACAGGGTCTGGTTCAAGCGCCCCAAACATGTCGTCTACGAGAAATGCCGTTTGTTCGGAATTGGTGGCAAGGTAACTACTCCACTTTCCTCCGCGTTCAGGCAAATCAACGCGGCGCAAGAAGCTTGGTATCACTTTGCGTAACTCGGTAAGCATCATGTCGGCATATTGACGCGACTCCGGAAGTGCGTGTGCACGCATCCGCAACAACATCGACTCATACGCTTGGCCAGTTCCGAAGATGCCAACGTTTGACAGAGCGCTTGCGGGAAGAATGCCACGTACGGCATCGAGGCCCTTTGCCCGCGTTGCTTGCCGATATACAAAATCTGAGTCATTGATTCCACGCGGGATCGACTTGCGGACATGCTCAGTTACTGATTGGACGAGAGAACTGTAACTGTCGAACATACGATCCATGTCGCCGACGTATCGCGTACCGTATGGTCCGCTCAAAATTTCAGGATCGCGGTAATAGCGGTACCTTCCACCTAGGCGCGCGTCATAATTGATGTACCTCGTGCTCTGCTCGAGATAACTCATCAATCTTCCCCACTCAAGGATCTTCGTCAACAAATTGGACGCCTGTTCACAGGCCAAATGCACTCCACCAAGCTGGGCTACCGAGTCGTCCCCATATTCAACAAACACTTTTTCGTACAGGGCTTCTGCTTTGTCAATACCGATCGTGGCATCCACACCAATGTCGCCTGTTAGGTCGAGGTCGTTGACAAACTCGTCGAGGAACAAACGGCGCAGACTCTTTGGGCTGCGGCTGTATCGAGCGAACAATGCACCCTTAACCACTTCCGGCAGATTGACGAGCGCAAAAACTGGAAGATCAAGATTGGTGAAATACCTTTTGAGTATCTCAGCCTCATCATCTTGGAAAACCTCAGGAATGTAGACCGTCACGAGGGGCAATCTTAGAAGTCCAGCTCGGTGTTATCGGGTATGCCTATTACGCGAATACCTGGGCGCAATCGCTCTGCACCCGACAGGAAACCTTGGTCACCAGGCCCACAAACTGACCATCGATCGTGAGACGCCGAGGACTCCCCTTCCAATGAAAAAACTCTCCTTGGCTGTACGACAAAAGTGGATGCGGGAGGTGGGAGCCAACCTCAGCCTTTTGCCACATCAACCTGCGCTGACTCCAGCGCATGGCGCCTGACACCTCAAAAATGTCAAGTTTCCCGTCATTGAGATGCGCCCGCGGGGCAACTTCGTGGTTTCTCCAATACCCGCTATTCGTGACGACCGAGATGGCTCCGCGAAAAAATCTGCGGGCAATGCTCATCGACGCGATGCAGACATCGGTGTGGTCTACGCCGACTGAGTCGGTATAGGAAACAACTATTGCATCAATAACGATTCGAATGCATTCGGCATCGCGTGCACGATCAACAACCCCAAGCACGCGAGGAATATCTCCTGATTTCATGAAAATCGATTGTTCGTGTATTTGCTTCGCAGAATGATCGCGAAGATAAACACCAAGTTCCCGATCTGAAGACATGTTCACAGTTCGTTCGGGCATTGGCGAAGTAGAACCCCAAGGTGATCCGGGAGAAATTGGCATCGTTACATCTTCCCTATTTGGCTTGATGCGGCGATTACGCCAGTAAACAGCGACTTTGCTGCTTGTGTGCTCGTCGTTGTGGAAACGGACTGGTCGTCAAGCGTGGAGAACTGTCGAAGAATATCAATGAGTTGCTTCATGGTTCGAACAAAGTCACCAGCGGTTACATCGTCTTCGTCCAAGATATCGAACAACGATGTTCCGTGAGACCAGTCGAATGCAGTCGCCATGAATCCTGGGTCTGGAGCACGATGAGGCAGCAACCCAGCGCGAATCTCGCTTGAAGTTATTCGCCTGCTGATGCTTTCTATCTCTGCCCACTTCTTTTTTAGCTCAGCATTCGGGAAATGTGGCTTAGCGGTTTCATCTCGTCGACGATCTTCGTACACGAAGACTGATGCGAGGCTTGCAAGCTCATGAAAACTTAATCCAGAAAACACACCAGAAGAAAGACATTCGGCGATCAACAAATCAGATTCATGAAAGATGCGACCGAGCATTACGCCTTTGGTCGTCAACGACCAGTCGTCTACGTATCCCCACTCTTCTAGCAACGCTGTGAGGTCGTCAAACTTTTTACTTACTGACTGCGCAGAATTTGAGACACGCTTTTCGAGCTGATGGAGTTCTTTGGAAATCCTGTCAGCCGATTCCGCTGCATTCAGTTTGAATTTCGCATCTGGGTCGCGCAGGAACGGATGATCTGAATTCGCACGCGTAACCTGTTTGCCGCTTCGAGCGAGAACACGATCATTGATCTTGAATTTCGCAAGTTTCATGGAAGTTTCTTTGAGAAATCGAGAGTTTGTCGGCTGGAACGGCATCGGTAGATCAATATGACCGAGGGTGTATATGGTTTCAGTAACGTCCCGCGAAGTGACGGCGCGAACGCCCTTATTGATTGAAAGGAGCGATAGCTTTCCCCCAGTGCCACGACTGGCCGTGGAGATCACAACGAGTCGATCACTTCCCTTCGCCTCGCCAATGAGCACGACATCACCCGGTCGGAGACGAGCAAATTGGGCCTCTGTATCAGGTGCGACCTTTGTCCTTTGGCTGCCGCTCCGGTAGTTCTCTACGTCGCCGTAATCACTTTGTGACTGTTCACGCAAACGTTGCTCTTCTTTGCCGCGGCGGGCAATACGAGCTTGTATCTCTACGATTTCGCGACCTGATTGGAACTGTGCAAAAGACAAATTCAACAAGTGTCGTGCTTGAACACGACTCGTTGTGCGAATCAGATTGGCCGCCATGTTGTACGTGGGGCGAAACGCAGAGTTGAGAACGAACGAACGGCTTGACACGAGAGCGGCTACTTGTTCAAAGGTGACGAAAGGGTTCCACAGGGTAAGCGCATGTCCGACCGTGTCGAGGCCGCGTCTACCAGCGCGACCCGTGAGCTGAGAGAAATCGGATGGCTTAAGGATCTGGTGCGTTTCACCGTTGTACTTCGTGATTTTGTCGAGAACCACAGCTCGCGCTGGCATGTTGATTCCAACTGCAAGCGTTTCTGTAGCGAACACCACTTTTACCAAACCTTGCGCGAAGCATTCCTCCACAGCCTCTTTGAAACTGGGGACAAGACCCGCATGATGGACGCCGATACCTGCTTCTAGCTGACGCAGAAACCGCGTGTAATTCAACGCCGCTAGGTCATCATCGGTAAACGCTTCAACGTGACTCTCCAAGATGCGCGCAATGACTTCTCGCTCTTGTTTGGTCGTAAAGGAAATACCCAACTTCAAGCAGGAGTGGGCAGCTTCATCGCACTGATTCCTGCTGAAAATGAAATAGATCGCGGGAAGCAAATCATCTTCCTGCAGTTGCATCAATACGTCAGGGCGATTGGGGGTGAAGAAGCGACTTGGTGGGCCGGATTGTCGTCCACGAGATCCGTATGGATGTTGCTTCTTTGAGCGTGGCGCAGACATCGCCTCGATTTTGGAAACTTGCTCGTTGGGTTTCCCGCCCACGATGGTGTCAAAAACCCGCAGCTGATTTGTTGTTTTGTCGCCAACAACGTAATGATTTGTGAGCTCAACAGGACGCTTACTTTCAACAATTGGTTTCGTCGGTCCGCGTACTGTGGTGAGCCACTCGCATAGTTCATCGGCATTACTCACCGTTGCAGAGAGGCAAACCAATTGAACAGTTGGGTCAAGGTGAATAATTACCTCTTCCCAGACCGGTCCTCGATATGCATCTTGGAGGAAGTGGACCTCATCAAGAACAACAACACCAAGATTGTCAACATTTGACGATCGCGCGTAGATCATATTGCGCAGAACTTCCGTGGTCATGACAACAATTGGGGCTTGAGCATTAATGCTGTTATCCCCCGTCAGCAGTCCAACCTCGTTAGATCCGTACAGCTTTACGAGCTCGTGAAATTTCTGATTTGACAGCGCTTTGATTGGCGCTGTGTAAAAAGCTCGCTTGCCATTCTTTCTCGCTAAGCCAATTGCGTATTCAGCAACAACGGTTTTTCCGGAACCAGTTGGTGCAGCTACCAGAACACTTTCACCAGCGTCTATGCAGTCAAATGCTTGAATCTGAAAAGTGTCAAGTTCGAATGTGTATGCACTCGTAAGTGATTGGCGATGCGGAGATGTCACAGCGAACTATTCGCCATCGGGTGAACGCTTCTTCTTTCGCCGCTGCGCTATAAATCCAATCAGTACGGCTAGAAGAAACAACAGCGTCATAGGAATAGCAAGCGCCATCATTGAAATTGGGTCACCACTTGGCGTGACGACCGCTGCAATCAAGAACGTACCCATAAACGAGTAGCGCCATTGCTTGATCAAAGTTTGTGGAGTAACGACGCCTACCAACTGCAAAAAGACCACGAGGACGGGCACGAGGAAACCAGCCCCAAACGCGAGCACCATCATTGCCACAAGGCTGATGTACTTTGAGATTTGATATGTCTGCTCAACACCTGCGCCAGACCAGGCAATCAGAAATTCAAGAGCCTTATCGAGTGTCCAATATGCAAGCCAGGCGCCGGCAAGAAACAGAATCACAGAAGTGACGATGAACGGGATGGAGTATTTCTTCTCTTGCTTATTCAATGCAGGAACAATGAACTTCCACAACTGCCACATGATGACGGGTAGTGCGATGATCAGACCGCCGTACCCCGCAATACGCATACGGGCGGATAAGCCTTCGATAGGGCCCAATGTGAACAACGTTCCGTCGCAATTGAAGTCTGGTCGTGTTGAGCAAATGTTGCGATATGGCTGTGTGAGAAAACGAAGAAACTGGTCGTAGAAAACCAATATCACGATTGAACCGGTGGCGACTGCGAGCATCATGCGCACTAGTCGCATGCGCAATTCGGCAAGATGACCAAAAATAGTCATGCCTGCCGCAGGAACCGATGATTGATCTCTGCGTAAACTCACCATTATTGGTCAGCCTTTGGGTCCGCTTCAGGAAGTCCGATCTCAAAAGGGATGAACTTTGGTTCAAAATCGGTATCTGGTTGGTCGGTCGGAAGATTTGGCGCATCATGATCAAACTTGGTGGCGTCACGAAGAGTGTTGTTCACCTGTTGGCTAGCCGAATCAAACATCGTTTTATAACCCTGTGCTGTTTCTTTGAGGTCACCGATGGTGTCTCCGAATGCGCCCTTGAACTCTGATTGTGCGTCTGTGGTGATCCGCTTGAACTCGCCGTATAACTTTCCGGCTTTACGAATGACGCCTGGAAGTTTTTCAGGTCCCAAAATCACGAGACCCAAGATCATCAGGAAGAAGATCTCGCTTCCAGAGAAATTAAACACCTCGTCAGTCTAAACCTTGATCCTTCTGACAGTGCGTAGCATGGCGTTGTGCAAGAGCGCATTTCGCCCCTAATTGACAGGCAAATCACCTTCGCCCACCGCGGGGCACGGGCCCACCTTCGTGAAAACACTCTTGACGCATTTGAACTTGCAATTCGGTTGGGAGCCACTGGTCTTGAGTCCGATACATGGATGAGTCGAGATGGAATTGCTGTCCTTGATCATGATGGTGTGGTGAAAGGCAGATTACGCAGTAAACCAATCAGCAGCTTCAATCGCAGTGATCTTCCTGATTGGATTCCCTCGCTCTCGGATCTCTATCAAAGCTGCGGGGCTGACATACACCTCAGTTTGGATATTAAAGACGTCAACAGTATGGATGCGGTCGTTCGCACGATGACTGAATCGGGAAATCCGGAGAAGACCTGGTTGTGCCATCCCGACCTCACATTCCTGGAGCAATGGGTTGGACGTGTTGCAGGTGCGAATCTTGTCCACTCAACGCGTCTAAGCGCAATGCTCAAAGGACCGGAACGGCACGCTGCAAACTTGCGAGACCTCGGAATCTCGACGGTCAATATGCCCTTTCCCGATTGGAATGGCGGACTCGTAACACTTTTCCATCGCTTCAACATTTTGTGTTTTGGTTGGAACCTTCAGTACCCAGAAGTGCTCACCACAGGGTTGCGCATGGGCCTAGATGGGATATTCAGTGATTGGCCAGATAGAGCGTCAGATGCGGCGAGGAAGATTGAAGGCTGAACCTACAGCCAGTGGAAAGAACCCAGCGGCCAAATGATGACGAATGCACGACCAACCACAAGGTCTTCGTCAACCGTTCCAAACATCCTGCTATCAAATGATTGTGGTCGGTTGTCGCCCATGACAAACAGTTGTCCGGACGCGACAGTGGTTGCTGCCATCTCTGGGACACGACAGCGATCATCAAGATTTGACTGAGCGAGGTCGTAATCGTTCAGATACGGTTCCTCTACTTGTTTGCCATTAACAGAAACGACACAATCTGAAATTGAAACCGTGTCTCCCGACAAACCGATAACCCGCTTGATCAAATCGTCATGCTGCACTTCTACCCCATCGGTTGTCACTCGATCAAAGACCACCACATCGCCACGATGAATGTCGTGTAGGCGGTAAGAAAGCTTGTTGACGAGAACCCGATTGTTTTGGAACATCGTAGATTCCATGCTCGGTCCGCTGATATAAAACTGCTGGAGCACAAATCCGCGCACGACAAAGGCAATAAGTAATGCGACGCCAATAACGGTGATCCACTCTCGGATTGCCTTAACACCCGAATTCGGACTGGATTCAACAACGTCTGACATGCATCTCCAACCTAGCAAGTGGGAAAGCGAGTCACAGCGTGTCGATAAGCCGTTGCACTCTGTCGTCAACGGATTGAAAGGGATCCTTGCAGACCACTGTTTTCGGAGTCTCATCATTTAATTTCAAGTGAACCCAGTCAACCGTAAAGTCACGCTTCTTCATCTTTGCCTGTTTGATGAAATCGCCGCGCAATTTTGCACGGGTTGATTGAGGCGGATGGTTCTTTGCTTGTTCAATATCGCTCGGCACGCAAATACTTTCGACCATTCCTTGATTTTGGAGTCCATAAAACACTCCCCGATCTCTTTTGATGTCGTGATACTGGATATCAAGCATTTGGGTTTTGGCATCATCAAGTGGAAGCTGATGGCGAGACATGAAGCCCTCAATCAGGTGGTATTTGATTACCCAATCAACTTCTCGACTGAGTTTCAAAGGATCATCTGCAATCGTCGAAATACAATGACGCCACATCTCCAGTGCACGTTGTTCCTCATTGTTAAAGCCACGAGTTTCGGAAAATGAAATGGCCTTCTGCAAAAGCTCTTGTTGTATATCTAGGGCTGACCACTCTTTGCCATTCGCCAGTTTCACCTTCTTGCGACAGGTTATGTCGTGGCTAATGTCGCGAATCGCGCGTGCGGGATTGTCAAGGGTTAAATCTCTCAGGTGGAAGTCACTGTCTTCCAACATCCTCAGCACGCACATCGCGGATCCAATTTTGACGAAGGTGGTGTACTCGCTCATATTCGAATCGCCAACAATCACATGGAGACGACGATAGAGATCGGAATCGGCATGTGGCTCATCGCGAGTATTGATGATTGGTCTGCTGCGCGTTGTTGCGGAACTCACACCATCCCAAATGTGTTCTGCGCGCTGTGCGATCGAGAAAATTGGTCCACGTGCGGTTTGGAGAATATGCCCAGCACCACAAAAGATCTGCCGAGAAATCAGGAATGGAATGAATTGAGCGTTGTAATCAACAAGATCGCTGCTGCGACGCGTGAGGAAGTTCTCATGGCAGCCGTAACTGTTTCCTGCAAAGTCAAGATTGTTCTTAAACAAGTACACCGTGCCACGGATTCCTTCCTCTCGAAGGCGGTCCTCTGCCCCAAACTGCAGATCTTGCATGATCAATTCGCCCGCTTTGTCTTGGGCTACCACTTCATAGATTGAGTCGCATTCAGCGGTTGCATATTCGGGATGGCTACCAACATCGAGATACAACCGCGATCCATTTTCCATGAAGACATTCGAACTACGCCCCCAAGCCACAACATTGCGAAACAGGTACCTGGATATCTCGTCAGGGCTTAATCGACGCTGACCCCTCAGCGTGCACGTCGCGCCGTACTCGGTTTCAATCCCGAATATGCGCCGATCCATGTTTGTCAATCAAGCAGTGTTGCGAGCGAATCTTCAGAGAGTCGCTTGAAACATCGCCGACTGCCGTTGCGCTGTAGCACCGTGACCTCAAGGTCGCTCGCTTGCAGCTTTCGTTCATCAGAAGAGAGTGCCGTGCGGGCAAGATTGCAAACATCTTTGATCGACATTTCAGTCTTGAAGGCAGAAGCAACCTTGTTCTTGATCGTGTCGGTATCTCCACCAATGACGATGAAAGGCTTTTCGTCAATAACTGTTCCGTCGTACATGATGTGAAACAACTGGTCCCCGGCAGGTGTAATGCCGAGCTCTGCAACAAGAATCTCAACCTCGAGTGGCTTCACTTCATGGGTAAACGTTTGGCCAATGATTTGTGCGTACTGATTAGCGAGGCTTCGGGCATCAACATCTTCGCGCGAAAACTGGTAGCCCTTGAGGTCCGCAGAACGCACGCCGAGTACTCGAAGCGAATCAAATTCGTTGTACTTTCCGACTCCCGCAAACGCTATGCGATCATAAATCTCACTCGATTTGCGAAGAGTGTTCGAAGGGTTTTCGGCGATGATTGCTATGCCCTCGCTGTATTGCAATGCAACTAGCGATTTGCCTCTGGCGATTCCTTTTCGCGCAAAGTCAGCACGATCCTTCATCATCTGCTCTGGGGCTACGTAGTACGGCATGCTCATCGCTGTTGTACTCCCGAGGTGATCGTATTGTAAATAGAAGCCAACTCCGAATCGGGCACCCGACTAAAACCACTCTTGGTGATGGAAGCAACAACCGGATAGATGCCTCTCAGTACATCTGGTCCACCGGTTGCAGAATCGGCGTCGGATGCCTCCCATAGCGCACGTGAAACTAATTCGATTGCTTCCTGAACACTGATGTCACGTCGCCATGAAACTCGCAACACCGTTGATGCATGTAATTGGCCAGACCCAGTCGCGACAAAATCGGACTCTTCGTATCGGCCGCCTGTTGCGTCATAGTCCCACAGTCGGCCTTGATCAACGTGTGCGTCGTACCCAGCAAAAATGGGAACAACCATCATTCCCTGCATTGCTGCAGGCAAGTTGTTGCGAACGAACATAGATAACTGGTTGGCTTTGCCTTCCAGAGAAAGTGGTTGACCCTCAACCTTTTCATAATGTTCGATCTGTAATTGGAAAAGCTTGACCATCTCCATTGCAGGTCCCGCTGCACCGGCAATGGCAACACCGCTGAAGTCATCTGCTTGAACAACTTTTTCCATGGTTCGATGACTTATGAGATTGCCTGAGGTTGCTCGTCGGTCCCCCGCCATGACCACTCCACCCGCACAGCGAACTGCGACGCAAGTGGTGGCGTGAGGAATATCGAGATGCGAAACATTTGCGTAGTCTGCAAACGGAGAAAGGCCCACTCGCTTCAATAACTCTCCAAAATTGGAGCCTGGGTCTTGATCGATCGAGAAAACTGGAAACTTCATGATGATGTCAGGCTAAGCCTATTGTCCGCCCTTTTGGACGTAACTCTTCACAAACTCCTCAGCGTTCTCTTCTAGAACCTCGTCAATTTGATCGAGGATGGATTCAAGATCGGTCTTAATTGGGTCGAGTTCCGTGTTCTGCGGCTCAACTTCATTACCGCCTGAATCTCGACGATCTTGTTCGCTTTGTTTGAAGATCCGTTCGCTCATATCTACAGAGTACTACTAGGTAAATCCTGTTGACCAAGCAGGGAAAGCAATTCCTCAACGGTTGAACTTGAGTTGATGATTGATTCGGTGAGTTTGCGAGTGCCTTTCAATGGCTCGTTCATGTACACCTTTTGTAACGGTCGGTTCGCCACATCAAACACGATGCTGTCCCAGTTAGCAGTGACAATGTGATCAAACCATTTGTCCACTACGCGACCGCGAAAGAATGCTCTCGTTGTTTCGGGAGGTTGATGTGCGGCTTCAACAACTGCCTGCTCATCAAACAAATGCTGTAAGTTCAGCTTTGTTGCGAGGCACACTTTTGGATCGAGCGAGTGATACATCAAATCAATTGCCTTCAGACGTGAGTCGGAATCTGACAATGAATGACGCTTTCTGGTTCCGTCAACAAGCTGCATTTTTGCGATCCAATCAACCTTTGTAATGAGAGTGTTCGGCTGAGTGGCTAGGCCGTGCAATGTCTGTTCCCACTCATAAAGGACTCGCTCGGCCTCTTCACGGCTCAATCCGCATTCGTCGGACTGTTCAACGAAAGTTTTCACAGCGGCGCATAACTCCGCCTGAATTGCAAGCGCTGTCATGCGCGAACCATCCGCCATCAGAACTTCTTCGGTCATGGAAATATCTCTGCTGATCTGCTTTATTGCGTGCACCGGATGAGCGATGAGTAGACGCTGAGGAAACATGTCGTCCTCAATCATCGAAAGCACTAATGCTGTTGAGCCCAATTTGAGATACGTAGCGAACTGACTCATATTCGCGTCACCGACGATCACGTGCAGTCTTCTGTACTTCTGCGGATCGCAATGGGGTTCGTCTCGTGTATTGACTATTGGCCGCTTCATGGTTGTTTCCAAACCAACTAACTCTTCAAAAAAGTCTGCGCGTTGACTGATCTGGAAGCCAGATTGATCCACAACTCCCGTGGGAGTTTCATGTCCAACTTTGCCAGACCCACAAAAGATTTGTCGGGTAACGAAATGCGTAGTGATATATGCAGCGAGCTTCGCAAAAGGAAGTTGGCGATCAATCAGATAGTTCTCGTGACAGCCATAACTATTGCCCTTGCCGTCAGAGTTGTTCTTGTACAGATCAATGCGAACGCCGTGTGGTAGGCGTTCGTTCGCCTTGTTCATACTTTCGCGAAGGATGAACTCGCCAGCGACATCAAAGAGCACAGCATCGTAAATCGTTGCGCATTCTGGGCTGGAATATTCAGGGTGAGCATGATCAACGTAGTAACGCGCGCCATTTGACAACACGGTATTGATCATCTTTGTGTCAATTACTGGATCAAGATAATCATCAAGATTCACACCACGGATATCTCGAGAGGGACTCTCATGGCTTGCGTCAAATGAAGCGAAAGCCCATGACGAGTCCTTGTATGCGCTCACGATTAGAGACGAAGCAGTGATTGGGTCTACTTCTGCTCCACTGAGCAAAATTCCATACTCGGTTTCAATACCGCAAACCTTCGGAGTTGCCACTTATAGGTACTGCCCCGTCGCGGCGCGTTCTATCTCTTTGCCGCCGACCAATTCTTCGCCACCGTCTCCA
>JBIKHN010000031.1:0-12623 GCA_044362135.1 Ilumatobacteraceae bacterium | reverse complement strand
CAGTAGGCTCATTTCCCCCGAAAGCAATTCGGGGCTATAGCTCAGTTGGTTAGAGCGCATCCCTGATAAGGATGAGGTCACAAGTTCGATTCTTGTTAGCCCCACGGAGGTAGTGCAGTGAATTTCATCCGACGCGTACTGATGGTGCTTGGCATCGCGGGAGCCGCCGGAGCCATTCTGCGCCTCAAGGGTCGGTCTGAACATTCCACCACTCGTGGTGGCTGGCGCCCAATGAATCCGTCAGAGAGCGATTCAGCGAACCCACCTTCGACCAAGAAGTAGTTGCTGTGTTTACCACCAAAGTGGGCGTTCTTGGAGCCGGTGTCACCGGTGTTCGGGTAGTTGAACACTTACGTGCACTTGGCCACAGCGACATCTTGGTCAGTGACAAAGTGTCAGCTCGCGCACAACGACTATCGGCGCTTCACAACACGAACGCCATTCGTGTTGAAACGGTAACACGCGAAGAGTTGTTTGAGTGCGCTGTTGTGGTGTTCGCTTTTGGTGCGCCGCATGCACATCTTTCTTCACAGTTCATTCAGCAGGGTGTTTCGGTGGTGTCACTTTCTGACAATGTTGCCGACTGCATGAATTTGCTGGCACTTGATGCTCAGGCAAAAGAACACAAGACAGTCATCATCGTTGGTGCGGCATCAAGCCCAGGCGTTACCGGATTGTTGTTGCGTTCTATGACCGATCGCTTTGACACCATCGATGAAGCACACGTTGCCATGCATGGCACTGGCGGGCCAGATTGTGCACGCCAACACCACGATGCATTATCAGGCCAATCCATTGGCTGGCATGACAACGAATGGCTGCGCCGACCTTCGGGTAGTGGTCGAGAGTTGTGCTGGTTTCCCGAACCAGTTGGTGCATACGACTGCTATCGCGCAGAGCTTCCCGACCCCGTGCTGTTGAAAAAAGCCATGCCAGAACTCGAGCGCATTACCGCACGCGTGTCTGCAACGCGACGCGATCGATTTACTGCACGTTTGCCAATGCTTGCCCCTCCACACGCTGAAGGCGGAATGGGTGCGGTGCGTATTGAAGTGCGCGGTAATCGTGGTGGCTCACGAATCGTGGAAATTGCAGGAATCGCCGAACGCATTGCACAACTTGCGGGTGTGGTGAGTGCAGCAAGCGCTCATGCCATAGCAACCGGCGCAGTCACGGTGCACGGTGCACGAGTACTGGGTGAACCCGAATTACCTAATGCCGCATTGCTCGAATTAGTGCTGGCCTCAGGGGTTCGGCTGCACCAATTTGTTGGCGCCTAACAGCGATAGATTTTTCCTGTGTCGTCCCATAATCATTCAACTCTTAGTGACGTGCACGAACACGCCAGCGAGTTAATGAAGCAGAGTGGTCAGCGCTACACCACTAAACGAAAAGAAATCGTTGGTGCAATTGCAGAGTTTTCTCAACCGGTTGGCATAGCCGATCTCTTGAACTCTGTTGACGACTTGCCACAAAGTTCGCTGTATCGAAACTTGACGGTGTTGCAAGATGCGGGAGTGGTGACGCGAGTGATGTCGTCACAAGATGGTGGTCTGTACGAACTTGCCGAACACCTCACCGGACATCATCATCACTTGGTGTGCTCAACGTGTGGTGCCGTGCGCGACGTGGTGGTTCCCGATGCGTTAGAACGCGACCTCGATAGCGCGCTTACCAAACTTGCTAAGCGCGAGGGGTTCGCACTCGATCACCACCGACTCGACCTGATTGGGCGTTGTGCATCATGCAAGTAAAAACGTATTCACAAGCTTTTTCGCAACTGCCCTGGATGCCAGATAGTCGCATGGTTTCAGTGCCGCAACGAGGTGAGTTTTTCGTGCGGTACTCCAAGCACGAAAATGCCAACGCGCCAGTGGTGGCCTTGCTTCATGGTTGGACGGGGAACGCAGACATCAACTTCTTCCCTGTGTACGCAGAACTTGCGAAGCAATACTCAGTTCTTGCGGTCGATCATCGCGGGCATGGTCGTGGGTTGCGCACTAACGACCGATTTGCGTTTGACGATTGTGCAGATGATGTCGTTGCGATCATGGATCAGTTGGGCATTTCATCGGTCACCGCAGTGGGTTATTCCATGGGCGGGCCCATTGCCATGCTGATGAGCAAACGCAACCCTACGCGCGTGCATTCATTGGTGTTGTGTGCAACTGCGCTTGAGTGGAGCGCCACGCGTAGCGAGCGAACACGATGGAAGATTGGTCGAGTGGTGTCACCGGTGTTTCGTCTGCTCACCACTCCACGACTCATTGACCGTTACATCAAGCGCAAAATTCCTCGCGCAAGTTCGGCTGCAACACTTCGACCATGGTTAGTGGCAGAAATTCGCCGAAACGATTCGTGGACAATGAACCAAGCTGGTCGGGCATTGTCGAAATACGACGCTCGGCCGTGGGCTGCAACGCTGGGTGTACCAACAGTAAGCATTGTGACATCACGCGACTCCTTGGTAGCACCGCACAAACAACACGCACTTGCACAGGCAACGCAGGCAACGGTGATTGAAATTGATGGCGATCACTTGGTGAACTGGCAAAAACCAGAAGTGTTTACTGCTGCGGTGGTTGACGCGATTCGTCAAGTGCGCGAATAAGCACTTCAATCTGATCACGTAATTCGTCAACCGTCACCACGTTTGAAAGCGCGAACCGCACACTGGCAAGTTCGCGAGCAAGAAACTCAGCGTTCGCTTGAGTTGCAGCAGCCATTGCACGGTCGGTCTCGGCTTGCCTGCGATCGCGAATTTCTTGGCGATTTTGGGCGAGCAAAATGAGCGGCGCGGCATAAGCGGCTTGCACCGAAAACATCAGGTTCAACAAAATGAATGGATATGGGTCCCACTGCAATGCAAGGAATGCAACGTTGAGGATGACCCAAATGATGACCAAGAAGGTCTGCACCATGAGGAAACGTGCCGAACCCAAGTTGCGCGCAATGGTTTCACTGAACTGACCAAATGCATCTGGGTCGTAGTGAATGCCAAGTACCGGACGGCGCTTGCGTGGACGTGCGAGATCGCTGCGCTTCATGATGTTGCTCCAGCAATTGGACGGCGGCGCCAGTTGGCAGGCAACGTGCGGTCAAGCACGTCGTCAACGGTGATTGCACCAAGCAGGCGATTGTTTGCGTCGCACACGGCAACAGCAAGCAAGTTGTACGAAGCAAGCCGCTCGGCCACTTCGCGCTCGGTCATGGTTGGGCTAATGGTCGCTTCCATTTCCACACACTGACCAAGAGTGAGTTGTGGAGATTCACGAAGCAATCGCTGGAAATGCACCACACCCAAATACGTTCCTGTTGGTGGGTAGTGCGGTGCATGAGCAACAAACACCTGCGCGGCAATCGAAACCAAAATTTCTGGCTCACGAATTTGTGCGAGCGCATCGGCAACGGTTGCATCGGGGGACATCACGATGACGTCCGGTGTCATGAGCGAACCCGCGGTACCTTCGGCGTATGACAACAATTGACGCATGGTTTCAGCATCGTCGTCATCCATGGCTTCAAGTACGCGACTGCGTTGTTCGCCAGGCATTTGTGCCAGCAAGTCAGCCAAGTCGTCAAATTCCATTTCCTCGAACACGTTGGTCAAACGCTCCATGTCGAGTCCTTCAATCAAGCGCAGCTGTTCGTCTTCGGGCAACTCTTCAAGTACGTCGGCCAAACGCTCGTCGTCCATTGCGGCCGCAACAAGTCGGCGTTGGTCAAGTGGCAGTGCGCGAATGACAGCAGCAACATCGCTTGGGTGCATGTCACGCAAACGAGCGGCTTCAGCAGCCATTGCAGTTTGTGGCGCAAACATGTGGGCAATGTGTTCCCAGTCGACGAGCCGATAACTCGGACGCGGATTCAACAAACTGCGTTTTGCAAGTCGAACTTTGGTGATGTGCCAGCCAGGGTTGCGACCAGATTGAAATGCGAGCGCAACATCGCTGACAGTTTCATCCCCGATCTTTTGATCCAAAATTTCACGACCGAGCAAACGCTCGCCGTCGCGTGCCCGGAATGGGTTCAAGTCAACGTCCCACGACTTCAGGCGGGCTCCGGAGTTATCAAGAGAAGCAATACGGCTGGCGCTCACAAAAATGCTGCGGCGCTGGCTGGTGGCAACAAAGCCCAGCACGCGAGGGGCTTCGGTGGCGCGCCCAGAGACCACCACAATGTCATCGATCTTGCCAATGGGGGCCCCGCCAGTGTCAAGAAGAGGCAGGCGCATGACCCGAAATGCGTAAATGAGTTCGCCGACCATGCACCGAAGGCTACCTGCGACCTTTTGGCGAAGCCCGTGAATTAGACATGCCCGTGTGGAGTGTTGGCCGCTTCAACCGCTACCCTAAGTGATCGCCGTACGGGGACGTAGCTCAGTTGGCTAGAGCACCTGCTTTGCAAGCAGGGGGTCGTGGGTTCGAGTCCCATCGTCTCCACCATTAATCTTCAGGTTCTTCCGCATTACGCTTGACCTACAACCGTAAGGAGACAGTCATGATCAATGCAGTAATTGTTGATGCAATTCGCAGCCCACTCGGACGCCGCAATGGCAAGTTGAAGAACTGGCACCCAGTAGATCTCGCCTCAGAGATCATGCAACAGCTTGTTCAGCGCAATGATCTCGATCCTGCGCTTATTGATGACGTAGTCATGGGTTGCGTCATGCAGGTTGGCGAGCAGAGTCTCAACGTTGCACGTAACGCGGTGCTTGCTGCAGGTTGGCCAGACACGGTTCCTGGCACCACCATTGATCGCCAGTGTGGTTCAAGTCAACAAGCCGCACACTTTGCTGCACAAGGCGTTATTGCCGGCGCATACGACATTGTTGTTGCCAACGGCGTTGAAGTGATGTCACGAGTACCAATGGGAGCATCGGTTGCCGATCGCAACTTTGGTTTCCCGTTTGGTCCTCGCGTACAGGCTCGTTATGAATCGGTTGGCGGACTTGTTGGTCAGGGTATTTCAGCAGAAATGATTGCCGAAAAATGGAACATCAGCCGCGATGAACTTGACGCATTTGGTGTTCGCTCACAGGAATACGCCGCACGCGCAACGCGCGAAGGTCGATTCCAGAACGAAATCATTCCAGTGCTTGACGCAGAAGGCAACATGATGAGCCAAGACGAAGGCCTTCGTGACACCACTATGGAATCACTTGGAAAACTCAAGCCGTCATTCCGCCCAGTAGAAGAAGGTGGTCGCGTAACCGCAGGTAACTCGTCACAAATCACCGACGGTTCTGCAGCGCTGCTCATCATGAGCGAAGAAAAAGCAAAGCAACTGGGCTTGAAGCCTCGTGCACGTTTCGTGCAATTTGCAATGGCTGCCGAAGATCCGCGCTATATGTTGACCGCACCAATTCCAGCAACAAAGAAAGTATTGGAGCGTGCAGGACTCACCATGGACGACATCGATCTCGTTGAAATCAACGAAGCATTTGCATCAGTCGTCTTGGCATGGGAAAAGGAATTGCACCCAGACATGAGCAAAGTAAACGTGAACGGTGGAGCAATTGCACTCGGTCACCCACTTGGCGCATCAGGCGCACGCCTCATGACCACATTGTTGAACGAACTTGAGCGCACCGGTGGTCGCTACGGTTTGCAAACCATGTGCGAAGGCGGCGGCATGGCCAACGCCACCATCATCGAACGCCTCTAAACAGGATTACGCAGATGTTTGGAACCATTATCTGGTTCCTGGTCGGTGTGTTCATGCTGTTGATTATTTGGCGCACCGGCATGGGCATGTTGCGCAGCATGACTTCGTCTTTGCCCGCACCACCGCCATCAGGAGAAATGCGCAGAATTAACGTGCGTTATCGCTGCGGAGTGTGCGGCGTGGAACTACGCATGGTGATGGCGCCAGACCAAGACCCACCGCCACCGCGGCACTGCCTTGAAGATATGGACTTCGTTGCCCCTATTGATTGAGGGCTAGTGATATTTGGTGGCAGTAAACAGGCCGCCAAGCACACAGGTAAGTCCACCGAAGAGATACCAATTACTGCGTCCACCAGGCACGAAACCTAGGTAATAAAACAAGATAACGAGAGCGCCAAGACCAAGCAGCACAAACATCACTATGGGAACCCATGGAGGGCTGACGCGCACTTGGCGGGCAATAGGTGGCGTGTAACGCGACGATGCTTCGGCAATGTTGTTTCCATGCATCGATTTCGGGTCAGCCTGATCAAGACGATGAGTCTCGTGCAGGCGATGATTAGGTTGCGTTCCCTTTGGAGTGGTGCGTCCGCCGGTACGTCGTTTGTTTGGCGCCATGAGACTTTCAGTGTAGATCAAAAATGAGGTTTGACCCGAGACATTGTTCTGGCAGGCTTACTCCGTGACACGCATTCTGGTGATCGACAATTTTGACAGTTTTGTGTACAACCTCGTGCAGTACTTGGGTGAACTAGGTGCAGAACCTGTGGTTATTCGTAATAACGAAATGTCGGTGCACGATGCTGCTGCCCTACAACCAGATGGCGTGTTGTTGTCGCCTGGCCCTGGCCGTCCAGAAGACGCAGGAATTCTGTGCGATGTCATTCGTGAGTTTGCTGGTCGTGTGCCCGTGTTCGGCGTGTGTCTTGGTCACCAAGCAATCGGTCAGGTGTATGGAGGAAAAGTGGTGCGTGCACCTGAGTTACTCCACGGAAAAACATCGCGAATTCACCACTTCAATGAAGGGGTATTTGCTGGCTTACCAAACCCCATGCCAGCAACTAGATATCACTCGCTGATTATTGAACGCGAAACTTTGCCCGAAACGCTGAATGTAACGGCACAAACAGAATCAGGAATGATCATGGGTGTCCGTCACCGCGAACTCGATGTTGAAGGAGTGCAGTTTCATCCTGAAAGCATTCTCACCACCTCGGGTCACGACATGATTGGCAACTTCGTGCAGCGCGTCGCTGCGTTTGCACATTAGTTCGATAACGCGCGACCCACAATCAACATCACCTTTGAACCAGGGTTGACTTGGGTGTCTGGTTGCAAACTTTGCGAGATAACCAAACCATCATTTTCATCACCCGCTGGAACATTTTGATAACGAACTTCCCACACCAAACCAGCAGCGTTGAGTAATGATTTTGCATCAGCCTCGGATTGACCAGCAACATTAGGAACCGTGGACTGATTGCCGCCACCAGAAACAACGAGCGTGACATTGCTGCCCGATGCAACGGTGGTGCCAATTGCCGGGTCGGTGCGAATAACACGTCCTTTGGCAATGGTGGAACTGGTTTCTTCTGCAAGTGTCACGTTCAATAAGAATGGTGCACCAACGAGTACTTGCTGAGCCGCCTCTACTACTTGCCCTTCAACGTTGGGAATGGCAACTTCTGGTCCACCCTTAGAAACCACAACGCGAATTGCAGTTCCTGCAGGAAGCATTACCGTTGCAGCAGGGTCTTGCGAAATGATTTGTCCGGCAGGCGTTGTGGGGTCAACACGTTCTTCAATGATCTCAATGGTTAAACCAACTGCAACTGCTTCGCTAACGGCAGCGTCATACAACAGCCCCTGAATTGGCGGCACCATGATTGTTCCTGCGCGTGGCGTAAATGTGAGGGTGATTGAGTCGCCAGTTTGAAAGCTTGCTCCTGCGGCAGGACTCTGGTCATACACCACGCCTGGAGCAAGCCCATCTTTGGGAAGCTCGTTTTGCACCACGGTGAGGCCAAGTGCGGCGAGTTGTTCTTGTGCCGCATCTATCGACATGTTCACGACCGAAGGAAGGGTTGCGTCATTGCCTCCCCCAATGAAGCGCACAGCAAACACCACAATGGCAAGTAACGCAATTGCCAACACCGCGCCGCCAAACACCATGGTTGCTGGCTTCTTGAGGTCAAGAACTTCATGACTTTCTTCAAGTGGAGGCAACACCACAACAGGAATCTCCGCTGTGTCCGACATGCTTGTTGTGCCTGCAGCCCCACGAGCCTCAATAAGCGCAAGAGTTTCTTCACCATCAAGAATGCGACGCACGTCCTCGCGCACAAGTACAGCACTTTCATACCGACGCTGTTCATTTTTTGCCATGCACTTAGCAACAACCGATTCAAATCCGCGTGGCAAATCGGCGATCAATTCACGCAGTGGTTGCGGGAAGTTGTGAACGTGTTGATAGGCAACAGCAACTGCAGACTCTCCGGTAAACGGTGGTCGTCCGGCAACCAGCTCGTACATCATGACACCAAGCGAATAAATGTCGCTGCGTGGGTCGGGCTGTGCGCCTTGCGCCTGTTCAGGAGACAAATATGTCGCAGTTCCCATTACTGAACCGATTTCGGTCAGTGCTTCGTCAATGTTGGATCCAAGTGCGCGTGCAATACCGAAGTCGGCAACTTTCACCTGACCACCAAGGCCAATCAGAATGTTTCCTGGCTTAATATCGCGGTGAATTACACCGTTCTCATGAGCAAAACTGAGTGCGGCTGCCACTTCTGAAACGACATCGCATGCGTGAGTTGGCGAGAGCGAACCGCGTTCTTTCAACAATGTTGCAAGGGTTTTACCCTCGACATATTCCATGGCAATGAAATATGTGGCATTCACCTTTCCCCAGTCGTACACAGCGACAATGTTCGGATGGGTGAGCGCGGCAGCCGATTGTGCTTCGCGGCGAAAACGTTCAACAAAATTGGGGTCAATGGCGTATTCAGGAAACAGCACCTTTAACGCAACAGGGCGATCCAGCAAAATGTCGCGAGCAAGAAACACTTCGGCCATACCACCTCGACCAATACTTCGCTCGACGCGATATCGATCATTAACCAAAGGAATGTTTTCGTTAGTCATTGAGTGCCGATATATCTTTCAACGCTTCTATGTGCCGCTTTGCGTCGATGAATGAGGAAAAGCGAAGATGCTCGTTAACGCGCTGCTGATGTACGAGCGAGAGATCACTGCGCTCGAGGTCGGTGCACAGTTCGCGCGTGGGCATAAACCACAACACTCGGCCACTTGCGCCACGCTCAATACACACAGAAGAGTTCTGGGCAGAATTTTCGAATGCAAGAAAGTAACCCGATCGAGCGTTGCGTCCTGTAGCCACTAACGAAACGACTACTGCCAAGGCGATTGCAGCACCAATGAGCCACTTCTTTTTTGGTTGCGTTGCGGGAGTGTCAGCAACTGGTTCAGCCTCGATGGTTGGTACGGAATCACCAACCGCATCTACCACGATTACCGTGATGTTGTCTCTACCACCGTTGCGTTTTGCTAGTGCAACAAGTTCGTTTGCAATGATTTGTGGCTCACGTTGTTGTGCGGCGAGCGCTGCGATGTCGGATGTGGGTACTTCGTCAACAAGTCCATCACTACACAAAATAAAACGATCACCAGCAAAAAGAGGTATTAACCACGAGTCAACAGCCACACGTTCGTCAATGCCGAGTGCCCGAGTCACAATATTGCGACGCGGGTGAACTCGTGCCTCTTCTTCGGTAATCAGGCCTTCGGATACCAGTTCTTGTACGTATGAGTGGTCAACACTGAGTTGTCGGAATTTTCCAGAACGTGCCAAATAAATGCGCGAGTCACCAACATTTGCCAAGGCAACCTGTTGTGGCTCTGAGGGTTCTCCTTGCGGTTGCACTAAAGCCAGCGCACAAATAGTGGTTCCCATGCCGCGACGCTCAGTGCTTTCGGCCGCCGATTCATGAATGGTGCGATTGATCGACGTAATGGCTTCTACGAACCACTCTGGGTTTAGCGTCTGTGCAACGGCACGCTCAAGCAGAAGCGTGGTGGCAAGCGCGGAGGCAACTTCACCAGCATTGTGGCCACCCATGCCATCGGCAACGGCAAAAAGGTGTTCGGATGTCACGTAGGCATCTTCGTTCTGAGGGCGAACATTTCCCGTGTCCGTTGCAACACCGTGTTTTAGTACCATCATGCGAGTTCGCCAGAAGTTAGGTGAAGAGTCACTTGAAGTGAATGTTCACTGCACCGAATGCAATGACATCACCTGACGCAAGCGGGGCGGGTTCAACGATTGTTGTTCCATTCACACGCGTTCCGTTTGTGCTTCCTCGATCATCAATTCGCCATGTGCCTTGGACGATCTGAATTTCTGCATGAACGCGACTTACGTTGTGATCGGCAATGACAATGTCGCATGTGGTCTGGCGACCAATGAGATATCGATCGCTAGTCAACTCGACACGGGTGCCATCGTTGAGAACCAAGACATGCATTTCTCGCGGTGTGAGTTCGGCACCAATCGGATCAACCGCGACTGCGCGGACCGAAGACACCTTGGAAGGTCGGATGAGGCATTCGAGTGGCCCAAGATTCTCGTCGTGTTCAAAGGAAACAACTGCTTCGCCGGCGAGTGAATAACCTTCATATGTTGCGTGATGAGCGATGGCTTGACGCAGTTCGTGGGCGAGTGGCTTCAGTGTTGGATTCAACAATTCAAGATTGCTCGGGCTCACCAGAACTTTGTACGTTGATGGAACGCTGCCGTTGTTACTGAGCGCGATGTCGTCCATGGTTGCAACCAGTTGGCGGCCAATAGTGATAGGTCGAATTCCGCGCCGACGGGCGATCGCAAACACGCCTATATTCTAAGCGCTTTTGCCTGCATATGGGTCTGTGCCAACGAAACGACCCCAGCGACTTATAAACCTTTTCTCATCTGCCGGCGACGCAGTATTCCCTCTGGTTCGTGCACCAAAGTGGTGCACGCGTGCCTCGGGTGTATAAACAGTACGAAATCCTTCAAGAGAGGCTTTTAAACAAAAATCAAGATCAGCATTGGCATATTGATAGTGCTCAGAAAAACCTCCAAGTGTGTCAAAGAGTGTTTTGCGGAAGGCCATGCAAGCGCCACTTACACCGATTGCGCTCCTCGCAACAGAGATGATCCCCATGTGTCCTGCTTTTGTACTGGAGTCACCGTGGCCAATATGGCGTATTCGTGGCGAGGTAGAAATTCCTGCGCTATTGATCCGACCATCGGCCAACAACAGCATGGGGCCAACTATCCCAACATTGTCATATTGAAAATGTCCGACAATCTGCTCAAGCCAGTCTGGAGTCTCAACTTGCGTGTCGTCGTCAAGCACGACAGCGATTTCGCTACTTGATGACAACACACCTGCGTTCCATTTGGCAGCAATGTTAAATGGTCCAGAAAAGTCAACGAACTTAATTCTCTTGTTCACAGGCAAGGTGAATGGATGCACCATGGTGCCATCTGGATTTACGTCGCGCACAACCAAAATCTCAAAAGAGGGATAGGTGGAGGTAGCCAAAAGATTGTGCACAGTGTTTTCCACCATGCATGTTGCTGCACCCCAAATACGCGACGTGTCTCCACGTGTGGGAATAACAATGCTGACATGTGGCAACTTCGACGTGTCTGCAGTAACGAACCGGTGCTGATAACTACCGGGGTTCAGTTTCGCCACATCGGCCGAAATCTTGTGGCGAGCAAAATGACTCTCAACAGCTTTTTTACCCGCATCGTAGGCATAAGGTTTGGCGTGTACATCCCCGGCCGCGGAGCCCGGGACAACCCGCCAGTGATAGAGAATGCTCGGAATGTGCGCAACCGTTCGGGCACGTTCGGTTGCACGCAAGATCAAGTCATAGTCCTGCGAACCATCAAAACCGGCGCGAAAGCCACCGATTTCATCTAATAAGGAATTACGAAATACGGAAAAGTGGCAGCAGTAGTTTTGCCCTCGAAGGCGAACCGGGTCAAAGTCCGGTTTTCGAAAGACATCGTAATGTCGACCCTTTGCGTCGATCTTGTCTTCATCGGTATAGAGATAGTCGATGGTGTCATCTTTAAGCAACTCTTCATTGACGCGCTTAAGGGCGCGTTTTGCAATCACATCATCATGGTCAAGCAAAGCAACGAATTCACCTGTTGCCATATCGAGACCATCTTGTGATGCAGCAACAATTCCACCGTTAGTTGATCGATGCGCAACGCGAACACGGGAGTCACGAGCGGCTAGTCGGTTTAGTATGCGGCGAACATGTGGTTGTGTGGAACAGTCGTTGACAATGCACCACTCCCAATCATCAAAGTTTTGTTTGCGTACCGATTTAATGCACGCTCGCAAAGCCCTTGCTGGAGAATTGTAAACAGGTGTAACAATGCTAAAACGTGGCATTTAGTTCTTGCGCAGTAGTTGTTTTATAAGTCTCAATGGACGAAGAACCATCGCACCCACGCGCCACGTTGGTGCTTGCATCATTGTTTGTCGTGCATTGTGCACATCAGACTTCAATCGAGCACGCAACTCACCCAATTCTGCACTCATGCCGTATACCGCATCGCGTGACGCGAGCACCTCACGCTTTGAAGCGGCTAACTCCGCCGCCCCATTTTGCTGCCTAAGCATGCCGATCTCAGTAAGGAGTCGCTCGCGTGAAGCATCGCGCAAGTCGGCAAGCGAGTCGATTTCACCATGAGCATCATGCGCGTGTGACATCAAACAAATACTACACGCGCACATATTTGCACCCGTTGGTGTGGTGATTGAGCATTGGTAGGGTAAACCATCCATTCGGGCGAGTGGCGAAATGGCAGACGCGCTGGCTTCAGGTGCCAGTGTTCGCAAGGACGTGGGGGTTCAAGTCCCCCCTCGC
>JBIKHN010000066.1:0-7973 GCA_044362135.1 Ilumatobacteraceae bacterium | reverse complement strand
ATGGCCTCTTCAACGCTGACCGTTGCACTGCTCAATGGGTGCTTACGTCGGGTGGCTCCATAACGCTTCACCAATTCAGATGTTGACGCATCGAGATACAAGATGCGTACGCGATGACCTGCTTCGCGCAAGTTCGCGACAACGTCAATTGCATTGGTTTGATTTGAAGGTGTGCCAAGAACGAGTGCGAGTTGAAGATCTTCTGCACCATTTTCTGCAAGCTCTACAACCTTGTCAACAAGTGTTATCGGCATATTGTCCACAACAAACCAGCCGAGATCTTCGAGGTCGTCTGCAGCCTGTGAACGTCCGGCTCCGGACAGACCCACGATGAGCAAAATATCGGCCACGTGAAAAGGTTACCCGTGCAGGTGTTTGAAGATGTCGCGGGCAACCGTCTCAGGCAGCCAGCCGAGCGACAGCAAATTGTCGAGAGATGCTTTTTTGACCGCTGCAACCGTTCCGAAATGCGCCACGAGTTTCTTCTTGCGAGCCTCCCCCAATCCTTGTATGCCATCAAGTGCACCCTTGGTCATCCGTTTACCGCGTAATTCGCGATGGAACGAATTAGCGAACCTGTGAGCTTCGTCTCGAATCACTTGCAGCATGAATAGGGCATCACTGCCGCGAGGTATATCGACGGCTACTGGCCTATTAGGAACGAACACTTCCTCCAAACGTTTAGCAAGAGACGCAACCGGAATCTCATGCTCAAGACCCAATTCGCTAATCACTTCCATTGCCACACCAAGCTGCCCTTTTCCACCATCAACCAAAATGAGTTGGGGTGGGTACGCAAATTTTCCAGGCTTTTCACCACGCTGCTCAATGCGTAAATCACGCTCTGCGATGTAAGCAGAAAGTCTGCGCGTGAGTACCTCTTTCATCGCTGCGTAGTCATCGTTACCTGGAACATCCTTGATCTTGAACTTGCGATATTCACGCTTTATTGGCAAGCCATCTTCAAGCACCACCATGCTGCCGACATAGTCAGTTCCCTGAAGATGAGCCATGTCGTAACACTCAATCCGTAGAGGAGCCTCCGGCAGATTAAGCAGATCTTGCAATTCTGTGAGCGCGCGACTACGGCTGTTGTGATCAGAAGCACGCTTCATGCGATGGCGCGCGAACTCATCGGTAGCGTTCTTCACAACTGTGGCAAGCAATTCTCGTTTGTCCCCCCGAGTTGGAACTCGAACCTCAACTTTTGTTCCACGTTCTCTCGCTAGCCACTCTTCCACTGCACTCAGGCTTTCTGGAGCCTGTGAAACCAGAACCTCTTTGGGGACACCTAACGGCGGTGCGTCGCCATAAATGCTTTCCAGAATTCGATCCATCAACTGACCAGAACTCACGTCCTCCACTTTGTCCAGAATAAATCCGTTACGACCCATCACTCGACCGCGCCGAACGTAGAAAACCTGCACAGAAGCCTCAAATTCATCATCGGCAACTCCAATGACGTCAATGTTCTCGGATTGATCGCCAACCATCTGTTGACGTTCTAGCGCTTTGTGAATATGCGTAAGACGATCCCTAAACACCGCAGCACGTTCGTAGTCCTGCTTGCTCGACGCCTCCTTCATTTCTAATTCGATTCTCCCGACTATCTCATCGGAATCACCGTTAAGAAATCTCTGGAGGTCATGCACGTACTTTGAATACTGTTCGGCTTCGACGTTTCCGACACATGGCCCACTGCATTTTTCAATGTGAAATAGCAAACACGGGCGGCCGAGCCGATTGTGTTGTTTGAACACTCCGTTCGAACATGTGCGAACGGGAAACGTGCGAAGCACCAACTCCAGGGTGTCCCGAATAACCCATGCATTTACATAGGGACCAAAGTATTTCGTTCCTTTGCGACGCCTGCCGCGCATGACCATTGCTCGCGGCCATTCTTCATCGAGCGTGATGGCGAGGAATGGATAGCTCTTATCATCTCGCAAACGAATGTTGAAACGAGGACGGTGCTCCTTGATCAAGTTGTATTCAAGTATCAGCGCTTCAACCTCGTTGCGGACCTCAATCCATTCCACACTCGCTGCAACAGACATCATTTTGGCCGTACGTGGGTGGAGCGTATGAGGTTCGGCGAAGTAACTGCCCACGCGCGAACGGAGATTTATTGCTTTACCGACGTAAATGACACCGCCCTGTTCATCCTTGAATTGATACGACCCTGGCGTATCAGGAATAGGAATCGACGGCCGTTGCACTGCCTATTGCTTCTTTTTCAACAGCGGTCCAAGGAACTTGCCGGTGTAGCTCCCCTTCACTTTTGCGACATCCTCTGGCGTTCCTTCGGCGATAATCCGTCCACCCCCGTCTCCACCCTCTGGACCCATGTCAATAATCCAGTCCGCAGTTTTGATCACGTCAAGATTGTGTTCAATTACCAAAACGGTGTTTCCCGTTTCAACGAGACGTGCAAGCACGGTTAGCAATCGGCGAACGTCTTCAAAGTGCAAACCAGTGGTTGGCTCGTCAAGCAAGTAAATCGTTCGACCAGTGCTGCGCTTTGCAAGTTCCGCAGCAAGTTTCACGCGTTGCGCCTCGCCGCCGGACAACGTTGGCGCCGATTGCCCCAATCGCACATACCCCAGGCCAACGTCAAGCAGTGTCTGCATGTGTCGACCGATCCGAGGTTGGTTGGTGAAAAAATCAACTGCTTCTGAAATCGGCATATCCAATATTTGAGAAATGTTCTTGCCCTTGAACAAAATGTCTAGGGTGTCGCGGTTGTATCGCTCGCCTTTGCACACATCGCATGGCACATACACATCAGGTAAGAACACCATTTCGATCTTGATCGTTCCATCACCAGAGCAGGCCTCACACCTTCCACCAGGAACGTTAAAGCTAAATCGACCAGGTTGATAGCCACGCACCTTCGCTTCAGGAGTAGTTGCAAACAACTTGCGAATATCGTCAAACACGCCGGTATACGTCGCAGGGTTTGATCGCGGTGTTCTGCCAATCGGAGACTGATCCATGTCAATCACTTTGTCGAGGTGTTGCACTCCATCAACGGCTGTGTGCTTGCCTGGCGCGTCCTTCGACTTGTAAATCTTTTGCATCAGGGACGGCAGCAAGATGTCACGAATAAGTGTGCTCTTCCCACTGCCCGACACTCCAGTTACAGCAACGAATAATCCCAAAGGAATCTTCGCAGTCAGGTTCTGCAAGTTGTGTTCGCGCGCACCACGAATGGTGAGCCATTCCTTTTTCGGGGCTCGCCTTTCTGCGGGAACAGGAACGAACTTCTTTCCACTCAAATATTGACCAGTAATTGACTTCGCAACCTTTTCGATGCCAGCGACTTCACCGCTATACACCACTTCGCCGCCGTGTTCACCCGCACCTGGTCCGATGTCAACAATCCAATCGGCAGCGCGAATGGTGTCTTCGTCGTGCTCAACGACCATGACAGTGTTGCCAAGATCGCGGAGCCGAACAAGAGTCTCAATAAGTCGATGATTATCGCGTTGGTGTAGCCCGATACTTGGTTCGTCCAGCACATACAAAGTGCCCACAAGGCCGGAACCGATCTGACTTGCAAGACGAATACGTTGCGCCTCACCGCCTGCCAACGTTGCTGCGGCACGCGACAACGTGAGGTAATCCAATCCAACTGAGAGCAAGAATCCGAGACGTGCGTTGATCTCTTTCGTAATGCGTTCCGCAATCATTTTGTCGCGATCGCCGAGCTTTAGACCTTTCAGAAAATCAGCAGAGTTTCCAATGGACAGATCACAAATTTCACTCAAACTCTTGCCGTTCACTTTCACGGCGAGCGATGAGGGTTTCAGTCGTTGCCCTTTGCAGGCTTTGCAAGGCGCCTCGCGCATATAACTTTCAAACTGCTCGCGTGAATACTCGCCCTCTGCGCTTTCATGCCGACGCTTGATCCAGGGAACGACACCCTCATATGAAGTGCTGTATTCGCGAGACCGTCCATAACGGTTCTTGTACTTCACCATCAACGCATCACCCGCGCCGTGCATGATGATGTTCTTGTTCTTGTCGGAGAGCTTTTCCCACTTCACATTGAGTGGAATGGAATACTCCTCAGCAACTGCTTCAAGCATGCGCTGGAAATACTGCGTGTGCGCCGAACGCCATGGAGCAATCGCACCCTGAAGAATGGACAACTCGGGATCCGGAACTACGAGTTCTTCTTCAACTTCGTATCGGGTTCCTAAACCAAGGCATGTCTCGCATGCACCAAATGGTGAGTTGAACGAGAAATTTCGCGGCGCCAACTCATCGAAGCTTGCGCTGCATTTCGGGCATGCCATGTGTTGACTAAATGTGATGACTTCACCTTGCTCGTCACCTTTGCCGCTCATAATTTCGATTCCGGCGACACCATCGGCAAGCTTCAACGCGGTCTCAAGGCTGTCAGTTAGACGTCGGTTGATTCCTGCCTTCTGAACAAGGCGGTCAACGATGATGTCGATGCTGTGATTCTCATACCGAGCGAGTTTGTCTCCCTTTTTCAAGAACCCCGAAATATCAACGACTTGGTCATCGATTCGCGCACGGGAGTAACCCTGCGCCAGAAGCTCTCCGAGCAGGTTTTCGTATTCACCTTTGCGGCCGCGAACAACAGGAGCCAAAACCTGGAATCTTGTTCCTGCGGGGAGTTCCAAAATTCGGTCAACGATTTGCTGAGGTGTTTGTCGCTGTAATGCAATGCCGTCTTTCGGGCAATGCTGGACACCGATGCGCGCCCACAGTAAGCGCAAATAGTCATAGATCTCGGTGATCGTGCCAACCGTTGAACGTGGATTCTTCGATGCCGTTTTTTGGTCAATGGAGATTGCTGGCGACAAGCCCTCAATGACATCGACATCCGGCTTATCCATTTGACCAAGGAACTGCCGCGCATAGGCACTGAGCGATTCGACATAGCGACGTTGGCCTTCTGCATAAATAGTGTCAAAGGCCAAACTGCTCTTGCCACTTCCCGAAAGTCCCGTGAGTGCGATCAACTTGTCGCGAGGAACCTCAACATTGATGTTCTTAAGGTTGTGCTCACGCGCACCACGAACGGAGATCACCCCCGCCGAATACACAGGCTTCTTCTTCGCTGGGGGCATGACAGCAGACTACTTACTGGCTACTTAGCGTCGCGAAGTTCGCGTCGTAAATCTTTCATTTCATCGCGCAGTCGCGCTGCATATTCAAACTTCAACTCCGAGGCTGCGAGGTTCATTTCCTCCTCGAGGGTTTGAATGAGTCGGCCTAGTTCCTGCTGTGGCAACGAACGCAATTCGTTCACCACCTTTTCACGCTCACGATCACGACGTCCGCTCTTCGTTGTTGACGTGGCCCCTTCAGATGGGCGAAGCACCGACAGAATGTCTCCGACCGCCTTACGAATGGTCTGAGGATTGATGTTGTGTTCCTTGTTATAGGCGATCTGCCGTTCTCGGCGACGCTGCGTTTCACCAATTGCACGATCCATTGATGGAGTCCGTTTATCGGCGTACATGACCACCTGGCCATTAACATTTCGAGCGGCGCGTCCAATCATCTGAATGAGCGATGTTTCGCTGCGTAGGAATCCTTCCTTATCTGCATCCAGAATTGCTACGAGCGAAACTTCTGGCAGGTCCAAACCTTCGCGGAGCAAGTTGATTCCAACGAGTACATCAAATTCTCCAAGTCGAAGCGCGCGAAGAATTTCAATCCGTTGGATGGTGTCAATGTTTGAGTGCAAGTAGCGCACCTTAAGGCCCTGCTCAAGCAGGTACTCACTCAAATCCTCTGCCATCTTTTTGGTCAAGGTAGTGATAAGTACGCGATCGCCGGCTTCCACTCTGCCGTTGACCATTTCGATGATGTCATCGATCTGACCTTTAGTTGGTCTCACAATCACTTCGGGGTCAACCAGGCCGGTTGGACGAACGATCTGCTCTACAACCTGCTGACTCGTTGCAATTTCAAACTTCGCAGGTGTTGCAGATAGGAAAATGCACTGATTGATCCTTTGCATCGCCTCTTCAAATTGCAAAGGACGATTATCGGCAGCCGAAGGCAGACGGAAACCATGTTCAACAAGAGTTGCTTTACGACTGCGATCCCCCGCGAATTGGCCATGAAGTTGGGGAATGGTCACATGGCTTTCATCGACGACCAAGAGGTAATCATCGGGGAAATAATCCAGCAAAGTAAACGGCGGCTCCCCTGGCGATCGACCGTCAATATGCATCGAATAGTTTTCGATTCCATTACAGAATCCAACCTCGGCGATCATCTCAAGGTCATATTGAGTGCGCATCCTGAGGCGCTGTGCCTCTAATAACTTGCCTTCTGTCTCAAATTGCTTCAGTCGGACTTGTAACTCGTGTTCAATACCGACGACCGCTTTCCTCATGTGCTCATCTCCCGCCACATAATGCGTGGCAGGAAAGATCAACACTTCACTCATATCGTTCACGGTCTCACCCGTCAACGCATCAACAATCGTGATTCGTTCAACGGTGTCCCCAAACATTTCAATTCGAGTGACAGTCTCGTCATAGGCGGGCTGCACCTCAATGGTGTCGCCGCGAACGCGGAAGTTTCCGCGACCAAGAGTCATGTCATTGCGGTCGTATTGCAGGTCGACAAGCCGACGAAGCAGGCTGCGTTGGTCGTAATCAACCCCAACATGGAGTTCTAAAAGGTTTCCCCGATACTCCTCGGGGTTGCCCATTCCATAAATGCAACTGACTGATGCCACCACAATAGTGTCGCGACGCGTAAGCAATGCAGCAGTCGCCGAATGTCGTAACCGATCAATCTCATCGTTCACCGAAGAGTCTTTCTCGATGAAAGTGTCGCTCGAAGCAATGTACGCCTCCGGCTGGTAGTAGTCGTAATAACTCACGAAGTACTCAACACGGTTCTTAGGGAAGAACTCTTTCATTTCCTGAGCAAGCTGAGCTGCAAGGCTTTTGTTTGGAGCGAGAATCAGAGTTGGGCGTTGCACCTTTTCAATGGTCCAAGCAACGGTGGCCGATTTGCCCGAACCAGTTATTCCAAGAAGGGTTTGAAACCTGTCGCCGCGTTCAATCCCTTCAGACAACTGAGCTATTGCTTTCGGCTGATCTCCTGCTGGCTGATAGTCGGATACAACTTGAAAGCGCTGATGATCAACGGTCACTATTTGCTCTTCTTCGCAAGTGCGCCAGCACCTTGCTGAGCATTGGGGAGAGTTGCGAACCAATCCCAAACTTCATCAACCTGCGGTGCGAGTGCATCAATGTCACCACTGTTGTCTATGACGCGATCGGCGACTTTCAGACGCTCCTCCCGACTTGCCTGGCTAGCCATACGGCGTCGAGCGTCTTCTTCACTCATGTTTCGAAACTGCACAAGCCGCGAGATTGCAACCTCAGGATCAACGTCAACGACGACAAGCCCCGAGAGACCATCACGCGGATTCTCAACCAGCAACGGCATGTCAAGGATCACCACAGTGTCGGATTGCATGTTTTCTTCGATCAAGCGAATGATCTCTGCGCCAATTGCGGGATGCATGATGGCGTTCAACTTCTTCAACATCTCTGGGTCGCCGAAAACCATCTGAGCAACTTTTGCTCGATCCAACTCTCCAGATTCAAGCAAAACATCGCCGAACTCATCGACCATCTTCTGTAGCGTTGCAGACCCTTTATGCTGTAACTGCTTAGCAATGCCATCACCATCGATGATGACCGCACCCTTACGCGAGAACAGCGCGGACACCGAAGATTTACCCGATCCAATTGCGCCTGTAAGCCCAATCAATTTCATATGACTCCGATGAACTTCTGTAGCTGCGCTCGCCCCCTGACGAGCGCAGTTACAGAAAACTATGCGCTTGGAGCTTCTGGTTCAACAGCAGGCACGTCGGCTGCAGCTTCTGCTGGTGCCTCAGTTGTTGCTGCGGTGTCGAAGTACTCAGACCACGCTGCTTCGCGAGCGCTGTCATCTCCGCC
>JBIKHN010000122.1:0-4661 GCA_044362135.1 Ilumatobacteraceae bacterium | reverse complement strand
CTCCGGACGGGGTTACCCCCCAACCGGGAGTCGCGCTCGAAAGAGTGCGCCGTTTGGACCGGTGCCGTCGGGGGGTTGGCACCGGTCCATTCGTTTTTTCTTGAACACACCATGACACATCACTTCAATCACATTTCGTTCCTTACTGATTACGGAACTCGAGATGAATTCGTTGGAATTGTGAAATGCGTTGTCGCAGACATTGCTCCGCACGTGCAAGTCATTGACATCACTCACGACATTCCAGCGTTCGATGTTCGTGCAGGATCACTTGCATTAGCGAGAGCCGTTTCCTATGTTCCAAAAGGTGTGATCTTGGCAGTTGTCGACCCAGGTGTTGGCACTTCGCGGCGCGCTATTGCGGTCAGCGTTTCCGGTGGGGATGGCGTGTTTGTTGGCCCAGATAATGGCCTTCTGGCAATGGGCGTTGCGCTGGCAGGTGGAGCCGAATTTGCCGTGGAGCTAACCAATACGAAGTATCACTTGCCGTCTCCGGGAACCACGTTTGCGGGACGCGACATTTTTGGTTCGGTCGCAGCACACATTTGTAATGGTGTTGAATTGTGCGAACTCGGCACCGAGATTGATACCGCTTCACTTCTTCCCGGCATCATTCCCATTACCCGTGAAGAAAATGGACAGCTCGTTGGCGAAGTGACGTGGGTAGATCATTTTGGGAATTGCCAACTCAATATCGGTCCAGAAGAAATTGCGCAATGGGGATCACCAGTGCGAGTTTCTATCGGCAATGTGGATTCGCCGAATCATGTTGTTCGCTCCGTTCCCATTGTGAACAACTTCTCCGAAATTGGTGGAGGCCTTGGGCTCGTCATTGACAGTTTTGGAATGTTGGCGTTGTGTACCGATCGCGGTTCTGCTGCGGCTGAGTTGGACCTTGGACCAACAAACATGGTGACCATTAGCCAGGACCCGAATGCCGGTGGTGGCGTAAGCACCACAGTGCGTTTGGGTGCCAAGCCCAACTGAGGTTGGAATTAGGCGTAATGTCATGACATGCGCCCAGCGACCACATTGGCAATTGCACTGCTGCTCATTTCAATTTTTGCTGCTGGAATCCTGTCTCTCAGGTAATGGGATTTAGCGGTCAGGCGAGGCGTACGTGAATCTTGCAGAAATTATCGAGCAACATCCTGCCGACAACATCGCACTCATCAGTCGGGGACGTCCTACCACATACGGGGAACTACGTTCACAGGTAGCAAGTCTGCGTGGAGTACTTGCCGAAAACGGAGTTGAGCGTGGTGATCGTGTTGCAATCTTGTGTGGTAACAGTCGGTATTTCGTTCTTGCGTATTTAGCAACTCTTGGAGTGGGTGGAATTGCAGTTCCACTTAACGTCATGAGTCCTGCTTCTGAAATACAACGCGAATTGGACACAGTTCAACCTCGCATCGTGTTTGTAGAGCCGGCAGCCATGACTGCTTGGAGCAATGTTGATCGCTCTTCGCTTACAGAACTGCGTGCAGTAATTGCCACGGAAGGCCATGACATTGCGGGGGCGATCACACTGACCGAGTCACTAATGCATGTACCTGTTCCGATGTTGAATATGTCGTCAAACGAAATGGCGGCTTTCATTTTTACGAGCGGAACAGCAGGTTCGCCCAAAGCAGCAATGCTTACGCATAACAATTTACTGTCAAACCTTGTACAGATTTCGAAAGAAAATGTGTTGCGCAGTAGCGACGTGGTGTACGGAGTGTTGCCACTGTTTCATATTTTCGGACTGAACGTTGTGCTTGGATACACCATGTTTACAGGCGCAAGTGTGGTTCTCGTGCAGCGCTTTGATCCATCAACCGCACTAGAAACATTCGCAGAACGTGGAGTAACGGTGGTTCCTGGTGCACCGCAAGTGTGGTCCGCACTTGCACAAATGCCAGACAATGAGTGCAAGGTGCTTTCACAATTACGTGTGGCTTTAACTGGCGCAGCAAAAATGCCCGAGCAAGTGACGAATCAATTGAAAGATCGATATGGGCTTGTTGTACATGAGGGTTATGGGCTTACCGAATCTTCACCAGTGGTAACCACCTCTATCAATGGCAGTCACAAGGTTGGGTCCATTGGGAAACCGTTACAGGAAGTATCTATTCGCTTGGTTGATGAACACGGTGATGATGCGGAAGAGGGAGACTCTGGCGAAATTTGGGTGCGTGGCGAGAATGTCTTCGCTGGGTATTACAACGATCAGGAGGCAACAGACCGTGTGCTCACCGCAGACGGTTGGCTACGTACTGGCGATATAGCGGTAAAAGATGCAGACGGAGATCTATTTCTTGTTGATCGTTTGAAAGACCTCATCATTGTGAGCGGGTTCAACGTATATCCAGCAGAAGTTGAACAAGTACTTTTGGCGCATTCAGCAATTGGTCAAGCTGCAGTTGTTGGTGTTTCTCATCCACACACCGGTGAAGCTGTGCGCGCATACGTTGTCTTGCACAATGGCGTGCACCTTGATGAAGAATCAATTATTGAGCATTGCCAAAAACAATTAGCTCGTTACAAGTGTCCGTCGAAAGTGTTGATTGTTCAATCACTGCCAACTGGCAGCACGGGCAAGGTACTGCGACGCGCGTTGCGATGATTTAGCACGTGTTGAATTGCTAGCAACGAGAAAGCCAAAGAACAGAATTGACACTCCAACCAACAGCGTGATTGCAAACGCTCTGTCTTCACCAAATCGACCAGCCAGTGTTCCACTCGCAGAGAGCACCAACGTTCCAGTTGCAATCAGCACGTTCCCTAAAGCCAAACGCCCAGCAGAAAACACCGATCGCTTTGCTCCTGTTGAAAGAGCAGGGTTCTTCTTGCGGAGTACGCGCCAAGCAGACCACAGTGCGCCAAAGATAATGACGAGTGCCGGAACGCCGGATCCGACTGCGGCAAGGATTCGTGGGGCAACACCAAACACTTCTTTACCGGTGGGTAATTGATCGGCGACTACTTCAACTTTGGTTTGTGCAACGAGAACTATTCCGGTTGCAAAGCCCGATAACCAAATGAGGACTTGTCGAACACGATTTCCAAGTTGATGTCCTCCGAGCAGGTACACAGTGCCAAGTGCCAGCCACGACACATTAAGAACTGCCCCAGCAAGAAAGAACATTCTGAAAACGAAGATGTTCCATCCCGTGCTTTCTGCCCACCACAGACACGCAGAGCCCATGGCGAATAACCCCATGGCAATTGTCCATGCCAGTTCGTGTGGTTGACGGCGCTTGATCCATCGGTCGGCGGTGCTCAGTGTGAAAGCGGTCGCTATGAGGGTGGCCGTTCCCGCGAGGGCGCCATTCAGCCCTCCCATGGCGAGAAATGTGGTTGCGCTCATCACCGAAGACTAGTTGGACTTCGTGAATTCATGCACGAACGCCTACATTTGAGGCGTGGCCGACCTTGCCCAAACCTCATCCCCCGCACGTCGCAGAATTCCAGATGCTGCAGTTGCGCGCCTCCCCGTATATCTCCAGATCTTGAACACCTTGATTGCTGACGGAACAGCCCAGCTATCGAGTGATCAACTTGCGGCACTTGCCGGGGTGAACGCGGCGAAGGTGCGCAAAGACTTGTCGTATCTAGGAAGTTATGGCACGCGCGGAGTCGGCTATGACGTCGCTTACTTGGTGTATCAAATAAAGCGCGAACTTGGCCAGCACCATGAATGGAAAGTTGTGGTGGTTGGTGCCGGCAACCTCGGTAACGCATTGGCTAACTACAACGGATTCTCTACCCGTGGTTTTCCAGTTGCTGGCGTAGTGGACATTGACTCGACAAAGGTTGGCAAAAAAGTTGCTGGCGTGTTGGTGCGACATGTGGACGACTTGCCAGCCATCGTGCGCGAAGAGTCGGTAAGCATCGGAGTTATTTCCACTCCACCTGCGTCGGCTCAGCACGCAGCAGACCTGTTGGTTAACGCGGGAATCCGTTCAATTTTAAACTTCGCCTCCGTGATCTTGAATGTTCCAGAAAACATTTCGGTACGCAGTGTTGACCTGGGTGTCGAATTGCAAATACTTGGCTACTACGAGCAGCTCAGTCGCGAAGATAAGCCTGCAACGAAGACAAAGCGCGAGGTGGCTGCAATATGTCAATAGTTGTCCTTGGCATCAACCATAAATCTGCTCCGCTCGATGTGATTGAGCGCGTCAGCATTTCTGATGATGTGCTTGCGAAGTCGCTACATGGGTTGGTGTCGCGTGATCACGTTCGCGAAACGGTGGTGCTTTCCACATGCAATCGCACCGAAGTGTATGTAATTGCTGAAAAGTTTCATGGAGCTTTTGCGGATGTCCGGGACTTCTTTTGTGAATTATCTGGCTTGTCTGTTGAAGAACTCCAACCACATTTCTACAGTCAGCATGATGATGCAGCAGTAAGTCATTTGTTTGAAGTTGCATCTGGTCTCGATTCCGCAGTACTCGGTGAAACCGAAATTCTTGGCCAAGTACGCAACGCGTGGGACAAAGCGCGAACAGAAACCACAGCACGAACTTCGCTAAATATGTTGTTTCGCCATGCACTTGAAGTGGGCAAGCGCGCGAGAACAGAAACTTCAATTAGTCGTTCCACGGCGTCGGTTTCCCATGCAGCCGTTGAAATGGCGACAGATATTTTGGGAACGATGTCGGGTCGACGTGTTT
>JBIKHN010000030.1:0-13036 GCA_044362135.1 Ilumatobacteraceae bacterium | reverse complement strand
GGACTAAGCGGACTATTTGGTTTTGCCACTGTCCTAGCGTGTGTTTCAACCGGATTTGCTGCAATGTCTATTGTCTTTGCAGTGATCAATGATGGAAAACTAGATGACAACACGTCGTCCAGTCTGCATCCCTCTATTTGGCGAGAGTTTGCGAAAAAACCTGCAACTGCTGCGTAATTGATCGATTTGCACGAATCGAACGGGCAGTTGAATAAATGACTGAAATCGTTGGCCAGACCATGAATGCAACAACGTAACTCATAGTCCCATATGAATAGCGAAATATGGATTGACTGAAAATGCGAGATTACGCCTAGGTGAATTACATGAAAACTCTTACCTCGTCCTACAGTATGAAATATGAAAATACTTGTGATTACTGCGCACCCAGATGACGTTGACTTTGGTGCCGGTGGAACAGTGGCCACATGGGTTTCCGAAGGCCACGAAGTGGTGTATTGCCTAGTTACTGACGGTCAAGCTGGTGGTTCTGACAACACCATTACGCGCGACGAAATGGCTCGCATTCGCAGACGTGAGCAAACTGCTGCAGCCAACATTCTTGGTGTTACCGAACTGCACTGGCTGGGGTTCCCCGACGGCGCTGTTGTTCCCGACTTGAACTTGCGCCGCGAAATCAGTGCTGTCATTCGCATGGTCAAACCCGATCGTGTGCTCACACAGTCTTCAGAGCGTCGATACGACCGCATCTACGCATCACACCCCGATCATCTGGCAACAGGCGAAGCAGCACTGTGCGCCGTGTACCCCGATGCGCGCAACGAGTTTGCGTTTCCAGAGTTGCTGAGCGAGCGCGGGCTTGCACCGCACAGTGTTCCTGAAACGTGGATCATGGCAGGTCCGAACCCCAAGCATTTCGTTGACACCACCGACATGATGGAAAAGAAGATTGAAGCTTTGCTGTGTCATGCAAGTCAGCATCAAGAGCCCGCAGAATTACCTATTCGAATGCGCGGATGGGGTGAGCAAATTGCTCAAGCAGGTGGTTTACCTGCGGGAAGAACTGCCGAAGCGTTCTTAGTAGTCGATACGAAATAGTTCTTCGCTACGGAAGAACTGTTGTTTCAGGAGGCACTGTGGATTCAACCAGCGCAGGGTCAACAGTTGTATCCGTTGGAATAGTTGTTTCAACAACTGTTGTTTCTACAGCAACAGGGACCGTGGTCGTAGAGCTCAATTCTGGAATGCTGACATAGGAATAGTTCGTTACTGGCTGAGGTTGACCAAGCCAGAATCCAAATGACACCAAGAACACCAGAATTGAAAACAGTGTTGAATTTCGAGGGCGACGTATTTTCATGCCGTTACCCCTCCGCCCACTTTGATCGCCGCATAGGTGCTGCGCAGCTCTGCAGCAATACGTCTGCGCAGTTCGCGCTCCACCTTCCATTGCTGAACTGGAAGCGAACGCCCCGCAACACGTACTTCAACATCAGCTTCGCCCAAGTTATCTACGCCTTGAACGCTCGGAACTTCGATCAACATGTCGGAGAACTTTGGATCGCGAGCCATTTCGGCACAAACACGGTCAATGCGAATGATCTCTTTTTCAATGTCGCACTCACGCGGTAGAGGCACCGTAACGAGAACGCGCGACCAGTCGCGCGACATGTTTACGTTTTGACGCAACTGTCCGTTGGCAATACTGATGAGGTCGCCGTCAAAGGTGCGAATCTTTGTTACTCGAAGCGTTACTTCCTCTACACGTCCCTCCGCCCAACCAACGATGCCGAATGGACCAAGACGCACAATGTCGCCGACACCAAATTGGCGCTCCGCGATGATGTACAAACCAGCGATGATGTCACCCACCATTTGCTGGGCACCAAAACCCAAACCAGCGCCTGCGACAGAACCAAGAAACACCAGCGCAGATGGTGGCAGATTGAGCCGCAAAAACACCGAAGTGGTGGCTACCGCAATAACGATGAAATTGATTCCCCAGCGCAATGCACCAAGTACCGCTGCGCGATGTGCTCCCGTGGACAGCGCTGACATGTCCGAGTTATCTGGATTTCGATTCTTGACACTCAAAATTTGCTGGTCAGCAAGGAATGCGACCAAACGCATCACTACATGAGCGCCAGAAATGAACATGATGATCGCAACGAGGTCAACCCGGATCCACTGAGAAACGGTGTCCTCGTTGGTTGCGGCAATCAAAACGGCTAATGAACTCATCGCTATAAGACTACGAGAACCACAGGTGGCGACTGTGGCATGGCACACTTGAAACATGGACACAGAAATCAGCAAATTACGAAGGCTTAACCTCATTGCGGGATTACTTCATCTCGCTTCCCTCATTGGAATAATTGCACTCTCCAATGACGCCTCCATGCCGGTGCGTGCCACGTATCTCACCGACGCCCCAACTCTTGACGCGTTCTCCGACCCGGTTCAGCTGTTCAACCTCAATATCAGTTGGATGATCGGCACATTTCTAGCGTTGTCAGCTTTCTTCCATTTTTTAATCATCAGCCCAAAGTTCTTTCCGAGATACAGCGCTGGGCTCGCTGCTCGTCACAACTACTTCAGGTGGGTTGAGTATTCGATTTCCTCATCACTCATGATCGTGGTCATCTTGCAACTGAATGGAGTTTCCGATTACATCGCACTGTCTGGCATGTTCGGAGTGAATGCTTCAATGATTCTGTTCGGTTGGTTGCAAGAAAAGTATGCAAAGCCAGGAAGCGGAGACTTGCTTCCGTTCTACTTCGGCTGCATTGCAGGAATCGTTCCGTGGGTCATGATTGCGATCAACACACTTTCGCCAAAAGGTCCAACCGAGTCGGCGACACCTGGTTTCGTCTATGGAATTGTGATTTCCCTTTTCCTACTGTTCAACAGTTTTGCATTGGTGCAGTGGAAGCAATACAAAGCAAAAGGTAAGTGGGCGAACTATTTGTACGGCGAGCGTGCGTACATCGTGCTGAGTCTTGTTGCCAAGTCTGCGCTTGCGTGGCAAATCTTTTCTGGTGCACTCGCTGTTTAGTTTGCGACTGGAATTACAATCACAGCGTCAACTCCGCCAACAGGAGACTCTCGAAGCTCCACAGCAAGGCCACCAGCCTGAGCGAGTTGCGCAACAATGGCAAGGCCTAGCCCACTGCCCTTACGCTTGTTGGAGTCAACCGAGTTTCTCCAAAATCTGTCAAAAGCACGCGATCGCTGCTCATCGGTAAGTCCGCGACCCTCGTCGCGAACAATAAGTTCAATTCCTTCACCTACTGGATTCGCAATGATCGAGATCGTAGAACCCTCTGGCGAAACCCCGATCGCATTGTCCATGTAGTTATCAATGATTTCTGCGAGAGCAAGAGAATTGCAGTAAGCAAAAACTAACGGTTGTGCATCGATTGTAATTGCAACACTTCGTTCGTCGGCCAGATAACGCCATTCGTTTGCTTTTGTCTCAATTACTTCAGAGATGTTGATCTGCTCCTTTTCCAACATTGCACCTTCTGAACGCGCAAGATGGAGGAGCTGTTCAACCAATTTGCCAAGTCGTTCGGTTTCAGCAAGGGCTGCGTCAATATGCTCTTGAGCAACTTCTGGAGATATCACTCTCTGATCACTCGCCTGCTCCAATCGCAGTCGTAGCGAGGTTAAAGGGGTTCGTAGCTGATGCGAAGCATCACCAGAAAATGCTCGTTGCCGTTCGATAAGCCCACCAAGTCGCAAAGCCATGGCATTGAACGACCGCGCTAGCTGCTTTGTCTCTTTCGGGCCTTCTTCCTCTGCTTGGCTCAACAAATTGCCTTTTGCGAGTTCGTCAGTTGCTTCACGCAACTTCAACAAAGGCCGAGCAACCCAACGAGCAAAAATGAACGCAACAAGAATTGCCATAAAAACTGAAATCGCACCCGATGCGAGTACGCCGCGCAGACGCGAATTCACTGCTGCATCGAGGTCACTTTGCGCAAACGTAATGCGCAGTACTCCAACAACGTCAACACCCGAGTAAACCGGAACTGCAACATAAGCAAGACTGCCGCCAAGCGTGTTTGACATTCGCGTTCCCGAAGTTGCGTCGCCAAGCAAGGCAGTTGCAATTTCTGGGCGCGAGACATAATCAGAGCCAATAACAGTTGTTGGGTCGTTGCTTGCAAGCAGATAACCCTTTGCATCAATTACAACAACTATTCCTTTTTCAGTTTCTGAGTACTCATTCAACAAAATCTGAATTTGTGTCTGCATATCTTCAGCATTTGCGCTGAGAATCGGTGAAAGTCGAACTCCATAGGTAAATGCGTCACGTTCAATTGACGTAACGATGCGGTCACTCTCAATCTTTGAAAGTTGTTGAGCAAGTGGAATATTGTGCGCAAGCAAAATAGCCAGCACCAATGCCACCATTGAAAGAATTAATCGTATTCTCATTCGGGAGATTCAAGGCGAAAACCAACACCACGAACTGCTTCAATCCAATCTGAATTACCAAGTTTTTTGCGAACTGCCGCAACATGTGCATCAAGCGTTTTTGTTGGACCAAACCAATTGGAATCCCATACAGACTCCATTATGTCCGTCCGTCGGTGCACGATTCCTGGATGTTGTGCTAGATATGCAAGTAGATCAAACTCTTTTGTAGTGAGTTCAAGTTCTTCGCCACTCATATACACACGACGTGTCGACATATCCATCTTTAAATTTCCAATTTCCAAAACCTCAACAGCAGGCGCTCCAATCACGGCATGTCTGCGTGAAACTGCCCGAATGCGCGCAATGAGTTCACGGAGTCCGAATGGCTTCGTCACATAATCATCGGCGCCAATCTCTAAACCGAACACGCGATCAATTTCCTCATCCCGCGCAGTAAGCATGATGACGGGAACTGCGCTTTTCTGGCGAATGCGCCGGCACACCTCGAAACCGTCAAAATCGGGTAGGCCGATGTCGAGCAGCACAACGTCTGGAATTACTGCGGCGACTGCATCAGCCCCTGTGGCAACACGTCGCACTGTCATTCCTGCGGTCTGCAAACCACTCACGAGCGACGAGGCGATTGCATCATCATCTTCCACCAAAAGAATGTCCATACCTCTATTGTCACCTAGAAAGATGTTTGTCACTGCATCTCAAGACTTGTGAGGGATAGCCCTATTAATTGGATATAAATTGGATCCACCTAAGGATTTTTCTTGATTCAGTCGTCATATCGTGATGGCTGTGAAAACCTCCCTTGCAACAACCATCTCGGTAGTTGGTGTCGTCGCAGCTGGTGCCCTTACATTCGCAGTAAACAGCACAACCCTGACCTCCGTAGCCACTTCAGACAATCTTCCCTCCGTAGATGCTGCAGTTTTGATGCAAGAACGCAGTGGATTTACGGTCATTACCTCACCATCAGTAGTTGTTGTGACAGACGATGTAACCCAATCAATGGGCAGCGATCGATCAGCAGTCACTTCATCGAGTTCAATCCCACAGTCACAGACCAATTCCCCGACCACCCCAGTTCAAGTCGGAGAAGCAAGAATTTCCAGTTACAGCATCCAAGGTGCCGCGTCGATTCAACTCGTTCAGTCCACTAGTCATCTTTCGGTAAGTGGAGTGACTCCCCAGGACGGGTTCCTTTACAGTGCAGAAAACGTTTCAGCAACTCGTGTGATCGTTACCTTGCGCAACTCCAACCATCGACTGAAGTTCAACGCGGAAGTCATCGGAGGTCGCGTGGTTACTTCACTGATCGCTAGTGACGTGACTGCCGCTCCATCCAAAGCCTCTTCTCCAACCATCACAACACCGCAACAAAAACGCGACGCTAAAAAAGATGACAAGAATTCCAAAAAGAACAGTCAGAGTAGTCGCGATGGCGATGACGATGACGATGACGATGACGATGACGATGACGATGACGATGACGATGACGATAAGCGTGACAAGCGCAGGGATGACGACGATGACTGAATCGCGAGCACCTAAGCGCGACAAGCACCCGGCACGATCTGCACGCATCCTTACCTCAGGACTTGCGCTTTCTTCAACACTTGGCCTCAGTGCTGCATACACCTGGGCAGCACAAGCAAAGGCGCTAAACGAGAACAGCTTGAGTACCCCGGCCGTTGCGGTTGACCCTGCGTTAGTGCCTTCCGGTTCGGTTGCACAAACGCCTGTCACTGCTCCAACTGCTCCTGCTGGTGCTACACCAATTGTGATCGAGGTTCCCGTTGCTGCACCAGCCGCCGAACCTGCACCAGCCGGTGCACCAGCACCAGTGGCTACAGTCGCGCCAAAAACATCCAGTTCTAATTAACAACTCTGAGGCTGAGGTCAATATGACCAAGCACATCGATTCATTTCCCTGCATGGGCAATACCGCAAACATCGTGGTGATTGGCAATCAATCACTTCTGCACACTGCTCGTTTGCGCTTGGCGGACCTTGAAAGCAAATGGAGTCGCTTTATTGGCACAAGCGAAATATCGCTCATTAATACTGCTGACGGCAAAGAAATGTATGTCAGCGCTGACACCATCACGCTGGTGCGCTACCTAGTTGACGCACAATCGCGTACACATGGCTTATTCGATCCCTCGTTATTACCTGCCCTTATCGGACTTGGCTACGGCGTTTCACGCTCTGACAGTTCAATGAAGTCAGACATTGCGCCGAACTCACAATGGGCGGTGCCGCTCAGCGAAACACGTGTTGATGCCGCAAGTGGTGCAGTCCGTCTTCCCAGAGGCGCAACCCTTGACCCCGGTGGGCTTGGTAAAGGTCTTGCTGCAGACATTGTGGCAACTGAGCTCATTTCACTTGGAGCAACCGGAGTTTGCGTCAGTGTTGGCGGCGACATGCGAATTGCTGGCGATAGCGAACTTAACGGTGGTTGGTCGGTTGCTGTTGAATCACCATTTGATGAAAGCACAGACCTCACAACGCTCTTTCTCAATTCAGGTGGCATTGCCACCTCTTCCACCCGTGGAAAACGTTGGATTGGAACCCTTGGTGAAACGCACCACGTGTTACATCCAAACACTGCAACTCCACTCTCAGAATCTCCTGGCCAACTTGTTCAATCAACTGTGCTTGCTTCTGAAGCAGTGTGGGCGGAAGTATTTGCAACTGCATTGCTTGTTGGCGGACTTGAACAAGGGATGCCACTTATTGATCAACTCGGCATGGCTGCAATGGCAGTTACGGTAGATGGCGACATTATTGAAAGTTCAATGTGGAGGGAATTCGTCTCATGAATGAACAGTTTTGGTGGTTCCTTTCACGCTCATCGGGAATCGTTGCGTGGGCGCTATTAGCCGCCACCACATTGTGGGGAATATTCCTCTCCACTCGAATGCTCAAACCATACGACCGACCAGCGTGGCTGCGCGATTTACATACTTGGCTCGGAACGCTGACGTTAATGGGAACTGGCATTCATATTGCAGCGATCATGGCTGACTCGTACGTGCAATTCAGCGTGAAAGACATTCTTGTTCCTATGGCTGCAACGTGGAAACCGCTTGCTCTTGCATGGGGAATTGTCAGCATGTACATGCTGATTGCGGTACAAGTCAGTTCGTGGGCAATGAAAAAGATCCCGCGCAAACTGTGGCGCGCAATTCACTTTCTTAGCTATGGCCTTTTTGTAACAACATCAATTCACTCGCTTAGTGCCGGAACCGACCGGTCGGCACTGTTGTACCAAGGTTTTGCAATTGCTCTCATCACTTTGATGCTTGGAGCAGTTGCCATTCGAATTGTGTATTCCGGAGAACCAAAAACTCGTGAGGTTATTTCGCGCGCCTCTGCCGCAACAGCGACCGCACCCGCAGCCAAGCAAACACCACTACCGCCGCCACCACCGACAGCTCCACCAACTTCTGAATAGGCGACATCACATCACCAACACGCTCCCAGTTGTCGCCCAATAACGCGCCAGCACCGATGAGCAGGATGTTCCACACCAGGCTTCCTAAAAATGTGTACGTAATATAAGGAACTAGCTTCATCCGCCTGAAGCCCGCAGGAATAGAGACCACTGAGCGAATAAGCGGTACGCAGCGCCCAATAAGAACCGCACTCGTGGCGTGCCGGTCAAACCATTCCTCTGCGCGAGTGAGATCAACCTCTCGGATTTGCACCCACTTGCCGAATTTTCTGGTGAACGCATGCAAACGCTCGTCCCCAATAACTGCTGCGATCCAATACATAATGAGCGCTCCAGCAACTGACCCAACAGTTGCCGCAAGGATCATGATGACTACTGATTCGCTACCCCTCTGGGCGACAAAGCCAGCAAATGGCAGGATGATTTCTGAAGGAATCGGCGGGAAAACGTTTTCGGCAACGACGAGCAGTGCAACGCCCACATAGCCAAGTTGTTCAATAACATCTTGAACCCAATTTGCAAGTGAACTCAACAAATCAATGGCAACTAACGACTGAGTTCTTTGCGGTTCTTAAACTTTGACGCGCGATAGTCCTTGTTCATGAGCGCGATTACATCAATTGAAATCTCTTTTGGACACGCAGCAGAACATTCGCCGTGGTTCGTGCATGATCCGAAGTATTCATCCATCGTTTCGACCATTGCTTCCGTGCGCTTAAAGCGTTCGGACTGACCTTGCGGCAAGAAGTTAAGGTGCGAAATCTTGGCCGCGGTAAACAAACTGGCTGCACCGTTCGGGCAAGCAGCGACGCAGGCTCCACAACCAATGCATGCAGCCGAGTCCATTGCAGCATCGGCCACTGGCTTTGGAATTGGAATGAGGTTTGCATCTGGTGCGCCACCAGTTGCTGCAGTGATGAACCCGCCAGATTCAATAATGCGATCAAATGCGCCGCGATCAACCATGAGATCCTTGATGATGGGGAATGCGGTGGCACGCCACGGTTCAATCACGATGGTGTCGCCACTCTTAAATGTACGCATGTGCAACTGACAGGTTGTTGTTGCCTTTTGTGGACCGTGAGCAACACCATTGATCATAAGTGAGCATGTTCCGCAGATTCCTTCGCGGCAATCGTGGTCAAACACCACGGCTTCCTTATTCTCGGTGATCAAACTTTCGTTCAACACATCAAGCATTTCAAGGAATGAAGCCTCATCACTGATTTCGTCAATGATGTAGTTCTCGAAATGACCTTTGTCCGTTGGGCCAGATTGGCGCCAAACTTTCAGTTTGAGATTCTTTAGATGGCTCACTTGTAACTCCTTGTAGCAAGATGTGCAGTTTCAAAAACTAACTCTTCAGCGTGACGCGCTGGCTTCATAGGATCATTCGTCCACTCCCATGCAGCGACATGGCAGTAGTCCTCATCATTGCGTTGGGCTTCGCCCTCTTCGGTTTGATATTCAGAACGGAAGTGCGCGCCACAGCTTTCCTCACGTGTGAGGGCGTCTTGGCACATGGCCATTCCCAACTGGAAGAAGTCGTCAACGCGGCCAGCCTTTTCGAGTGTCTGGTTCGTGCTGTCGCCCGTTCCTGTTACACGTAGATCGGTCTTGAATTCTTCGTACAGTGCTGGCAAATCGGAGAGTGCCTGCTGCAATCCTTCGCGCGTGCGCTCCATGCCGCATTCGTTCCAGATGATTTTGCCGAGTTCACGATGGAACCAATCTGGTGAACGCTTGCCCTTCACCGCAAGGTATCCGTTGTAACGAGCACTTGCCTCTGTCTCTGCTTGTTTAAACGCAGGATGATCGGTGCCAGGAATTGTTTTGCCCAACAGAGATGAAAGCTGATTACTGATGGTGTACGGCAACACGAAGTAACCGTCTGCCAAACCTTGCATCAATGCCGACGCTCCAAGGCGGTTTGCGCCGTGATCAGAGAAGTTGGCTTCACCTGCTGCATACAAACCTGGAATGGTGGTCATCAATTCGTAGTCCACCCATAGGCCGCCCATGGTGTAGTGCGTTGCCGGGTAAATACGCATTGGTGTCTTATATGGATCTTCACCTGCGATGCGCTCGTACATTTGGAACAAGTTGCCGTAACGCTCTTCAACAACATCGCGACCAAGCCGATCAATTGCTGCCGAGAAGTCAAGGTTTACACCATTCTTCAGTGGCCCAATTCCTTGACCCTTGTCGACAAGACGCTTCGCTGCACGTGATGAGATGTCGCGCGGAGCCAAGTTGCCATAGGACGGATACAGGCGCTCGAGGAAGTAATCGCGTTCGTCTTCTGGAATTTGATCTGCCTGACGATTGTCATCTGCACGCTTTGGCACCCACACCCGCCCGTCGTTACGCAACGACTCACTCATGAGCGTGAGCTTCGACTGTGTTTCGTCGGCCTGCGGAATGCAGGTTGGGTGAATCTGTGTGTAACACGGGTTTGCGAACAAAGCGCCACGACGGTGTGCACGCCATGCAGCAGTGACGTTGCAGTTCATTGCATTGGTTGACAAGAAGAACACGTTTCCGTATCCACCGGTTGCCAACACGACAGCGTGTGCTGCGTGCGATTGAATTTCACCTGTCAGCAGGTCGCGCACAACAATGCCGGCACATCGACCATCAATGGTGACGGTGTCAATGAGTTCGGTGCGGTTGAACAAACGCACACCGCCAAGACCAACTTGGCGAGCCATCTGCTGGTACGCACCAATCAGCAATTGCTGGCCGGTTTGGCCCCGTGCATAGAAGGTACGACTTACTTGTGCGCCACCGAAGCTGCGATTGTCGAGCAATCCGCCGTATTCACGGGCGAATGGAACACCCTGAGCAACCATCTGGTCAATGATGTCAACTGATACTTGCGCCAAACGATGCACGTTTGCTTCACGCGAACGGAAGTCGCCACCTTTGATGGTGTCTTGGAACAAACGATTAATGCTGTCGCCGTCGCCCTGGTAGTTCTTGGCAGCGTTGATTCCACCCTGCGCTGCAATGGAGTGTGCGCGACGCGGTGAGTCGTGGAACGTGAATGCATCAACTTGGTAACCAAGTTCGGCAAGTGTTGCAGCAGCAGACGCGCCAGCAAGACCTGTACCAACAACAATGATCTTGAACTTGCGCTTGTTGTTTGGGTTTACCAACTTCGCATCTGCTTTGTAGTTGTCCCACTTTTCGTGCAATGCACCCGATGGAATTTTTGCGTTAAAGGTGTTCATAATTTCCTACTTCACAATTCCTGCGATAACCGCAATTGGAAATGACACATTGCCAACTACAACGATGGTTGCAAACCCTGTTGCAAAACCACGACGCCAATTATTGAATCGTGGATTGTTCCAACCGAGCGACTGGAAGATGCTCCACGCTCCGTGAAACAGGTGAATGCCTAACAGCACGTTGGCAAGCACGTAAAACGCCGCCACAACTGGACGATCAAGACTGCGCACCAAGTTTGCATACACTTCACCGCGCACAAATGTGCCATCTGTGCCAACTGCGTTCACTGTCCCAAATGTGAAATCGAATAGGTGCCACACCAAATATGCGAGCACGATGATTCCGGTCCAGCGCATAGTGCGACTTGCAAATTTTGCAACTTGATAATCGCGAGGGCCTTGGTATTTCACTGCACGCGCAAAACGGTTCAATCGAGTGAGCGACCACGCTGCATGCAAGTGCAACAGCAACATGGTGACGAGGCCTCCACGAAGGATCCACAACACTGCATTTTTTGGCGCAAGTGGGTAGAGCAAAGATTTCAAGAACTCTGCATACTTATCAAAGGCTTCAGCGCCCTGATACATCTTCAAGTTGCCAATCATGTGAAACAGAACAAAGCCCATCATGGCAATGCCACTGATTGCCATGACGTACTTTTTGCCTACGGCTGTTGAGTACAGATCGAGAAGGAATGGACGTTTGCGGCGGGTGCCAATGGCGGTGGCCGTTGCTGGCTCCCGCTTGGAACTCAGTGTTGAAGAAGTTGTTGCCATAAGGATCGACATCACGCTAGTTCTGCTGCCCCACTGGCCGTGAACCCCAGCCCTGTGACATTGACCTATATATAGGGAAAACCAGACCATTTCGCCCCGAGGGGCGCCGATTATCTACACTTTCCAAGACACATTCCACAGGGAGGCCTTTTCGGGGCGTGCCCTATTAATCCATCGGAGAAATTACACGTGACGTCATTACTCGCATCAGAAGGCGGTTGGCAGACATTCACCCTTAAGGGTGGTGAGTGGGCAATCCTGGGCCTTTCCGGCGCAGCGGCCATCCTTGCCTTGCTTGTTGGCTGGTTCCTAGCCGTACAGGTCTTGAAAGAAGATCAGGGCACACCAAAAATGCAAGAGATCGCTCGCGCGATTCAAGTTGGTGCAGGGGCTTACCTCAAGCGCCAGTTCCGCACTATCGGAATGATTCTTATTCCAGTAGGTGCAGTCGTGTTCTTAACCTCAGTTGCAATCACCAAACCAGGTGATGGTGGCGAAGCGTTGAGCCAAATTCAGTCTGGCTTGTACCGCACCATTGCATTCGTACTTGGTTGCGTTGCATCAGGACTTACCGGTTACATCGGCATGACACTGGCAACTCGCGGCAACGTACGTACCGCAGCAGCGGCTCGTCGTGGTTCGATGAAAGATGCATTGCAGGTTGCGTTCCGCACCGGTGGTGTTGCAGGAATGTTCACTGTTGGTCTTGGTTTGCTTGGCGCAACCGTGATCATCGCGTTGTTCCAAAACACATCGTCAGCAATGCTCGTTGGCTTCGGCTTCGGTGGTTCATTGCTCGCATTGTTCCTTCGCGTCGGCGGCGGAATTTTCACCAAGGCAGCCGACGTCGGCGCCGACTTGGTGGGCAAAGTTGAAGCAGGAATTCCAGAAGACGACCCACGTAACCCAGCAACAATTGCTGACAACGTAGGTGACAACGTTGGTGACTGCGCAGGCATGGCCGCTGACTTGTTCGAAAGCTACGAGGTAACGCTTGTTGCTTCAATCATTCTTGGTGTTGCAGCGTTCAACTCAGTTGGACTTAACCCAGCACTTGGTTTGGTGTTCCCACTTGCAGCACGTGCAATTGGTGTTATCGCATCCATCGCCGGCGTGTTCGCCGTGCGCGCAAAGGAAGGCGAAACGAACGCATTGAAGCCAATTAACCGTG
>JBIKHN010000064.1:0-8051 GCA_044362135.1 Ilumatobacteraceae bacterium | reverse complement strand
CCCCGCGACCCTCACAGGTCACACACGGATCGGCGAAGTTGGTCAATAACCCCTCACCAATGCGCTTTCGGGTCATTTCCACCAAGCCAAGCTCGGAAATCTCAAACACCTGCGTGCGCGTTTTGTCGCGCGACAGAGCATCTTTAAAGGATTCAAGCACCTTGCGGCGATTTTCGCGAATTTCCATGTCGATGAAGTCGATGACGATGATTCCGCCAATGTCACGCAAGCGCAGTTGGCGAGCAATTTCCTCTGCTGCTTCAAGGTTGTTATGGAACACGGTTTCTTCAAGGTTGGACTTACCAACATTTTTTCCGGTGTTCACGTCGATCACAGTGAGTGCTTCGGTGTGCTCAATGATGAGCGAGCCACCTGAAGGCAACCACACTTTGCGATCGAGTGCTTTACGCAACTGCTCGTGCACGCGATGTTGCTCAAACAGTGGCAGACCTTCTTTTTCGGCGTCGTACAGTTCGATGCGATCGGCAAACTCTGGATTAAACGCGCCGATGTAGTCGCGCACTTCTTCAAACAGTGCGGCGTCGTCAATGACAATGCCGCGATAATCGCTGCTGAACTCTTCGCGAATCACTCGCACTGCAAGTGGTGGTTCGCGATACAGCAATGTTGGCGAAGTTGCCTTCTCCGCTTTGGCGCGAATTTCGTTCCACTGCTCAATCAAACGCGTGAGGTCTGTGGTGAGTTCATGTTCTGTGGCGTTCTCTGCTGCCGTACGCACAATGATTCCGTGCTGTTCAGGCTTAATGCGATCAAGAATTCCACGCAAACGGCGACGCTCGCCTTCCGGTAAACGCTTTGAAATTCCGTATGTGCGTGAATCAGGAATCAATACGACGAAACGTCCAGGCAATGAAACTTCCTGTGTCAATCGACCACCCTTGGCGGCAATTGGATTCTTCGTTACTTGACACAAAATCATTTGACGTGACTTCAGCACTTGCTCAATACGTGGGTCTGGGCCTTGCTCGACCACATCGTCTTTATCGAACTGCACATCGCCGCGATACAACACTGCATTTTTCTGCGTGCCGATGTCGACAAACGCGGCTTCCATTCCTGGCAACACGTTTTGCACGCGCCCCAAATAGATGTTGCCGTGAATTTGGGTTTCGTCATCGGCTGGACGCGAAACGTAATGCTCAATCAGGCTGCGGCCTTCGAGCATGGCAACTTGCGTAAATTCTTCACGCACTTGCACACACATCATGTAGCGACCAACGGCTTTACCATTGCGTTCTTTTCCGCGACGACGTTCAATCAGTTCCGCGTCTGTTCCTGCAACCGAATTGTCACTGCGATCTGATGCCTTGCGACGATTTCGCCCGCCGCGTTTGCCGCCACGGCGGTTGCGGCTCTTTGGCTTGGCTTCTGCATCGGTTGTCGCGGCGGCTGGCTTAGCGGCGGCGCTTGCAGGGGCTGGTCGGGTATCGCCAATCTGTGGCTTACGCACGAGTGCGCCTTCGGCTGCCTCTGGACTTGCCATCATGCCTTCGCGCGGCGGATCCGGAAGTTCGATGTCTTGAGCAACCGTATTTTCGCGGGGCGGACGAGGTGCTCGGGGCTGACCAGCAACACCTTCAACCCGTGTTTTGTTGCGATTGCGTCCACCGCGCTTCCCGCGACGACGCTTTTTTACTCCTCCTGGAGTTACTGGCGTACGTGGCTGACCAGACTGCGGTGCGTTGCCCTGTGGCTGCTCGGGGGTAGGAACCCCTGCGCTCATTTCACTCATTGTGCTTGCTCGTTTCCTCTATTGGATATCGCACCAACGCGGCAACCTTGCCCACACTGTGCAATATCGTCGCGGTCCAGCGCTTCAACCTGCCGCAACGACGTGTCGCATGCCAGGCTCGAATCGCTATCGCGTGATCGACCTTGGGAGGGGCAAAACGCCCTTCCGTGACTATCAGGCTACCCCATGGGGGTTGGCCTTCCTACAGCCTCCGCATGTGAATGCTCTGGACCAAACCGATGAGGATGGCCGAACTGATGAGGTGCGAGCCACCATATGAAATGAATGGCAGCGGCAAACCGCTCACCGGCATCACTCCAAGGGTCATACCGATGTTTTGGAATACCTGCCACGCCACCATGGTGAATGCTCCGCTTGCCAGAAAGAAACTGAACCGATCACGAGCCATTTGTGCCGTTCTCCAGAGACGCCAAAGGATGACACCGAAAATTCCGAGTACCACGGCTCCCCCAACCATGCCGAACTGTTCACCAATTGCGGAAAATGGAAAGTCCGTGAATTGAACAGGAACATATTTTCCATTTGTCAGCGGCCCCTGCAAATAGCCCTTGCCGAAGAATCCACCTGTTGACACAGCGCGTTTTGCATAGCGCACCTGCAACACAATGTTTTCCAGTTCTTTGTTATTCGAGTTCTGCAAAAACCACGCGACGAACCGATTCCCTTGATAACGCAAACTTGGAACTGCCGCCATCAAAGCCAACGCAGTGGCAACAAACATCCCACCGATCAACGCCAAATATCGACGGCGTGCATTTCCGACGTAGAGAATTCCGGCGACTCCGGCCAAAATCACCGATGCAGACCCGAGGTCTGGTTGCATCAAAATCAAACCGCACGGGATGAGCACGATGTACAGAGTCATCACAAAGTGATGCCAATCAATCTTGTCGGGCACAGATTCACTGAGATAACTCGACACCAGAATTAACAAAACAGGTTTGGCCAACTCTGCCGGCTGCACAGAGAACGGCCCAAAGTCGAAGGCTAATCGCGCTCCACCAGTTACTGCCCCTGTGCCGAGCACCATGATGAGCAGTAGAAGAACTGCCCCATAGAGAAAACCGCTTTGCGCTCGAAGCCAATCGTGGCCAAGCGACATCACAATCACCATGACCGCCGCGGCAATGATGACGAAAAATACCTGGCGTTGAACGTAAGCAAAAACGTCAATACCCGGGTCAATTCGTTGTTGGTCAATCAGCCGCTGGCGCGTTGCACTGAACACGGTGAACAGTCCGATGATGACTTGGGTGATTACCGCACTCAGCAAAATCCAGTCGATGTTTCGAATGGGATCTGCATAACTTCCACGCAGCCCAAGCGGGCCAGAAGATACTTTGCGCGGAATAACTCGATTAAGAAAAGCGAACTCCATCAATCGCGACTTTCTGAGCGACCACCCACCAAGCATGAAGGATTACGCAGATTCAGCGGCTGAGCAGCATCGCTGCTGGCGATATTGAGCGGATCGGCAACGTTCAATGGGTCAAACCGATACTTGCCAGCAAGTGCGATGTACAAGCACTTCACCACCGGCGCAGCAGCTTGCGATCCATAACCTGCTTTTTCTAAATACGCAAACGCTGCGTATTTGTATTCTGGTCGCGGGCTCAAACTAAATGCACCAAATGCAGATGAGTCATTCCACGGCAAGTTGCCAAAACCTTGGGCGGTTCCAGTCTTGCCTGCAATTGGTATCTCTGCATACGGATAACCGCGGAACAATAACTCTCCCGTGGTCTTGTGGTACGAACCAAAATTGGTACCCGGACCACGAATCACTCGTTGCAAGCCACGGACGATCGGCTTAAGACTCTCCTCCGCCAATTCCAATGTGCTTGCTGGCAACTCGTCATCAAAACGTTCCACCACCTGAGACGAGTCGGCAATGTTGACGAAACCAATATCGGCTTTGCCGGGCTCTAAATCAGGTGTTCCAGGTGCCAATATCGCCTTGACTACATGCGGCCGCATCACCTTGCCACCGTTTCCTAGCGTGGCATATGCGGATGCAGTTTGAATTGGCGTTGCCGACAGCAACCCCTGCCCAATGGAAAACAGAATCTGGTCACCCACGTAATACGCACGTCCAGATTCTTCAGATATCGCACCGATATCAGCCAGGCGCTTCTTCAGTGCTTTGCTTGGAATGGTGCCTGCATATTCATACGGCAGGTCAATGTTTGTTGGAGAGCCGAATCCAAACTTGCGAACTTCGTTTTCCAGAATCGGTTGATATCCACGTTCGGTCAAGATTTGTTCACCAATTTTGTAAAAGAAGGCGTCGCTTGAAACCGCAAGCGCGCTTTCAACATTTACTACTCCGTACCGACATGGTGAACCTGTTGAAGCACAAATGGCGTTACGGAACACGCACTTCACTCCGTCTTGGCACCGGCCATTTGGGATGCTCTCAAGTTTGTATGAACCCAAATCAAGGTATTCATAGTCGGCACCGCCTGCAAGCTGGCCGGAATCCAGCGCAGCAAAGGCAACAAACGGCTTGAACGAAGAACCCAAGTTGTAACGACCCGATACTGCGCGATTCACCAAAATTGACTTGTCAGGGTCTTCGGTTTTTGGAAACACTTGAGCGAACTTTTCCGTAGACACTCCAACCGTGAACCACCGCGAATCAAATCGCGGATATGAAGCCATTGCAAGAACTTGGCCGTTGTCTTGGTTCACCATCACCACGGATCCTGCAGGCGCTTTGTACAACACAGGATCCGGATTTGCTGGGTCTGGTGTTCCATCTTCAAGTTTTACAATTCCCGCCTCAACTCGGCTACGTATCCTCAATTGAGTTTCAAGTGCCTGCTCGGCAAACTGCTGCATCTCCATATCAACAGACAACACAATGTCGTTGCCAACTATGGGTTCAACTCGTTCTTCCAGACGCAGCAATTTTCCTTGCGCATTTACTTCATATCGCAGATAGCCCGGTGTTCCGCGCAGAATGGTTTCATACGACTGCTCTACTCCGTAGCCACCAACACGTTCATTGGGGTCGTATCCGACGGACCTGTAGTACGCAAGATTCTTTTCCAAGATTGCGCCCATGTAGCCAATGACATGGCTGCCAATTGCCCCATATGGGTAGTTGCGCTTCCAATCTTCTCGAATATAAATGCCCGGATAGTCCTCGGACCGCTCCACCAAAAACTGGGCCGTCTCCTCGGAAATATCTTCTTTCAGCGGCAGCGCTTCAAGTGGTCCGAATCGTTTGTCTTCGTAACGCTTAAACAATCCTTCAATTGAAATTTGCAGTGGACCAGACAGTCGCTGAAACATCTCTAAGCGATCTTCATCATCGCGAATCACTTCGCGATCTATCGTTGCTGTCAAGACGCGCTTGTTGTCGGCAACTACGCGCCCCTTTGCATCAAAAATTCTTCCTCTTTCGGGGTACAAACGAATAGTTCGCGTACGCACCGACAGCACGATCTGTTCATCGGACTCAGCTTTCACCGCTTGCAAAAACCACATTCGAACGGTCAGTGTCCCCATCAACACCAAGGCAACGATGCCAAGCGAAAGCAAACGGCGCGTCTGATTATTTGGTGGCATCGCTACCCAACCAAAGTTTCTTTAAGCGTCCAACGAACTACCGGCATGAGCAGCGGCGCAATCATCAAGTTGATGAGCGCTACGACGGCTGCTACAACAAAGATCCGCCATTGCACCCACCCACCTAGGCCAACGAGAGCCTGCGCGACGGGAAACAAGATTTCGCCAGCAGCGCTAGCCACTGCCACCGCAATGGCTTTGTTCCACCAACTTGAATCGCGTACAAAGTATGGAAAGGCTCCAGCAATAAATGCAGTTGCTCCAAGCACGAGGGACGCCAAGCCCAGCGGAGTTGTCAACACGCAGTCATACATCAAACCAATAATCAATCCGGCCACAGCACCAATTTGAGCCCCATAGATCACTCCTGCACATGCAGCGAACAACACCATGAGTTGCGCCATAACACCAAACGGCCGCACGTCATTGAACAGCGTGGTCTGGAAGCCCATCAACACCGATCCAACCAGCACCAACCGCGTCCATCGTGACGAAATCAATCGGACGAAACGAATACTCATGGCTTCACCTGCTCAGTGATTGGTTGATACAGCAAAATACGCACGAAGGAAAGATTCGCCAAGTCAGCAACAAGGTTGATTTCCAAAATCGGCCCAGAAGTACCAAGCCTGTCAGTCACCTTTGAAACAGTTCCAACCACAATGTCTGGTGGAGCGAGGCTCAACGAACCACCAGAAGTGACAATCGGCGCACCAGGAAGAATTGTTCCAAATCGTTGGGCACTATCAATAAATCGAACGATAGGAACTCGCGATGGCCCACGACCCTCAAGAATTCCAGTTTCACGAATTGGAAGGGCGCCATTGTTGGGGACAGTCAACGTCGGAGTGAGCGACGGAATACTCACTGGCACATTGATAGTTGTCAGTGGCAAAGTTGTTGTGCCGGGCGTAAATCCAGGAATGTTTGACGTCGGCTGAGGTCTCGGAATTGTCGTTGTCGTGGTGGTTGTGCTCGACGTTGTTGCAGATGCTTCAGGGTCGCTAATTGGCGATGCCGCTTCAGGGTTGTTAATCACCTTCACCGATAGCGCATATTCGGGATCAGTAATCAGCATGACAATGGATCGACGTGGGAACACTTTGGTGATTTTTCCGACAAGGCCAGCAGCATTCATTACTGGCATGCCAACTTTGATTCCACTGTCACTGCCCTGGTTGATTTCGACATTTTGCGAAAAATTTGATGGCGAGTCACCAATGACCTGTGCGCTCACCGAGTTAATGCCAGCAAGCGTTGGCAAACCATTTAGCGCCAGTAGTTCCTGCGACAAGCGAACCGAAGCAGCAGCAGCAACTGCCGCACCTTCTTGCTGTGCAATCTTTTCGCGAAGCAAATCATTTTCTTCTGTTACCGCGTTGTAATTCGTAATTCCATACCAGGCATTGCTGACAGGGCGCGTAATCACGCGCGCTACGCCTTCAATAGGTCGAAAGAACACACCAAATGTTCCACGCAACACCGACGTTGATCCACTTCCCTGCAAATCAAGAGTGATGAAAATAATGGAGGTCAGCGAAAGAAGCGCGATTGCTCGTTTACGTTTTGCTGAAATCGCGGACACAATCGTGTACCAATGCGACCTAGTCGAAGGAGGTCTGTGTTGTCAGACCCTTCATCGCTTCAATGTTGTCCAATGTCAATCCGCAACCAAGCACCACCGAATACAGCGGTTCCGGCGCCAAATACGCATGAATTCCAGTTTCGTATGTAACGCGTTCGCACAATCCAGCCAACAATGCTCCGCCACCCGACAGTACAAGGCCGTGACCAATAATGTCGGCAGCAAGTTCTGGAGGTGTCCGTTCAAGCGTTGTTTTAATTGCGGCAACAATTGTTCCAACCGATTCGTCGAGTGCAGCACGAACATCTTCGCTGGTAATCACCTGTGTGCGTGGAAGCCCAGTGTTCACATCTCGACCACCAACATCGGCAGTGAGTTCTTCAGCCAATGGCCACGCCGAACCAAGTTGCAATTTCACTTCTTCGGCGGTGTTCTCGCCAATTTCAAGAGAAAACTCTTTACGAAACATGGAAACAATTGCATCGTTTAATTCGTCACCAGCAACGCGTGCTGAATGAGCAGTGACGATGCCACCCATTGAAATAACTGCAACTTCTGTGGTTCCGCCGCCAATGTCAACAATTAAGTTTGCACTTGGAAGGTGTACCGGAAGACCCGCGCCAATAGCTGCGGCCATCGGTTCTTCAATGATGTACACAGGCCTGCGTGCACCAGCAAACTCTGCGGCGTCTTGCACTGCGCGTTTTTCAACACCCGTGATTTCGGACGGAACACAAATAATCATGCGTGGTTTATTCCACTTACTGGTGTGCACCTTCTGAATGAAGAAACGCAGCATTTTCTCGCACACGTCAAAATCGGCAATGACTCCGTCTTTCAATGGACGAACGAGTCGGATACTCTGCGGAGCACGACCCCACATCCGCTTGGCCTCAAACCCAACGGCTACCAACTGACCGGTACGACTGTCGACAGCCGCAGTGCTTGGCTCGTTCAGAACCACGCCTTCACCTTTGACATATACCAACGTGTTTGCGGTACCCAGGTCGATAGCGATATCACGCCCCAACGAAAGTGAGCCTCCACCAGCCATGTATTAGGTCTCCTCAGCAGGCGACAAGCGCCTAACGCCTACAGGTTTGGGAAAAAGATACCAAT
>JBIKHN010000113.1:0-5040 GCA_044362135.1 Ilumatobacteraceae bacterium | reverse complement strand
AATTTCACGGGCTGCAGATGCTGCAGAGTCACTTCCGTGAATGAGGTTTTCGGTAAACAATGTGCCGTAATCGCCGCGAATCGTTCCTGGTGCTGCGTTACGTGGGTTTGTTGCACCCATCAAGTTGCGCAAGATTTCCCATGTGTCTTCTGGGCCTTCTACGACCAAGGCAACAACTGGACCACGCGACATGAACGAGACAAGTTCTGCATAGAAACCCTTGCCCTTGTGCTCCTCGTAGTGGCGCTCCAAGATTGCGGCATCAAGTGTGCGCAATTCCATGGCGACGATTTTGAGGCCTTTGGTCTCAAAACGGGAAAGGATGCTGCCAACTAATTGGCGCTCAACTGCATCTGGCTTAAGGAGGACGAGGGTTCTGTTGCTCACGGGTTACAGGTTACGCCGTAAATAGGTCCGCGCACTACCTACTAAATACAAAGATCCTGCGATCAAAACGGCATCTTCAGCACGCGCATCCTTGAGCGCTCGCGAACATGCCTCTTCCACTGTGTTACAAATCACCACTTCATCGCACCCCATTGAGCGAGCACTTTGAGCAATTTGCTCACCACTCATACCCCGCGGAGAAGGTGCCGTACAACACACCACCAAATCGAATTCATCAATGCGCAATGCAGACAGCAGCAGCTCGGGGTCTCGGCCCAACAATTGTCCGACTACCGCAATACGACGACCTTCGGGAGAAAAATCGTCGAAGAATACTTGTGCACATACATCTGCACCTGCCGGATTATGCGCACCATCCACAACAACAAGTGGTTGACGACCAAGCACTTCAAATCGTCCGGGCATTTCCACATTTGCAAATCCTTCACGCACTACTTCAATGTCGAGTTGTGCATCGAAAAATTCTTCAACCGCAACTAGCGCAATGGAGGCGTTATCGCCTTGGTGCTGTCCGTGAAGGGGCAACATGAGCTCCTGATACATCGCGCGCGGAGTGCGAATGTCAAGAAGACGTCCGCCTACTGCAAGTTCGTTGTCAACACAATCGAATTCTTCGTTGCGCTTTATCAACTTTGCTGATGGCGCTTTTGCCCAAATCGAATCCAAATCTGGGTTCACCTCGCCAACGACAAGCGAACTGTGCTCTTTAGAAATTCCCACCTTCTCGAAAGCAATGTGTGCAAGGGTTGGCCCAGCGAACTCCATGTGATCGAGAGCGATATTGGTGATGACCGCAACTTCCGAGCGCACCACGTTGGTGGCGTCCCATCGGCCCAACATGCCCACTTCAATAACTGCTACATCAACCGCTTCGTCTGCAAAATGTCGAAACGCCGCAGCGGTGACGATCTCAAAATATGTTGGCCGCACTCCGGACAACACCTCTGCATCGGCAATTGCAGCGACACACTCTGCAAACGCTTCTTGCGTGATTGGCTCACCATTGCGAGAAATGCGTTCAGTCAAGTGCTCAAGGTGCGGGCTTGTGTAGGTGCCGACATGCAAACCATGAGCAATCAGCAACTTCGAAATGATCTGCGTGGTCGAACCCTTGCCATTGGTTCCTGTCACGTGGATAACGGGATAATTCAATTCAGGATGAGCCATCACATCCATAAACGCGGAAATATTGTCGAGCGAAGGAGACTCCACTCGCCCGGTTTTTTCGTAGCTTGCGTGCTCGTCTAGATAGACAAGCGCTTCTGCATAATTCATAGCGACGAGGTTAGGGCTATGAAGCAGCGCGGCGCTGTCGAGCCACGCGTGTCGAACGAGGAACAATGGTTGGGTCGGCTTTGCTGACCACTGCGTCCACGTCCACGATCACTTTTGCCACATCGGTACGGCCTGGTAGTTCGTACATGGTGTTGAGTAATACTTCTTCAAGAATTGCGCGCAATCCACGAGCACCAGTGCCGCGGTTTAACGCCTGTTCGGCAATTGCCACCATTGCATCCGGAGTGATTTCTAACTCAATGTCTTCAAATTCGAAGAACTTTTGATACTGCTTCAACAATGCGTTCTTTGGTTCGGTGAGAATTTGAATAAGCGCCTGCTTGTCCAAACTGTGCACTGCACCAATCATTGGCAAACGACCAATGAATTCTGGAATCATGCCGAACTTTTGCAAGTCTTCTGGAAGCACTTGGGCGAACAATTCGCCTGGGTCCTTTTCGGCCTTTGAGCGCACATTGGCATGGAAGCCAACGCCCTTGTGACCAATGCGCTGCTCGATAATGGAATCGAGGCCTGCAAATGCTCCACCAACAATGAACAACACATTGGTGGTATCAATTTGAATGAATTCCTGATGCGGATGCTTTCTTCCACCCTGTGGTGGAACAGCAGCAACGGTGCCTTCAAGAATCTTGAGCAACGCCTGTTGCACTCCTTCACCCGAGACGTCACGCGTAATTGACGGGTTTTCGCTCTTACGGGCAACCTTGTCAATTTCGTCAATGTAGACAATGCCAGTTTCTGCACGAGCCACGTCAAAATCGGCAGCCTGCAACAACTTCAACAGAATGTTTTCAACGTCTTCACCGACATATCCAGCCTCGGTGAGCGCTGTTGCATCGGCAATAGCAAATGGAACATTGAGTAATTTGGCAAGCGTTTGGGCCATGTGCGTTTTACCGCAACCAGTAGGGCCAAGCAGCAAGATGTTGCTCTTTTGCAATTCAACTTCATCTTTGCGAGTGCTTGTTGACTTGTGTCGGATGCGTCGATAGTGATTGAACACTGCAACTGCGAGAACTTTCTTGGCCTGGTCTTGCCCAACTACATATTCATCGAGGAATGCGCGAATGTCGCGTGGAATAGGTAGCTCTTCAACACCGACTGTTGGAGTTTGCGTGAACTCTTCATCGATGATTTCGTTGCACAGGTCGATGCATTCATCGCAGATGTATACGCCAGGGCCAGCAATGAGCTTCTTTACCTGCTTCTGCGACTTTGCACAGAACGAGCACTTCACTAACTCTGCGGTGTCGCCAAACTTTGCCATGAGTAGTTAACCGGTCCTCAGCGAATTGGGCCGGAGCGGTCGGTCATCCCGCGGCTGGTAATGATTTCGTCAATCACGCCGTAGTCGAGTGCAGCTTGTGCTTCAAGTGTGAAGTCACGATCGGTGTCGACATGAATGCGGTCGATGGTCTGGCCCGTGTGCTTCGACAAAATCTGTTCAAGCAACTCACGCATACGTAAAATTTCGCGTGCAGCAAGTTCCAAGTCGGTCACCTGTGAATAGCCAACTTGGCCATATGGCTGGTGCAACAACACTCGTGCGTGCGGAAGTGCAAGACGCTTGCCCTTCGTGCCGGCGGCAAGCAACACTGCAGCGGCAGATGCGGCTTGTCCCAAGCAAATGGTGGCGATGTCGTTCTTAATGAACTGCATGGTGTCGTAGATTGCGAACAATGCCGTGATGTCTCCACCAGGACTATTGATATAGATGTTGATGTCTTTATCTGGGTTCTCGCTCTCCAAGTGGATGAGCTGTGCACAGATCAAGTTGGCAATGGTGTCATCAATTGGCGTGCCGAGGAAAATGATGTTTTCCTTCAACAAGCGGCTGTACAAGTCGGACGTGCGCTCACCACGGCTAGTTGTTTCGGTGACACTCGGAATGTAGTAATTCCGCATCACATTATTTTCACGCATGGTGCATCTCCTCAGGGCGAACCTTCTGGAGACGATGATAGTTGCGGGGGCTCACGACCCTGCGTCAATCAGGTGTGGCACTTGCCCACTGCTCGACGCATTTACGCGAGTTTGAGGCTTATTCGCCGTCTTCCTCGCCAAACAATGTGTCAGCGCTAATTGCGTTTCCATCAACATCGACAAGGGTTGAATTGCGCAACAACCAGTCCACAGCCTTCGACTTGCGAATCTGTGCTTCAAGTTCTGCAATTGCATCGTTCTGCTCGTACAACTTGCGAACCTGTGCCAACTTGCGGCCAGCCTGAGTTGCAATACGAGAAAGTTCAGCTTCAAGGTCGTCTGCATCAGCCTCAAAGGCTTCAGCAAGTGCAACTGCACGCAATGCAAGATCGATCTTCACGGCCTTCACAGACTCGCCACGAAGCGACTCAATGAATGCTTCTGTTGACTGACCAGTTGCCGACAACCATTGCTCAAGCGCAATACCTTGTGCCTGAAACTGTTCCACAGTGCCACGAACACGCGATTGCAAATCGCTGTTGATCATCGCTTCTGGTGAGTCAACTTCCACCAACTCGGCAAGAGCAGTTGTGGTGCGGTCTACGAATACGCCACGAGCCTGATTCAACTTCATGTCTTCCAGGCGCTTGCGCAAGGCAGACTTCCATGCGTCTACCGTGTCGAATTCTGCAACATGACTTGACACCCACTCATCGGTGAGATCTTCGAGCACCATCTCTTGCACCTTCTTCACAACAACAGTCATCTCGGCTTCATCGGTGGTGCCGTTTGGTGCTTCGGTGTATTCCACCTTGTCGCCAACTTTTTTACCAATTAACTTGTCATCGAAACTTGGAGACACCCAAGCCTTGCCAACTTCGTAAGCCCAATCTTCAACATTGAGTCCTGGCACTGGCGAACCTTCACGCACACCGCTGAGGTCAAGCGAAACGTGATCGCCCTTTGCGATTGCGCGGTCAACATCTTGCAATTTGCCGTGACGTGACTGCTCACTGCGAATTGCATCGTCTACTTCGCTGTCCTTCACTTCAATAGATGGAAGCTCTACGCGCAATCCTTTGTAGCCGCCAACAGTGATAACAGGTCGGACTTCACATGTTGCGTCGAATCCAACGACTCCTTCAACTTCGCCCTTTGTGACTTCAATAGAAGGTGTCGCAATCAGATCGATCTTGTGTTCGCGAACTGCTTGCGAGAGATACTCGGGAACAGCATCTTGAATGGCTTGTGAGCGCGCCGCCCCAGTGCCAATCTGCGCCTCAAGCAATTGGCGTGGTGCCTTGCCCTGGCGGAAGCCCGGAATGCGAACTTCTTGCGCGATTTTGCGGAATGCCTGGTCAATATTGCGGTCGAACTCGACCTCGTCAATTTCCACCGACACTTTGACTT
>JBIKHN010000121.1:0-4756 GCA_044362135.1 Ilumatobacteraceae bacterium | reverse complement strand
ACCTTGCAGAAGGTCGCCCGCTCTACCGAGCAGCACTGAGCAAAGACGATCTTGAACTTCTTGCACCACACTTCTTGCTCACCACGCGCCAAGTTCTTGCAGTGGTCAACGTTGCAGAAGATGCACTTGACTCCATTCCAGAAATGGAAGCACGTGTGCGCGCAGAGCTTGCGCCTCCCGGCTCGGCAAGCGAACACAACATTGAAGTGTTGGGCATGAGCGTGCAGCTTGAAGCCGAAGCAGCGCAACTCACCGGACAAGACCGCATCGACATGCTTGAAGCACTTGGCCTTGGTGAAGGTGCACTACCCCGCATGATTCGTTCTGCGTATCACTTGCTTGGTTTGCGCACCTATTTCACAACAGGCGAAAAAGAAACTCGCGCATGGACATTTAACGCCGGCGCAAAAGCACCAGAATGTGCAGGAAAGATTCACTCCGACTTGCAACGCGGATTCATTCGCGCCGACGTCATTGCATGGGACGAACTTCTAGAAATTGGTTCGTGGAACAAAGCCAAAGACGTGGGCAAGATTCGCGTTGAAGGCAAAGACTACGAAGTGGTCGACGGCGACGTGCTCGAAATTCGCCACAACAGCTAGGCAACCATGAACACCGAGTTTCGTGCAGCATGGCTGATGCGCTCGGGAGATGTACTTGCCAGCGCCGATGTTGCCGACACTCCACAATCGCGTCGTAAAGGCCTCATTGGCCGCACTTCCGTTGAAAACGCAATGGTGATTACCCAGTGCAAGTGGATTCACACCATTGGCGTAAAAGTGCCACTAGATGTTGCCTATTTAGATGCTCTCGGAACGGTGATTAAGACAGAACGCGTGAAGCCGCTGCGTATTTCTGCGCCCGTGAGCCGGTGCAAAACGGTTGTTGAAGCCGGTGCTGGTTCATTTGAGCGATGGAACCTTAAGGTTGGCGATGTGATTGAAGTGAGAAACACATGACTTCGGGAACACTCACGTTGGTGGCAACGCCAATTGGCAACCTGAGCGATATTTCTCCTCGTGCAGTTGAAGCACTGCAAGCAGCCGACGTGGTGTGTTGCGAAGACACTCGTCGCACAGGAATGTTGCTGCAACACCTCGGCATTTCTGGCAAGAAATACATCGTCATCAACGAACACACCGAATTTGATGCCTGCGATGAAGTGGTGGGCAAACTGCTCGGCGGAATTGAAGTTGCATTGGTCAGCGACGCAGGTACTCCTGGCATCAGCGACCCAGGCGAACGACTGGTGAAAGCCGCAGTGCTTGCGGGCATCACAGTGTCATCGATTCCTGGGCCATCGGCACTCACCATGGCGCTCGTGATGAGCGGTCTATCTACTTCGCGATTCGTATTCGAAGGTTTCCTTCCACGCAGCGGTGGCGAACGCAGCGACCGCATTGCGCAACTTGTTGACGAACAACGCACCGTGGTGTTGTACGAAGCACCGCACCGGCTTGAGCGAACACTTGCCGACCTTGAAGTTGCATGTGGCTCATTGCGCCGCGTGGTGCTTGCCCGCGAGCTCACCAAGATGCACGAAGAAATGTGGCGCGGAACATTGCACGATGCGCATAAGCACTCAAAGTCTGAAGAACCGCGCGGCGAATACGTACTCATTCTTGAAGGTGCGAAACCACCAGCGCCACCAACCGACGATGAATTGAATCAAGCGTTGCGCGATGAATTAAATAGCGGAGCGAGCAAGAAGGATGCAGCTTCGCGAGTGGCGGCCAAATTTGGTGCACCAAAGCGCAAGGTGTACGAACTTGCGCTGATGATCAAATAACGATCAGAGCGGAATCAAACCAATCTGTCGCGACTGCGCGACAAGGACGCCGTTTTCGTCCCAGATAATTCCGTCTTCTTCAAACATGCCACCTTGAATTTCTTTGGCGGTGAATTCGCAACGCAACGGTCCTGGTGCAGGCACCGCACGCATGTGCACCGTGAACTCCACTGTTGGCACCCAACCTGGAACTGCAAGCAGGTTAAACACAGGCGGCGGAAATGCATCGGCAGCAAGCAACACAGACAACGTGTCGTTTGGGCGGTTGTCGGCAAATGCGAACCATCCGCGAATGCGTGGAATGCCATTGGGCTTACCAATTGCAAAACCGCGGTCGTCAGGGTGCAGACGCATATCCAACTTGCTCATGAGTGCAAGCGGAATGTTCTCGCCTTCTGCGGTTCGGCGAATGCATTCTTCGTACGAAGGAAGGTCACATAGTGGCGTGCCGTTGTGTCGCAGTGCACCATCAACTGCCGGAGCCTCACTGAACGCGCCAATTGCGCGCACTGCTTCACGACCACCAAACATCATCGATGCACTCACCGTGGTAAACCTGCGACCTTGTTTCACCACCTGCGTGAAGATTTCAAAATCTCCTGGTGGTAGCGGAGCAAGGTAATGCAACGTGAGTGAAATTGGATCTAGTCGGTTCGCTGCACTGCGCATCGCGTTTGCAAGAAGCACCATTACATATCCACCATTTGCGTTTCCGCGAATGTCCCAACCGTCATGCACTGCACCCGAGTACACGCCATTGCCGTTACTTGTTACTGCTGTTGCTAAATCAAAGGCAAAAGTCACCCAGTCAGACTATTAGTGTGGATACGTGACAAAGTTCAGCGCGACGACCCCTATTTATTACGTCAACGCCAAACCGCACTTGGGTCACGCGTACACCACCATCGTGGCCGACGCGGTTTCGCGTTGGCACCGCCTGCTTGGCGACGATGTACACCTGCTTACCGGCACCGACGAGCATGGCCTGAAAATTCAGCAGGCAGCCGATGCCGCTGGGGTCTCGCCAAAGGAATTTGCCGACTCCATTGCCCCGCTGTTCGCCCTGGCCTGGGAGCGACTCAACATCACGCACGACGATTTCATTCGCACCACCGAGCCTCGCCACGCTGCTGGCGTAAAGAAGTTGCTGCAGGCTTGTTACGACGCAGGCGACATTGAAGTGGACGTGTATCGCGGTCAGTACTGCGTACCGTGCGAAGCATATTTTGTTGAAGATGAGCTGATCGATGGCAAGTGCCCCATTCATATGCAGCCAACGACTTTCGTAGAAGAAGAGAATTACTTCTTCCGTCTCTCACGTTTCGAAGATCGATTGCTGAAATGGTACGAAGATCATCCGAACGCCATCACTCCTGGCTTTCGCATGAACGAAGTGATCGGTTTTATTAAGGGTGGTCTGAACGATTTCTCGGTAAGTCGTAAAACACTTACCTGGGGAATTCCGTTGCCGTGGGATCCATCGCATGTTGCATACGTGTGGTTCGACGCCCTTGCTAACTACATCACCGCAATCGGATACGGAACTGACGACAAGGCATTTGCGGAAAACTGGCCAGTGGATTATCACTTCATTGGTAAAGACATCATTCGTTTCCATTGCGTTTATTGGCCAGCAATGCTTATGAGCGCAGGTATTGAACCACCAAAGGGTTGGGCTGTCGGTGGTTGGTTGCTTGTAGACGGTGCAAAAATGGCGAAAACTGCTGGCAACGTGGTGAACCCGCTCGACCTCATTGACGTAGTTGGTGTTGATGGCTTCCGTTATTACGTGTTGGCCGAAACCACATACGGCAACGATGGCGACTTCAGCGATGAAGGATTGATCAAGCGCTTCAACAGCGACCTTGCCAACAACCTCGGCAACTTGGCTGCGCGCGTAGCCACTGTTGTTGAAAAGAAGTGTGGCGGAGTTGGGCCAGCGTCATCCGCAAACAGTCCACTTGCAGCAATTGCAGCAACTGCAGTTGCAGAAACATCACAAGCATGGGCTTCGGTGCAACCAAGCAAGGCGCTTGAAGCAACATGGAAACTCATTAGCGCCACAAACTCTTATCTTGAAGACAACGAACCGTGGAAGATGGAACCAGGCGACGCAGTGAACACCGTGATGGGCGACGCACTTGAAGCGCTGCGCATCGTCAGCATTTTGGCCAACCCGGCGTTACCTACGACAACACAAGAAATTTGGAACCGCATCGGGCTCACCGGCAACATCACCGACTTGCGAATTAACGCAGACACTAAGTGGGGTCAGTACACAGGTGGCACAACAGTGGTGAAGGGTCAGCCACTCTTCCCGCGTCTTTCCGTATGAGTCCAACACTTGAGTGGATCGACACTCATTGCCATGTGTACGAAGACAACATTCCTGGCGGACAAGTAAACGCTATTGCTGCTGCTCGCGAAGCTGGCGTGAGCAAGATGATCGTGATTGGCACCGACGCCGAGACAACGCAACAAGCAATTGCTATTGCTGCTCAACACGAAAACGTGTGGGCAACCGTTGGCTTGCACCCACACGATGCGAAAAATGGTGTCGACACCGTTACGCCGTTTCTTGGCTCGAAGAAGATTGTGGGAATTGGCGAATGCGGACTCGATTACTACTACGACCACTCCGACCGTACGGTGCAACGCGAAGTGTTTGCAGCACAAATCCAGTTAGCGAATCAGCTCGATCTTCCACTTGTGATTCACACGCGCAATGCATGGCAAGACACGTTTGACGTGCTGGACGCTGAAGGCGTACCTGCACGAACCATTTTTCATTGCTTTACTGGCGACGAAGTAGAAGCACGATCGTGTGTTGAGCGCGGTGCGTACTTGTCATTCAGCGGAATCGTCACGTTTAAAACCGCAGAAGATGTTCGTCGCGCAGCACAGTGGTGCCCAATTGATCACGTGTTGCTCGAAACCGATGCGCCATTCCTTGCACCCATTCCTCAT
>JBIKHN010000029.1:0-13133 GCA_044362135.1 Ilumatobacteraceae bacterium | reverse complement strand
ATCAAGGGCTGCCCATTGCGCGTGCAGATTAAGAACGACATTGAGTCGCGGGTTCTGGTGCACCCTGGCGTTACCAAAGTGACCATCGACTGGGGCGAGATGACCGCCGATGAACGATCTGCAGTCATGACTCGCGCACGATGGAACGCAAAAGAGCAAGCAAGCGATACGCAAGTTCCTATTAATGCACGTGTGCTTGCCATTGCTAGTGGCAAAGGTGGAGTTGGAAAAAGTTCTGTCACCGTAAACCTTGCTGCAGCAATTGCTGAACAAGGAAACATTGTTGGTGTACTTGACGCAGATATTTGGGGCTTTTCTATTCCGCGAATGTTGAACATGCCCGACCGACTTGAAGCGAAACGTGTTGAGGGAAGCGACAAGCCACGCATCATTCCTAATGAGCGCAAAGTTGGAAGTGGTCTGTTGAAAGTGGTCTCAACAGGAATGTTGGTCGAGGACGAAGGCACCGCGCTCATGTGGCGTGGACTCATGCTGACGAAAGCTGTTGAACAATTCTTGAACGACGTGCAGTGGGGCGAACTTGATTACCTACTCATTGACATGCCGCCAGGAACTGGTGATGTGCAAATGGGGCTCGCACGCATGTTGCCGCGCACCGACTTGGTCATTGTCACCACACCTGCAGTGTCGGCACAGAAAGTTGCCATTCGCGCCGCCGACATGGCACGACGCAGTTTCTTGCGTGTTGCCGGAGTGATCGAAAACATGAGCACATTCACCTGTGATCATGGAAACACGTACGAACTGTTCGGAAACGGTGGCGGCCAAGCATTGGCTAGCGAAATTGGTTCACCATTGCTCGGAAACATTCCAATTGAAGCTGCAGTTGCTCATGGAAGCGACACGGGCGAACCGATCGTGCTCAGCAAGGTAGGTGCGGCTGCAGAAGCGTTTGCTGCAATTGCTCAACGCATCATCAGCGAAACCGTGTCTATGCAAGACATGGTGGGCTGTTCAGCGCGCAACGAAGAAGTTGTGCAAGTTTCCGTTTCTCAGCGTCGCTAGTTTTTGTAGTCCGAGTCGCCGGGCATTGCAATGCCCACCACTCGACCTTCAGCATCAACTTTGAGTTGAGGAATAATCGCCGTCGGCGTGCCGATCTTCTTTGCTGCAAGAAGCGCATCATCGGTAGTTGCATGTGGAAGCAAGAACTCCAAATTGCGAATAGTTGGTGGCATCATGGCCAAATCACCACTGTGCTGACGGCCCAATGCGTCTTCTGGCGAAACCCACAAACTGGCAATGGTTTCGCTGTCATCATGCAATGGTTCTTGACCTTCTGGGGCCCTTGCAACAAAGAAGCGTGTATCGAAACGACGCGCCTCGCCAAGTGGAGTTATCCAGTGGCTTACATAATGAATGTTGTCGGTAATGAGGCATAGGCGCTCGGCATCGCATAACTGCATCATCGACATATTGCCTTCGTGCACTTCGTGGCGAGCCTTCGAGAACCGATCAATTACGTCTTCGTCTTCAAAGCGAATCATTTCCTGCCCATCTGCAGGTCGGGCAAGCAATACTCCCGCTTCTTCAAAACATTCGCGAATTACTGCTACCCAATACGAAAGCCCACCGTATGGAATTCCAAGTAGCGCACTGGCTTCTTCGTCTGTCATTCCATCGCAATGCGCTTCAAGCGTGGACTCTGCGTCGTTGGCATCTACTCGGCCGCCAGGAAACACATACATACCTTTTGCAAACGCGGCATTCAGCGTGCGCTGCAACATAAACACTTCAACACCATTCAATGGGTGATCACGCAGCAACATCACCGTTGCCGCGGGCCGAATTGGCACCATCACCGGATCAAAGTCGTTTGTCGTCATGATTGCTTAGCAGTGCTCACTGCTCGCTTGCTTCGACTTAATGCATACGCACCGACTACCGCAACAACACTTCCTGCTACCGCCAGTGGTGCAACGGTCTCATGATTAATCAACACGCCAACCACAAGTGACACGGCTGGCATCAAATACAAACTTGCAGCGGCCCGCGTTGAACCAATTCGACCCGACAGCGTCACCATTGCATAATGCGCCATGGCTGTGCCAAGCACACCTAACGCCAGTATCGCCACAAAAGGACCCCATGCAAATGGTCGATCGTTGTTGACAAATGAATAAATGCCAAGTGGTGCAAGAACAATGACCGCGACAATTTCAGCACGCAGCAAAACAGGAAGCGAACCGTACTGTTGCTGCAAAGGTGAGGCGACGTTCAGCGAGAACCCATACATGACGAGCGCTATCAGAATAAGTACAACGCCAAACATGCTGGACGAACTTTCACGAATTGACGGCAATGCAATGAGCACAACTCCACCAAATCCGATCATTAGTCCCAATACTTGACCTCGTGGGGGCAAGCGCCGCGCAATCACCGATGCCACGACGGCAACAAACAGTGGTGTTCCACCGTTCAACATTCCTGTCACACTGCTAGCAACATGTTGTCCTGCAAATGGAAACACCGTGAGCGGAATCACCAGCCACACCAACGACAACACAATGATGTTTGGCCACGCTGCTTTTGGAACTGGTTGCCGAGCTTTCGGAATCATGCTGAGTGTGATGCAGCCAAACAACACACGCATTGGGGTAATCATGCCTGGTGCGAATGAATCCAACCCCACATCAATGAAGTAAAACGATGAGCCCCAGATCACCCCTGGAACGACCAGTAACAACCAATCGATTGGCTGTAATGGGGCTGTTTCCGATGCCTCGCGACGTTGAGTTGCTGCGTTACTCACTCGCGCCAGATCGCTTCTCGCGATAGTCGCGTGCAGCACCTTCCAGCGGTTCGATTTCCAGTGTTACGCCATCAATTGCAGCAACGCGGAACGAAGTGCCAGAAGTAATTGGCGTTGAGCGATTGGTTCGTGCACGCCACTGCGCATCATGAACGTTGACAATTCCTTCAGGGTTCACGTCACTTACCGCTACTCCTTCGGTGCCAATCAGCCATTCGCGACCAATCGTTGGTGTTGCAAAACGAGTGCGCACCATGCTTGGCATTCCCACGATGAATGCCAGTGTCATCATTGCGATTCCAGAAACAAGTGTGATCCACGACATACGCATATTGCTGCCATCTATTGGTCGATACAACGCAAATGATGCAACCACAAACATGACGAGACCTACCCCCGTCCAAAATCGTGGCACTCCCACTTGCACATCTACCGCAAATGCAACCAATGCAAGGATGATGAGCGCAACTGCCCATCCGCGCACGGGCAATGAAGCAAGCCCATACGTTCCAAGCAGTGCACAAATTGCACCAACTACGCCCGCAATTCCAATTCCAGCCGTGAAGAACTCAAATACCAACAACGCCAGTCCAATGGCAAACAACAAGTAGGCAACGGGTGGACTTGCAACTGTGTGCATTAACTGTCCGGTGAGTTCCAACTTGAAGAAACGCGCTGTCGTGGCGTCGCGAACGATCTGGCCGCTGCTGTCTACCTTTTCAACAACAGTGTTCAATTCTGTATTGCCAACTTTTATGCCATCAAGAGCGAGCAACATGTTACGCACAACAGGAACACCTTGGTCGTCACCTGCATAATTCAACACGCCTTCTTTGCGTGCTTCAGTGAACCCAATAGTTGATGTACGAAGTACGGCGCCAATAGTTCCGAATGAAATTTCGGTTCCATTCACCTTGAGCGCTTGACCCGTGTATCCAATTCGTGCACCTGGTGCCATCGCTCGCACATCGGCAACAGCCAGCAATTGTGCCGACAGTCCAAATGCACGCGCGCCAGTTGGACCCACCCAAACCGCAACGGGAATGTCCGCTTCTGAAATTTTCGTGAGCAGTTCGGCCATTCGCTCTGCTGAAACCACTGCTCCACGCGAGTTCACCTGCAGCACCACCGCTTGCGCCCCGTTTTCTTGCGACCGAACAAGTGCATGCTCAATCTCGGCAACCACAACATTGTCAATCAGACCGCTCACCGCAACGATGTCTACGGGCGCCAGGTCTTCTGCAGATTCGGCTCCTGCATTTCCATTGAAAGAGCACAACACTGCGCCAACGGCCAATGCGGCGATTGCAAGCCGTGAAACACTCGAGAACTTATGCACGAAAAACCTCCGGGGTAAGCAGAACTGCACCTGTACGGTATCTGCGCGGTGCCTACCGAGTTATGCTCAAGACGTGCATATTTTGGTTGGAACCGACGCCCAATGGGTACTCGATGACGTGCTTGCGGCCCTCAGTTCTCCCGAAAATTCCTTCACTGTCTGCAGCAACGGTCGCGACGTTCCAGCAGCGATTAAAACACGAACTCCTGATGTTGCAATTCTCGATCTGCAATTTGGGACGATGGGCGGCATGGCCGTAACCATGAATTTGCGTCTCGATCACAGTGATCACCGCATTCCACACATCCCTGTTTTGATGTTGCTCGATCGTGATGCAGATGTGCATTTGGCAAAACGCAGTGGCGCCGAAGGTTGGCTCGTAAAGCCGCTTGATGCATTGCGTATTCAGCGCGCAATTCGTGCTCTTGTTGCCGGAGATTCCTGGCACGAAGGCACCACTGCTGGCGTAGCATCAGCTTCTCGCTAATTTTTTGTAAACGACTGCACGATTGCTGGGAGCACCAGCGAAACTGGACCAATGTCGAATCCAGCCCCCCCGAAGTTTTCGATTCCCTCTGCGCTTCTTCCGTCTGACGGACGCTTCGGTAGCGGACCGTCGAAAATTCGTGGCGCACAAATTGATGCTCTCGTTGCTGCTGAAAAAAACATTTTGGGTACGTCGCATCGCCAACCACCCGTAAAGAATTTGCTTGGATCAGTTCGCGATCAATTGAGTCAACTGTTTTCTTTGCCACAGGATTGGGAAGTGGTGTTTGGAAACGGCGGAGCAAGTACGTTTTGGGATGTCGCAACGTTTGGACTCATTGACACGCGGAGCGAACATTTGGTATTCGGCGAGTTCTCCTCAAAGTTCGCCGATGCTGCACGCAAAGCACCGCATCTACAAGAACCTGTTGTCGTTGATGCCCCTCCAGGCACCGTTGCAGAAGTTGAACCTGCAGACGTTGACACCTACTGCTTTACACATAACGAAACCAGCACTGGTGCGACAATGCCACTCGTTCGCCCAACCACTCCGCAAGATGCACTTGTGGTGGTTGATGCAACCTCTGCTGCCGGTGGAATCGCATGGTCAACAAGCGAAGTAGATGTGTACTACTTCTCTCCGCAAAAGGGTTTCGGTTCAGAAGGCGGAACGTGGATTGCACTGTGTTCACCACGCGCAGTTGAACGCATCAATTCAATTGCCGCAACAAAACGCTGGTGTCCTGTTTCGCTCGACTTGGGTGTTGCGCTTGAAAACTCCCGTGCCAACCAGACATACAACACTCCCTCAATTTCTACTTTCGTCATGTTGAACAATCAATTGCAATGGATGCTGGAAAACGGTGGACTTGAGTGGTGCGTTCAGCGAACAACTCAAAGTTCGCAATACCTCTACGACTGGGCAACGCAAGAAAGTTTTGCTGCTCCGTTCGTGCACAACCCTGCCTACCGCTCACCTGTTGTTGGCACCATTGACATTGACGGAATAGAAGCAAGTGCAATTAACTCGGTACTGCGCGAAAACGGCATTGTCGACACCGATTCCTATCGCAAACTTGGCCGCAATCAGCTTCGCGTCTCCATGTTCCCGTCGGTTGAACCGACAGACATTCAACAACTCACCAAATGCATCGACTACATCGTGGAGCAACTGTCATGACTAGTAACCGAATCGTGATTGCCGAAACCATTGCCGAATCAGGCCTCGATCGACTTCGTGCCGCTGGATTTGAAGTTGATGTTCAACTGGACAAAACACCCGAAGAAATGCACGAAATCCTGCGTGGCGCACAAGGCCTCATCGTGCGTTCAGCAACCATGGTGGATGCCGCAATGCTGAAAGCTGGAAGCGATCTCGTGGTGGTGGCTCGCGCAGGTGTTGGCCTAGACAACATCGATGTAGAGGCTGCAACCACTCAAGGCGTCATGGTGGTGAACGCACCGCAATCAAACGTGTTGTCGGCGGCCGAACACACGATGGCACTCATCATGGCAATAGCCCGCAATGTTCCTCAAGCACATCGATCGCTCATGGAAGGTCGCTGGGAACGCAGTAAGTGGGAAGGTATCGAGCTCGCAGGAAAAACGCTAGGCATTTTGGGGCTCGGCCGAATCGGCACACTGGTTGCACAACGCGCTCGTGCATTCGACATGCGACTCATTGCATTTGATCCATTCGTCTCCGCTGAACGCGGACGCGAATTGGGTGTTGACATGACCACGCTTGAGCGTGTGGTGGAACAAGCAGACATCCTCACCATTCATTTGCCGAAGACAAAAGAGACCAACGGCATTATCAACACCGAAATGATGAATCGTGCGAAACCATCGCTGCGCATTGTCAACGTTGCGCGCGGTGGAATCGTAAATGAGGAAGATCTTGCAAGTGCACTGCGTAACGGCACCATTGCTGGAGCGGCTCTTGACGTCTTTGTGAAGGAACCAACTACGGAATCGCCACTGTTTACGTTGAGCAACGTTGTCGCCACTCCGCACTTGGGTGCGAGCACTCGCGAAGCGCAAGACCGCGCAGGTGAAGTAGTTGCCGACATGGTGCAACTTGCTTTAAAGGGTGACTTCGTTCCGTTTGCTGTGAACCTTGAAGCAAAAGACGCCAATGAAACACTGAAGCCGTTCATTCCACTCGCCGACCGTTTGGGTCGAGTGTTTGCTTCACTCATTGAATCCGCTCCAACAGAAATTGAAATATCCACAATCGGAGAAATCGGTGCATACGATCCGGGCCTCATCACCATCAGTGCGCTAAAAGGCATGTTGTCGCGATGGACAAATGAACCGGTCAGTCTCGTGAATGCGCCAAGCATTGCGCGCAGCTTAGGAATCGCTGTTGAGAGTGTGGCGTCCACGAACACCACACATCGCGACTACGTAAACCTGATCACTCTGCGTTCTGGTGATCGCAATCTTTCGGCAACGCTTACTGGTCGACGTCGCCAAGGGCGCATCGTGATGATTGACGACCACCTCACCGACATTCCACCCTCAGAACACATGTTGGTGGTGAAAAACGACGATAGGCCAGGCGCAATTGGCCGTGTAGCCACTGCACTTGGTGATGCTGGAATCAACATTGCCAACATGGATGTGGGAACCACTGAAACCGAAGGCAGTGCACTGATGTGCATCGCAACGACAACGGCGGTGCCACTTGACGTGATGAACAAGCTGCGCACACTTGAAGGTATTTCGAGCGTTGTTTCAGTTGGCGCTTAACAGCACCAACTATTTCTTGCGGCTTGCTCTCTTCGCTCTCGGAGCCGGCATACGAACTAAGTCATCATCAATGACGTCGTGTCGTGGCCCCCAGCTGCCGATGAGTGCTTGAGCCATAGCTGCTGCCGGAAGTGCCAGTACCGCACCAACTGGACCAAGTATCGCACCGCCAACAATTGCCGAACCAAATGCAACTGCCGCGTGCACATGCAGCGTTCGCGCAGTAATTCGCGGCGAGATGAGATAGTTCTCGAGTTGTTGATACACCAACACAAACGCAACAACAAGCAATGCCTTAAATGGTGAGTCAAAGAACGTGAGCAGTAACGGCAGGACACCTGCGAGATACGTTCCGACAACTGGCAAAAACTGCGAAACGATTCCGACCCACAGCGCCATAGCGATTGGTGCCGGTGTGCCAATTGCTTGGAATGCAATCCAATGGAAGAAAGCAGAAACCAATGCAAGCAATGCACGCGAATACAAATATCCGCCTGTTTTTGCAATTGCAAGATCCCACGTGCGCAGTACCGCTCGTTGCTTGGCCTCGGGTAAACGACTGCAAATCACTCGCCTGAGTCGCGGACCATCGGCAACGAAGTAAAACGTAAACAACACAATGGTTAACAACTGCAACGACGCACCAAGTGCGTTCACAGAGAGTGAAATCACCTTGCCCTGTTGATTCTTAATGAACTTTTGAACTGGGCCTTTAGGGTCGGCGATTGACGCATTCACCTCTGCCGGATCAATATTTGCGTTGAAGGTGTCGTTCACAAAATCAACCGTGTCATTCACATACATTTCAGAATTCTTCAATACGTCAGCAACCTGGCTGCCCACAAGGGTTCCTACCGCACCAAGAAACACGCCAATAAATGTGATTACGCCAAAAATGATGAGCAGAGTTCCTGAACCACGGCGCCATCCACGTTTGGCCAACCGATTGACACCCGGTTCAATTGCCAAGGCCAAGAAGATTGATACCAGGACGAGCAGCAGGAAGTTTGACAGTTGGTGAAATAACTCACGTGCCACTAACGCACCGAGGAACGCCAGCCAGAACAAGACAATTGCTCGCGGAACCCACTTTGGCATTTGGTTTGTCGTCACATAACCACAGTACTGCCAAGCGTGACTAGGCATATTGACTCTCGTAGTGGCACGATATGGCAGTGGATCTTGCTAAATCACTCAATATTGAGGCCCGCATTAATGATTTGCGTGACTCTATGGGCGAAGCGTTGCGTAGTCGTGTAGTTGGACCAGACGCCGACACTCGCGTTCAGCAAATCATGGAAGTTGAAGGGCCACGGTGGTACTCAGATGATCGTCCAATTCGTATCGTGCACGCCGATGCATCCATGTTCATTGGTGGATTACGCGCATTGCTCCTGCAAACGCTTCATCCACTTGCTATGGCGGGAGTAGCCCAGCACTCCGATTACAAAAATGACCCGTGGGGGCGATTGCAACGCACGGCCGACTTTCTTGCGGCGACCACCTTTGGGCCGTCCGATGAAGCACAAAAGATCATTGATCGCATCTTGCATGTCCACCAATTTGTTGTCGGCACAGCAAGTGATGGTCGACCATATTCGGCAAACGATCCACATCTGCTTCGTTGGGTTCACGTTGTTGAAGTGGATAGTTTCCTTACCGCACATACTCGCTTTGGTGAGCGGACTCTGACGCAAAATGAACGTGATGGCTACGTCGAAGACATGTCAATGATTGCGGCGAAACTTGGCGTTACGGCACCACCAAAAACAGAACGTGCGCTACGCGATCAGATGAAGTCGTTTAAGAATGAATTACACAGCACTGCCGAAAGTCGCGACGCCATTAAGTACCTCATGTTTAACCCGCCGCTTCCGTACCCCGCACGTGCTGCGTACTACTCACTCGTGGCTGCAACGGTTGCAACTTTGCCAGTTTGGTCGCGAGATTTGTTGCGCATTCCGTACCTTCCGGTGAGCGAACGCTTCGCCTTGCGTCCACTAGGCGGGTTGTTCACCCGTGGGCTTCGCTGGGTTACTGCGCCAACGGCGCCGTATCAGCGCAACGATGCAACAGATTTAGCCTGAGCAACAAACTCGTTGTACAGGTTCTGTTGAACTGAATCAGTCTGCGCTGTGTCTTCTGGGTGCCACTGCACTCCAACCAACCAATGGTCGGTGTGTTCAATTCCTTCAAGAAGACCGTCTTCGGCCCACGCGACAGCAACACAGCCCGGCGCCACTTTGTCAACTATTTGGTGATGAAATGATGCGCCGCGCAACGATGTTGCACCTAACGCTTTTGCCAGCTTGCTGCCTTCAGTGATTCGCACTTCGTGCACGGCAAATGGTGCGCCTTCAGGGAAGTTGTCGGGCTTGTGCAACACCTGCGAATCAGCATTAGGAAGTGTCGAGATTTCCTGCACCAACGTTCCGCCCAATGCAACGTTCGTGATCTGCAACCCACGGCAAATAGCCAACACTGGTTTGCCCATGCGAATGGCCGCCTTCACCATGGTGGATTCAAAAATGTCTTGTTCGGTCAAAATGCCATACACGTACACACTTGGTTCTTGGCCGTACAACTTCGGGTCTACGTCACCGCCGCCCATGAGCACAAGGCCATCAAAACGCGACATCAATTCATCGGCGTCTTCATCAGTCAGCTCCTGTGGCACCACAACTGCTGGCTCGCCGCCCGCGCGCAACACGGCATTCGTATATACGTCACCTGCAAAGTGCACGGCACTGCGCGACACTCGGCTGGCAGGGCCAATTCGACCAGCAATGGCAATGATTGGTTTCATGCGCTACAGGCTACCCACGACCGATTTGCACTCGTTCAAGTCCGAGCCAACTTGCCATTGCATCAAGTTCGGCACTCAGTGCATCGTTAATTGACAAGCGTTTCACACCTTTTTCAGCGTGCACGCTGTGCGCCAATAACACGCCATTGGCGCGGTCAGCCTTCAAGTCCACCCTGCCCACCATTTCACCATTCATCATGAACGGCAATACGTAATAGCCAAACTTTCGTTTTTCTTTCGGCGTGTAGATCTCGATGCGGTAATGAAAATCGAATAACCGTTCGTTACGTGGTCGACACCACACGAGTGAATCAAATGGAGACAACAACGCGGTGGCATGAAGTTGCTTAGGTAACTTGGCGTTGCGGTGCACAAATGCTTTCTCTGTCCATCCGTCAACAGCAACTGTGCGCAACTCGTCTTCTTCAACTAACTCAGCAATCAATGGCTTCACCGTTGCCAGTTTTTGTCGGTAATAGTCGGCCAAGTCGCTCGCTGTTGCTACACCTTGTGCAATTGCCGAACGCACGAGAAGTTGTTTGCGCGCATCGTGTTCGCTTGGCGTTGCCGCATCAATAATCCGTTGCGGCAACACTCGCTCCGGCGTGTCGTAAATGCGTGCGAAGTCTGAGCCTCGCCCGCGCGACATCAACTCACCTGTCAAAAACAAATATTCGAGAGCAACTTTGGCTTCGTCCCAATCCCACCAAGTGCCCTTCTTCTCTGTGCGAGTACTTAGTTCGCGCGAAGTAGTTGGTCCGTTTTTCTCGACGTGTTTCAGCGTTCGCTTTACGAACGCCTTGTTCTCTTCATAAAAACTGGTGAGGCCCCAGTGCGTAACTTTGCCCGTGCGCGCTGCTTCCATCTTCCAACGAAACAACGGGTGCAAGTCCACAGGTAGATGTGCCGCCTCGTGGCCCCAATATTCAAATAGCTTTTGCGCTTCGGTCGCTTTAGGAATTGCGTTGCGGTTGTGATTACCGAGGCGCGAAAACAACGGCAGCTCTTGGCTACGCACCAACACATTCACCGAATCAATTTGAATGACACCAAGTCGTGAAATGAGCGCGTCAACGTGCCGCTGTGTTGCCTTGGTTTTTGGACGCGCAGTATCGAAACCCTGTGCAGCTAGCGCAATGCGTCGTGCATCAGCGATCGACAGACTGTCGAATCGCTTGGCCATGAAGAATTAGTCGGCGACAGTGATGGTGACCGAACGAATGACTACGTCATCCTTCGGACGATCGCCAGGACCTGTTGGCACGTTCTGCATCATTTCCACAATGTCGAGACCTTTGACAACTTGCCCAAACAACGAATATGCAGGTGGCAATCCCACGCCGCTTGGTCCGCTGATGAGGAAGAACTGTGAACCATTGGTGTTTGGTCCAGCATTCGCCATGGCAAGCGAACCAATTTGATACTTGCCAGGCTTTGGCAATTCGTCAACGAATTTGTATCCAGGGCCACCGCGGCCGTTGCCGTCTGGGTCGCCACCTTGGCAAACGAATCCGTTAATAATGCGGTGAAAGATCACGCCGTCGTAATAATGCTGTGCAGCCAAGAACACGAAGTTGTTTACGGTGATTGGCGCGGCAATTGGGTCGAGCGCGATAACCAATGTGCCCATGCTGGTTTCCATGGTGGCGGTGTAACGCTTCGACGGGTCAATGCCCATCTCTGGCGCGGCATCAAATTTTTGCTTCTTAGGTGCTGATCCATCTAATGGTGGGAAGTTCGACATAGCGCCAAACCCTAGCGGTGGATTTAGCCTCATCGCATATGCTGGTGCACATGAGTGATGCATTAGACCTCGACGCCATTGAAGCCAACTTGAGCGATGTTGAAGTAGCCCTCGAGCGCCTTGAGTCCGGCACCTATTTCACCGATGAAATTTCGGGTTCAGCACTGAGCGAAGATGTGCTCAGCGCCAACCCAACTGCACGCCACGCTTAGCGGTCGCGCATTTTTGCGAGCAAGCGCAAAATTTCGAGGTACAGCCACACGAGTGTGACCATGATGCCAAGCGCTGCGAACCACTCCATGTGTTTTGGTGCGCCTGCGGCCTCGGCCTTATCAATGAAATCGAAGTCGAGTGCCAAGTTCATGGCAGCAAGACCAGCAACCAACACGCTGAAGCCAATGCTCATAGAGCTTGACCCACTTGGAATCAAGTTTGCACCAAAGAAACCAGCGATAAACGAGAACAGGTAAAACGCGGCGAGGCCAAGTGTTGCGCCAATCACAATGCGACGGAACTTATCGGTTACGCGCAATACGCCAGTGCGATACAACGTGAGCATCACTACAAAAACGCCGATTGTTGCGCCAACTGCCTGCAACACAATGCCTGGTAACGCAATGTTGTATACCTTTGAAATTGCTCCAACAACAGCACCTTGAGCAAGGGCGTACACCGGTGCAAGGAAGCGAGCGGTGGTTGGTTTAAATGTGGCCACCAACACGCTGACGAACCCAACGATCATTGCCATGAACGCCCAGCCCGGAATTGAACCAGCTGAAACATTTCCATCAGTGACGGTCTGCACCGAGCTCCAACCGAAGGTTGCTGCACCAACGAGGAGCACCATGAGAAACAGGGTTGCGCTCATTGCGCCATTGGCGGTCATCGGGTTGGCCGAGCGCCATGGCGAAACTGGACCGTCGGAAATTGGGGCGTTCCACGTGGTTGGGGTGTCGGCTGCAGAGCCACCCTTAGGGGCTGCCCAACCTGCCTGATCGGGGGTTCGTTCTACTGCCTTGGAGAATGCTTTGTCATTTAACAGTGGGTTTGCCATATCCAAATAATAGGGCACACTTGTGAAAAATGTCCGTCAGGTGCCCCATAAAAACTGCCGTGTTTTTGAGCTTTCGCGGTGTCGGTGCTTGACCCTGTCGGTATCGTTACCCCGTTCCCGCCTATAAGGAGTCACTGTGGCCAAAGACCGTATCGATCGTGACGAAGAAGACCTAGT
>JBIKHN010000120.1:0-4817 GCA_044362135.1 Ilumatobacteraceae bacterium | reverse complement strand
AGGCCTTGGCAACGACGACCTCGATACTCGCTACGAAACCGTGTGCGACCCTCGCTTGAATGGCCGTCAGTCAATTGACTTGGCATTCCGCGTTGCAGAACTGATTCGCAGCAATAATTAGTGCCTGTGGGCATTGCAACTTTGGAGTCATTGAAACTTATTGACTCATGGCCAGTTGATGGTGCGGCCGCCGGTGTTATCGATAATCACGGCAACTTGTTTACACGTGGCAAACACAACCATTCGTTTCGCTTAGCTTCCATTTCCAAAGTGATGACCGCTTGGGCGGCACTGATTGCCGTTGAGGACGGATCTGTTTCACTTGACGACCCGGTTGGTCAACCTGGTTGCACACTTCGCCACTTGTTGTGCCACGCAGGCGGTTACGGGTTCGATACTGAAGCAAGCATCATTAGCCCGGAGCGCAAGCGTGTGTATTCCAACACTGGTTACAACATGGCTGCGCAATACGTTTCCGAATTTGTCGACATGGGATTTGCCCAGTATTTGCAAGAGGCCTTGTTCGCTCCGCTGAACATGCCGACCGCGCAACTTCTTGGCTCCCCTGCTGCAGACATTCATTGCACCATTGAAGACATGGCCAAGTTCGCACAAGAACTGCGCCGACCAACAGTCATTGCAGTCAGCACCTACATCGAAGCAACTACTCCGCAGTTTCCTGATCTTGAAGGCGTAGTGCCAGGGCTTGGTAAGTATTCGCCGTGCCCGTGGGGTCTTGGCCCGGAAATTCGTGGAGCAAAGCACCCACACTGGACAGCGCCACGCAATAGCGCTTCAACCTTTGGACACTTTGGTGGCACGGGAACATTTATTTGGCACGATCCTGTTGCCAACGTGACGTGCTTTGCGCTCACCAACCGCGAGTTTGACACCTGGGCAATGCAGTACTGGCCAGAGTTTGGTCAAGCAGTGTTAAACGAACTCGGTCGCTAGGAACTTTCGCATGCTCATTGAACGCAATCATCGCTCTGACGCGATTCTCCTCATGGCGTGTTCATTTGCCGTTGCTACTTCTAACTCGGTGATCTTTGCCGCACTTGGCGACTTGCAGGACAAATACAACTTCGCTGACTTCGGTCTTGGACTGATTGCTGGCGCTGGGTTCTTAAGCGGATTCCTGGTGCAGTTGTTTATTGCGCCATACGCCGACCGCGGTCATACGAAGCGACTGATCATGGCCGGAATGATGATTGGTGCATTCGGTTCGTTACTCATGGCAACGGGAAGTTCACTCACTCAATTCATCATTGCTCGCGCCGTTATTGGTTCGTCGTTTGGTTTTGTGTTTCCTGCTGTGCGAGCGCTCATTGCTCACGTCGAACCAGAACGACGCGGTGAGCGACTTGGTCGTCTTGCTGCAGTTGAACTCCTTGGTTTCGTTGCTGGTCCATTATTTGGTGGACTACTCATTGACCCAATCGGTTTGCGCGCGGTGTTCCTTTTGTTTGGTGCGTTAAATCTTGTTTCCATGTTCACCATTTCATTCCGCTCGTTTCCGGTGCTGCCGCTGTCCACCGAATCGCGCAAACCAAGCTTTGAACTGTTGCGTCACCCACGCGTGCGAATTGCCGTGTTACTCGCAATGGCAATTCAAGCTCCTGTTGGAATTTTTGATGCGTTGTGGGATCGCTACCTCACCGACTTGGGCGGTGGAAACTCCATGGTGGGCATTTCATTTGCGCTGTACACCGTGCCGTTTTTCATCTTCTCATCTTTTGGCGGAAGGCTCGCCGACAAATACGACCCGCAACTCATTGCGATGTGGATGATGGTTCTCGTCGTTCCGGCAGTAACGGGATACGGCTTCTTCAACACGCTGGCACCTGTGATTGCGTTGAACATGTTTGAAGGAGTCGCGCAGGCTCTCATGTATCCGTCATCGGCTGCTGCAGTGGCAAAGGCTGCACCTGTTGGTCGCGCATCTGCCGCACAAGGACTTGCTGGAGCATCCGGCTTGCTCATGTCAATGCTTCTTGCATTCACCACTCCATCGCTATACGGATGGTTCGGAGCACTCGCCGCATTCGGCGCAGTGGGCTTACTGATGAGCGTTCTTACCGGTTCAGCCGCACTGATGTTGTGGCGACTGAACCGGCGAGAACAATCTGTTTCCTAGATCTCTTGGAAAAATGCTGAAGGCGAGAACCCGCCGAAATAGCGCGAATGAGTGCGCCGTAGCATTTCTTCAGAGGAAGACGAAAGCAAGACAATTTCTAGATCGTCATCTTTGTTCACTCGTTCGGCGTTCCTCAGGCTTTCAACAGCAGCGATCAAGTTGTCAAAGCGCACAAAATCAACGAGCAACTGCCTCGAGCGCCTGAACTGAACAACGAAGTACATGACATTCATGGTAGTACCGCCTGCAATTGATCAAAGCGTGGTTTTAAGTCATTGATCAACTCAATGATTTTCTGTCGCTGATGGGCCAAGAGATTCCGCGAACTGGTCAAGGAGAACTTCTCTTCATCACGTTCATACCCCGCGATGAGCTCGGAAAGTTCGAGAAGAGATTGCGACAATCCAACTGCAAGCGTTCGGCCGAGCTGCGCCAAATGCTCAAAACCAAAGTTCTTCACATACCGAACATCGCGACCTGCAATATCTCCCAACCGCTCCATAGACTCGGCCCAAGCATGCTGCAACTGTGTGCGAACTTGAATTTCGACAAGCACACCGTTATGCAAAAGCTCTAGGTGTATAGCCCTATAGCCAAGCTGAGATTTCTCCAAGTAGTTAATGGTTTTTCGAACGGAGCTTCCGAATTCGCGTTGCAGTTCATCGACGACCGCCTTTTGTGATTGACGACCAGCAGCAATGACAACCCGACAACCGGCTACATCGCGAATTTGACTTAAACGCGCAGTTTCCTGGCGTTTAAGTTTGGCCCGAATTGTTCCAAGGTGCTTTTCACGCCAGGAAATATCAAACCGTCCGAGTAATGGGTTGCTTTGAATCTTCCCTGCTACCTCGGAAGCCGCGCGAGCCCATTCAACACGCAACCCATTCAGGAGAATTTCCTGGTATCCAGATGTTGAATCAACACGAATTGAATCGCCTAGGCGATCGATTGATGAGTTGCTGAGTGATGCCACGTCACCGATAGTGACAAAGGCGTGTTACAGGGTGCCCACACATGTGAACACCCCGCACAACAAAAAATCAGCTCAAACGCTCAACAATCATGGCCATTCCTTGGCCACCACCAACACACATGGACTCCATGCCAACAGTCTTTCCTGTTGTCTGCAATCCGTTGATGAGTGTGGTCATGATGCGTGCGCCGGTCATACCGAATGGGTGTCCAAGTGCAATTCCGCCGCCATGAATATTCAACTTGTCCATGTCGATACCGAGGTGCTTCGCTGAAGGAATTACCTGTGCAGCAAATGCTTCGTTAATTTCAACGAGGTCGATGTCGTTAATGGTCATGCCTGCGCGCTTCATTGCTTGACGGCACGCTTCGATTGGTCCGAGTCCCATGATTTCTGGGTTCAAGCCAGACACACCTGACGAAATGATTCGTGCAAGTGGTGTGAGTCCGAGTTGCTTTGCCTTTGCTGCGCTCATGACCAACACTGCTGCTGCACCGTCGTTTAATGGGCATGCGTTACCTGCAGTGATCTGTCCGTCTGGGCGGAACGCAGGCTTCAACTGTGCAAGACCTTCTGCGGTGGTTCCATCGCGCGGGCCGTCGTCTTTCGTAACAACAGTTCCGTCTGGAAGCGTGAGGCCTGAAATTTCGCGATCGAAGAAACCGTTCTGTTGGTTCTTCACGGCAAGTTGCTGTGAACGTGCTGCGAATGCGTCCATCTCTTCGCGAGTAACACCTTCAATTTCACGAACGTTTTCTGCGGTCTGACCCATTGCGATGTATGCGTCTGGCAAACCAGGTGCTGGCGCCCATGTTCCTTGACCACCTGCAGCGCGTTCCTTCGTGCGTCCGCCTGGTCCTTTGAAAATTGGGTTCGGTGCCATGTCACTTGCACCCGATGCGTAACGGCTTACTGTTTCAACACCTGCTGCAATAAAGCAATCGCCTTCACCGGCGTTGATCGCGTGTGCAGCCATGCGAATGGTCTGCAAGCTTGATGAGCAGTAACGGTTTACGGTTACACCTGGTACATCGTCGAGGCCAGCAAGAATTGCCACCATACGTCCAATGTTGAAACCACCTTCACCGGCTGGTTGACCAATGCCGAGCATGAGGTCTTCAACGTCGGAACCTTTCACCTGTGGAACTTTGGCCATGAGTGCGCGCACAATCTGTGCGGCCATGTCGTCTGGACGAAGGTCGATGAGTGAACCCTTATTGGCACGACCAATTGGGCTGCGGGCGGTTGCGACGATGACTGCTTCGGACATTGAAAACTCCGTTCGATCCGTATTGAATAGTGAAGCAACGGTACCATTTCGGCATGGAACTCAGCCCTGTCGCAGTGGACTCGATCAACATCTCTGACCCTGAATTTTGGAAGGGTTCCCGCCAGCATCGCGAGTCGGTATTTGCCACTTTGCGCCGCGAAGCCCCAGTGAAGTTCTTCCCTGAAATCCCCCTTGCCAACTTCCCTGTTGGGCCTGGCTACTGGGCACTCACCAAGCACGACGACATTTGGCATGTGAGCCGCAACCCAGAGTTGTTCTGCAGCGGCAAGGGCTCCAATATTGCCGACCTCACCGTTGAGTTGAATGAATTCTTTGGCTCCATGATCAGCATGGACGACCCGAAGCATGTGCGCCTACGCACCATTGTTTCAAAAGGATTTACGCCGAAGGAAATCACTCGCATTGAAGAGTAC
>JBIKHN010000028.1:0-13395 GCA_044362135.1 Ilumatobacteraceae bacterium | reverse complement strand
TGAGGAGCGAATTGACGGCACCGACATGTTGTACTCCAGTGGAACGACTGGACGACCAAAGGGTGTGCGTTTGGAGTTTGCTCGAAGCCCTCTCGGTACACCTAACGCTCTTACTGGCCTTGGACAATTCCTGTTTTCATTCAACGAAGACGTTGTCTATCTCTCGCCAGCACCGTTGTATCACGCCGCCCCACTTCGTTGGAACATGTCAGTTCATCGCACAGGAGGCACCTCGGTTGTCATGAACCACTTTGATGCCGAGGAGTTCCTGCACTGCATTGAGCGCTACAAGGTGACCCACACACAAACTGTTCCAACCATGTTCGTGCGAATGCTCAAACTCGCACCCGATATTCGAGGCAAGTACGACGTCTCAACGCTGACCTGTGTGTTCCATGCAGCAGCACCATGCCCCGTTGAAGTGAAGCGTCAAATGATTACGTGGTTTGGTCCCGTTATTCACGAGTATTACGCCGGAAGTGAAGGCAACGGATTTGTGTATTGCAATACCGAACAATGGCTCGCACATCCTGGAACAGTTGGAGTTGCGCTGAACGCAACGATCCATATTCTGAACGACGACGGAACAGAACTACCCGTTGGCGAAACAGGAACGGTCTATTTCGAAAGCAATGCCAATTTCGAGTATCACAATGATCCGGAAAAGACGAAGGCTTCACGCGACCCGCTTGGACGCGGATGGTCAACTCTTGGCGACATCGGATACATCGATGACGACAAGTTCTTGTATCTCACCGACCGCAAGGCATACATGATCATTTCGGGTGGAGTGAACATCTATCCGCAAGAAGCGGAGAATGTGTTAGTCAACCATCCAGACGTTGTAGATGTCGCCGTTTTTGGAGTTCCCAACGACGAGTTCGGCGAAGAAGTGAAAGCGGTTGTGCAACCACTCGCCATGCCAACGACCGATGCTGAGCGCAGCGAACTCAGCAAGCGCCTGATCGCATTCTGCAAAGAGTCACTCGCTGATTTCAAGTGCCCTCGCACGATCGATTTCCGCGAAGAGCTTCCGCGTCACCCAACAGGAAAGCTGTACAAGCGCCTGCTGAAAGACGAATACTGGGCAAAGTCTGGACGAAGCATTTAGCTTGTCCTCATGACACACCCATACGTGCAGTCCAGTAATCCAATTGCGTTCGCCCATAGGGGTGGTGCAAGCGACGCCCCCGAGAACACCATGCCAGCGTTTCAACGGGCAATGGACTTGGGTTACCGCTACATCGAAACCGATGTGCACGCCACCAAAGATGGCGTGCTGCTCGCTTTCCATGACGATGATCTGTTGCGTACATGTGGTCAACCCGGTTTGATTAGCGAAATGACGTATGACGAAGTGAAGCACTTTCGCATCAATGGTCTTGAGCCAATCCCACTCATGCAAGAAATCTTTGATGCATGGCCACATGCAATGGTCAACATCGACTGCAAAGCCGATACCGCCCTGCTTCCATTAACCGCCGCTCTTCGCGGGCTTGGCATTCTGGATCGGGTCTGCGTCGGCTCATTTAGCGACAAACGGCTTGCGACACTCCGTGAAGCGTTTGGTCCTGCACTGTGCACATCTCTTGGGCCACGTGAAGTGGCGAAGTTGCGGGTTAGAAGTTGGGTTGGACCAGCACGAAGTTTTCCTGGTGCATATGCAGCCCAAGTGCCACACAAACAGGGCCCACTCACCATCACCGATAGAAAATTTGTGGACGAAGCCCATGATTCAGGTCTCAAGGTTCATGTGTGGACAATTGACGACCCCGCCGAAATGCATCAGTTGTTTGACCTTGGCGTTGACGGCATCATGACAGATCGCCCCCAAGTGCTTAAAGATGTGATGATCGAACGTGGTATTTGGTGACATCAGTCTTTACCGCTGATGCAGTAAGTCTGAGATACCCGGACGGCACGCTGGCAATTTCAAATACCAATGTCAGCGTTGCTGCTGGGGAGTTCGTTTCCATCGTGGGGCCGAGCGGTTGCGGGAAATCCACACTTCTCCGGTTAGCAAGCGGGCTCATTCCGCCTACTTCAGGAAACATCGCACGCACGGGAACTGTTCAATTTGTATTTCAGGATTCGACGCTGTTGCCGTGGAGATCCGTGCGTCGAAATATCTCACTCAATCTTGAGCTTCAGAAGATTGAGAAAACGCAAGTTGATGAGCGCACCAATAGCGCGCTTGCTTTGGTGGGACTCCTCGATAGTGCAGAGAAGCTTCCACGACAACTGTCGGGTGGAATGAAGATGAGGACCTCACTTGCTCGATCGCTGGTGTGTGATCCCGATATGTATCTTTTTGATGAACCATTTGCCGCGCTTGATGAATTTTCGCGCGAGCGTTTGAACATTGAACTCCGAACCATGCTGAGCACGAGGAACGCAGCATCATTGTTCGTCACGCACTCGATCGCTGAAGCCATTTTCTTGTCTCATCGCGTTTTGGTGATGTCTCCTCGTCCAGGAAGCATTGTGCATGAGTTTGCGATTCCATTTGGCTCCGACCGTCAGCAAGACCTGCGCTACTCACCCGAGTTTGCTCGGTTATCAGGTGAAATTGCACAGTCTCTACGCGAGATGATCTCATCATGAAAACAAAACTCGCCAATGCCATTGGGCCCATTGCCGTGTTTCTTGTGTTCATTGCGCTGTGGTACATCGTCGCCTATTCACTCCATAACAACTTCTCCCCTGCATCGGGAAAGCCGATGATTATTCCGCCTCCTCATCGACTTTTCGAGGACTTCAATGGTCCGATTCGCGATCGAATTTTTACAGCGCTACTCATCAGCACGCGCACAGCGTTCACTGGTCTGGCGTTGTCTGCATTCCTTGGCATCATCATTGGCATTGCCATGTCCCAGGCAAAATGGATCGAGCGATCCCTCTGGCCTCACCTCATCGCACTTCAGGTCACGCCAATCATCGCCATTGTGCCACTGATGATTCGACTGATTGGAGCAAATTTCACTGCACGCGTCACCGTCACCGTCATCATTTCGATCTTTCCAATTGTGTCCAACACCTTGTTCGGCATTCAGTCAGTACACCCTTCTCTGCATGACCTCTTTCGCCTGCAGAACAGCTCACGTTGGGTCGTGCTACGCAAATTGCAGATTCCAGCGGCGTCGCCCGCAATCTTTACTGGGCTACGGGTTGCCGCTGGCTTGGCAGTGATTGGAGCCATTGTTGGCGACTTCTTCTTCACCAAAGGCGACCCTGGCCTAGGGCAATTAATCACCTTCTTCTTCTTGAACAATTTGTCTGGACCAATGTTCATCACAGCATTGTTCGCCACCGGTTTAGGTCTTATGCTCTTTATCTGCTTCGGCGTGTTGAATCGAATTGTCATCGGAAGATGGCACGAGTCAGTCGCACGCTGAGCATTCACAACATACAAACTGGAGACCCTATGAAATTGTCATCCGTCCTTCGCTCTGCGTGTGCACTCACCGCAGTAGCCCTCATTTCCGCTTCATGTGGAAGTTCTGGAGAGAGCGACTCTGCTCCAGCAACTCCACAAACGGGAGCACTTGCTGGCATTTGCCCAGAGAGCGTTGTTATTCAGACCGATTGGTTCCCTCAATCGGAACACGGTGGTGTATACGAATTGCTTGGTGCGGATGCGTCTTCATCCAAAGACACTGGCGCAACAGTTGGAACGCTCACAGTGCAAGGTGTTGATCAAGGCGTACAACTTGAAATTCGCGCTGGTGGACCGTTCCTTCAAACCCCAGTAGTAACTGCGATGTATTCAGACGATGCCATAACACTCGGCTACGTCGGTACGGATGTCGCCATCACTCGCTTTGTAGATTCACCGACGATTGCTGTGTTTAACGCCCTGAACATCAACCCTCAGGTTGTGTTGTGGGACGGAGCAAAACACCCAACTGCACTCACACTTGCTGACGCCGCAAAGGAAGTGAAGTCAATCTATGTGTACGGCGACCCAGCGTGGACTCGCTATTTCGTGGCTCAAGGTATTTTGTCGAAAGATCAGATTGACAGCAATTACAAGGGCAACTTGCTCCTTGCTACCGATGATGCCGCGCATCAAGGTTTCGCCACGTCCGAGCCCTACAAGTACGCGAACTTGGATACCGGTGCGGTCAATGTTGCGTACACACTGATTCACGACTTGGGATGGAACTCGTATCCACAAAACCTGGCTCTTCGAGCTGACAAGTTGGAAGAGTTGCGTCCATGCCTGGAATTGCTTGTGCCAATGCTGCAGCAAGCCCAACTGGATTACATTGCTTCACCAGATCGCGCGAACGCAATCATCAAGGCTGCTGTTGTTGCTTATGACAGCTGGTGGACACAGTCCGATGGCGACTTGGCAAATGGTGTCGAACAGATGCGCAATCTCAACATCATTGGCAACGGCGACACGCCTACGTTTGGTGATCTTGAGGAAACACGTGTGAACGACTTCATCGGTAAAGCAACACCGGTCTTGCGCGAACAGGGACTGGAAATTGCCGATATCGCAGCAAGCGACATCGTGAACAACGAGTTCCTCAACCCTGACATCACCTTCGCAGGCTGATATCAGGCGTCTTTGACGCTCCACTTACGCTTGGCGACTGGATCTTTATCGCTCCATGGGAAATTGATCCATTCGTCGGTGTACTTCCACACATAATCGCACTTCACGATTGATTGCGACTTTTCATACAGCACCGCCAAGCGTGTGTCTGCGAGTTGGCCTTTACAGAACTCCAGCACATGCTTGAGCGTGTGCCCAGTATCGGCAACGTCGTCGACGATGAGAACTTTTGAATCCTTCAGGTCAACCAAACTTGGAACCGGCGGAAGAATCATAGGAACTGCCAAGCGCTCATTGACACCGGTATAGAACTCAACGTTCATGGTGTAGGTGTTCTTCACCGACAACGCATATCCGAGTGCGCCAGCAGAGAGCAATCCGCCACGTGCAATTGCCAAGATGATGTCTGGCTCGTATCCGCTTTCAGCAACCTTGATGGCGAGTTCTCGACTCGCCACTCCGAAGATGTCCCAAGTCATGATTTCACGGATCTCGCTCAAAATTGCTCCCTCACTACAGGCGATTACTTGCCGCCAATCTAGTTCATTGAGCCTGTTCGAACGGGCAGTGACGACACCCACTCAAACAGCAATATCCCCGATCGGCCAAAAATTTTGAGGTCATCACGGTGAGACCAGACGCTGGATCGCGATAACTGGGATTGCCTTCGGCGATAGCTGCTTGGTGTCGTGATTGAATTTCTGTAAAGCGCGGATGTTTCGGACTCAGACGTATGACAAGTGCTACATCAATTCCGTCTGGGCGAAGCACACTCACTGCAAGGCTCCGAGCATGGTCCAATACTCTGGCCAACTCTTCGTCACCACCATTGGATCATTGATGACAACGCCCGGCGTCACTAACCCAATCAATGCAAGTGACATTGCCAACCTGTGGTCGTGATGCGTGTTCACCGCGCCGCCATGAGGTTTTGAAGGATGCACCGTCAGACCATCGGCGTTTTCGTCGACCAAAACTCCGAGTTCTCGAAGCTCGTTGGCAAGATCGCCGATGCGATCACTTTCCTTGTTGCGAATGAAGCCAACCCCATTGATTGTGGTTGCAGTTTGCGCAAACGCCGCGACAACTGCAAGCGTTGGCACCAAATCGGACATATCGCGCATATCGATTGTCACACCTTGTAACGGTTGCCCTTGTGGTCGCGAAAGCACCACGTCGTCACCAGATACCTCGACTAGACAACCCATGCGAACCAACACATCGACAAATTTGGCATCTCCCTGCAACGAAGAACGCGCAAGTCCCGACACCACCACTCGCCCACCAGCAATAGCTGCGGCGGCAAGTGGATAGGACGCAGAAGAAGCATCGGGTTCAACTTCGTACTGCGCTCCAACGTAACCACCAGCGTCATACCTAAATACGCGTTCGCCCCGTTCAATTGGCGTCACTCCAAAACTGTTCTGAACACCAACTGTCATATCAAGATATGACTGCGACACCACTTCACCTTCGGTGACAATTGCGAGCCCGCGAGGAAGTTTGGGCGCGACAAGCATGAGCGCCGAGGTGAACTGGCTAGATGTTGTTGCAGGAATGCGAACACGATCACTTTTCTGTTCCCCACGTTTAACCGCAACAGGAAGAACTCCAGCTCCGTTGAGCGGAGAAACATCGAGCCCAATATCACTGAGTGCCTGATGCAAATCATGCATCGGCCTTTTGCGCAGCGCCTCCTCACCAGTAATGACCACTTCTCCAGCGCGCAAGGCACTCACTGCGGTCAGAAAACGAGCGGTGGTTCCAGCCAGACGAGCATCAATCACAATAGGAGTTTCCTGATCAACATCTATTCCCGACGCGAATACTGCTGTATTGTCATGCGTTTCAATCTGTGCTCCAAGCAACGACAGCCCCGCAAGCATGGAGACTGTGTCATCACCCGTTGGCAAGTTGCCAACTGAACTCTTCCCCGATGCCAGCGCCGCACACACAAGTGCTCGCGCAGCAACACTTTTCGACCCAGGAACTCGAACCGTCGCATTGAGCTTTACCTGTAGAGGTGTTACAGAATGAGGTTGACTTCCACTCATGTCAATTGCTGAATCGATGGTCGAAACCCTCGCGCGATTAATCCACCCTTGAACACATCTTGGCTTGCGCGATCGATGACCAGAACTAATATTCCGCGATCGCCTTCCACCGAGTGTGCAACTTCAAAGTTTGCAGTATTCACACCTAGTTCAGCGGCCAACGAGAAGATCTCAGCGGCTGCGCCGGCACGGTCAGGAATTGGAACTCGAACTTCAACTACATCAAGTAAATTGCCCACGCGTCCTGGCAGATTGGCACGAGCAACTCTGGCTGACTGCAAACGCTGTGTGAGTTCATCTGATCTGCCTTCATCAACGATTGCCCGCATTGCCTGTAAGCCGCTAATCATTCCGTCGAGCGCACCGACAATTGCTTCGCGATTCTCCTTGCAGACATCAAGCCAAATGGCTGGGTGTCCCGATGCCACACGCGTCATGTCGCGGAACCCACCTGCAGCCAAACGCAACACCGCAACGTGCTCCTCTGCATGGTCATTTGCCAACGACATCAACGTTGCTGCAGTGAGATGAGGCAAATGGCTCACAATGGCTACAAGCTGGTCGTGACGCTCTGCGCTGAGCACAACAAATTCGGCACCGAGTTCTTTCACGACTTGAGCAACATGTGCAAAGTTGGCATCAGGAGTATTTTCTGATGGTGTCAACACCCACACCGCTCCTTCAAACAATGATGCATCTGCGCCTGCAAGACCGACGAGCTCGCTACCAGCCATTGGATGGCCGGCGACGAAACGTTGGTCGGTGATCTCACGAACGATGTGCGCCTTCACGCCGCCAACATCGGTAACGAGTCCTTGTGTTGTTTCGAGAGCACGCCTGACTTGATCGGCAACCGAAGAAACCGGAGTGGCTACGAATGACAACTCGGCATCGGCGTCAATGCCTCGTGCAGCGATCAGTCCTAAGCGGAGAGCTTCGTCTTCGGTATCTGGATGCAAGTCGTTTCCCGTGACATGCCAACCTCGCGCCGTAAGCGCCGCAGCAAGTGAACCGCCAATCAGCCCAAGCCCGAAAATGTTTGCTCGACGCTGTTTCACAGAGAAATATCGTAACCGAGCACTACTCGGTGACAGCCTCTATTAAGAGTTTGACCTCAGCCTGTGTGAGATTACGCCATTGCCCAGGAGCAAGTTTCTTATCCATGATCGGGCCGATGCGCGTACGAACTAGACGAATCACTGGATATCCAACGGCATCGCACATGCGTCGAATCTGGCGATTCTTTCCCTCGTGAATGACCATTCTGAGAACGCCCTCTTGCAGCCTGCTCACCTCTGCTGGTGCGGTCATTCCATCTTCCAGTTCAATGCCGCTTCGCAAACGATGAATAGCCACATCACTCACATCTGCCGAAGTGACATCAACTTGAACCAAATACTCCTTTTCAAGCCCATACTTCGGGTGCGTGATGCGATTTGTCAATTCTCCATCGTTAGTGATGAGCAGCAATCCCTCTGAGTCTCCGTCTAAACGTCCAACTGGATACACGCGTGGTTCGGCCGGAACGAGGTCAACAACAGTTTCCCTATCGTGTGTATCAATTGCTGTACTGATGACATCAACTGGTTTGTTGAGCAAGTAGTACACCAAGTCCGGTCGAACGCCGACTGGCGCACCATCAATTTCAACGCTGTCTACACCAACATTGACACGACAACCAAGAACTGCAACTTCGCCGTTGACCGTTACACGACCTTCGGCGATGATCTCTTCACATGCCCTTCGACTTCCCCACCCACGTTGAGCGAGAACTTTCTGTAAACGCTCGCCCTCGTCGATCATTGCGCAGATGGAACGATTCGCAACCCTTGCTCGAGCGCTTCTACAACGGCTGCATCAGGAACAAAATCGGCAATTGGTGGTAGAGCCGACAACGACTCAATACCTAGACGCTCAAGAAAAAGCGAAGTAGTTCCGAACAAGACTGCTTGACCTGGACCATCATCGCGAGATGTCTCTGTGATGTAACCACGTGCTTGTAGCGTTCGCATTACAGCGTCTGGATCAACTCCTCGGATTGCTGCAACTTGACCGCGCGAGATTGGTTGCTTGTACGCGATGATTGCCAATGTCTCAAGTGCGGCAGACGAAATACGTGCCTGCTGGCTGTCCAGCACAAAACGCTCAACATACGACGCCACATCGTGATGCGACTGGAATCGGTAGCCACCGGCCACCTTTACCAATTGGAAACCATGACCCGCTTCTTCATATGCAGCAGCAAGTCGCTCGCACAGCCCATCTACTGATGCAACTGAAATTTCGAGCAGTTGAGAAAGCAGGGTTGGGTCGACTGGCTCCATCGCAACGAGCAGGATTGCCTCCAATGCCCGCACAGATTCTGCTGAAATGTTTTCTTCGCTCATGAATTCCTCTTTGTCATCCTTCGTAGTCATCAATACTGAGAACCGCTTCAAAGCCCGTGTCATCACCTGCGGTCCATTGCACCTCGATGTCACCAAAACGGTCTGACTGCTCAAGAGTCACACGACCCTGTTTGTACAACTCGAGAATTGCAAGGAACCGAACCACAACTTCGATGCGATCATGAATTGCTTCGGTGATTTGCCGAAAGGTCACCTTGCCCAATTTCGGCAGTGTCTCCAACATTTCCATAAGCGCGTCAGCGACGCTTGCGCGAATAGGAGCAACGTGAAACAGATCGATTGACGTAGGTGGTTTCGGTTGCGTTACACGAAGATATGCGCGTTGTAAACGAGATGGAGTTACACCATCGAGCATGTCGGGAAGCAGATCGGCGAAACGCTCATCTGGTCCTGAACGGCGTGGAAAACTCAAACTCGCTCGATCAGTCAATTGACTGAACACCGCAGCCACATCTTTGAATGTCTTGCAGTCAAGCAAGCGTGCCAGCAGCAGATCGCGTTCTGACCACAGCGCCAGTTCCTCGTCCAAGTCCATGTCTTCGCGACCTGGGAGCAAACGTCGGGTTTTCAGCTCAACAAGCGTTGAAGCGATGAGCAAAAACTCTGTCGCAACATCGAGATCAAGCATCTGCATGCGCTGGATCTCTTCGAGATACGCCTCAACAATGCGGGTCAGTGAAACCTCATGGATATCTACTTCTTCTTTCAAGATGAGGTGCAGTAGAAGGTCGAAAGGCCCGTCATAAACCGGGGTCGCTACCTCGTAAGCCATGGCTAGAGAATAGTTCACAGAGCCGAAATGTCCTGAGCCCGTTGTGCCACTTGCACTAGCGTTGCACCGTGGCTCGCGTACTTTCTTGCATCCAGCCCACTGGAGACGTTCACTTGGGCAACTATTTGGGCGCTCTCCGCAATTGGGTCTCTGGGCAACATCACAACGACGTGTTTCATGGCATTGTCGACCTGCACGCCCTCACCGTCACCGACAAGCCTGGCGTGCTCGGCAAGAACACCGTTGAGCTTGCCGCGATGCTGTTTGCCGTAGGGCTTGACCCTAATGTCGCCACGGTATTTGTCCAATCGCATATCCCCGAGCATTCGCAATTGGGTTGGATTATGGAATGCACAGTGAGTTTTGGTGAATTGAACAGAATGACTCAGTTCAAGGACAAATCCGCCAAACGTGAAGCCGACTTTGTTTCTGCCGGCCTCTTCACCTACCCAGCCCTGCAAGCAGCAGACATTTTGTTGTATGACGCAGCGGAAGTGCCTGTGGGTGACGATCAGCGTCAGCACATTGAAATCACCAGAGATATTGCAGTGCGATTCAATCATCGCTTTGGAGAAACCTTTGTATTGCCGAAGGCAGTCACACCACCTGCAGGTGCACGCGTGATGGACTTACTCGATCCGACATCGAAAATGTCAAAGTCATCTGAAACTGATGCAGGATGTGTCTACTTACACGACGAACCTGCAGCAATTGAGAAGAAGTTCAAGCGTGCTGTTACCGACTCTGAAAATGAAGTCCGCTACGACCGTGAAGCAAAACCAGGAATCGCCAATCTGCTCGACATTCTGAGTGCAGTAACGGGAACGTCACCACAGCAACTTGCCGAGCAGTACACGCAATATGGCGCGCTCAAGAGTGACTGCGGTGCCGCAGTTGCTGCAATGCTCACACCAATTCAAGCGCGATACACAGAACTCGTGAACGACAAAGCTGAACTTGGTCGCCTGTTACGAATAGGTGCCGACAAAGCTGGCGCTGTTGCTCAAGCAACTCTCGCCCGCGCACACAAAGCAATTGGGTTCTACCCGCGCTAAATGTTGTCGGCCGAGCGAAACGCTGCGGCTACTTCTGTACTGCATGTTTGGTTCAGCACTGCAATCACATCGGCGTGTGATCCTGCGTGTCGAAGCATGGTGATGCCGATTTCTTCGTGTTGGTGATACAGCGCAAATCGCTTCGTACGTGGACCAACCAAGGTGGCAATCACGCGCATCGACGTCGACAGATTGCTTTGAACTTTTCCGATGTCATGCAACAGCACACCAGCACGATGCTCGCGAGAGGCTTCTGGGAGTAATACAGCGAACCTTTTTGCAACTTCCACGCTATGACGTCTGTCGGCAACGCCGAATTGATTCCACACATTGAATTCACTAGCCGTGAGCGATGACCGAACCATATTCAGTTCGTCTTCGGTGACATCCCTCGGCGACAACGAGGACACGAACCGCTTCGCAAGATGCGTGATGTGACTCACGCTTTTGCTCCAGAGAACCCAATGCGAGCCCGCGGATGCGATTCCTTATACATATCGAACAGCACTTCATTGTCAACTCGCGTGTACACCTGTGTGGTGCTTACCGAGGCGTGGCCGAGCAACTCCTGCACTATTCGCAAATCGGCACCATGGATCAACATGTGTGTTGCGCATGAGTGGCGCAGAACGTGAGGCGAAACTTCATCGCCCACTTCAGCAAGCTGGGCATACTTTCGAACAATTCCCCACGCAGCCTGACGACTGAGCCGTGTGCCGCGTGATCCAAGAAACACTGCGTCAGCATGATCACGCTTTGCCCATTGCTCAGGCACCAACATCGTTCGTCCGCCAGCCCCAAGCCATTCTTCCAATGCTGTCTTTGCGTGACTGCCAAACGGAACGATTCGCTCTTTCGAACCCTTACCAAAAAGCCGCACTAACTGAGATTCCATGTCCAGATCCGATAACGAGAGTCCGCACGCTTCTGAGATACGTGCTCCGGTTGCATACAAAAATTCGAGCAGCGCACGGTCGCGCAAGGCGAATGAATCGACGCCAGTTGCTGCAGCCAAAATCCGCGCCACATCGTCTTCACTGAGTGCCTTGGGAATACCGCTCGGCACTTTCACCCCATCAACCCCAGAAGTTGGATTATCCGGCCGTAACCGCTCCTCAACGAGGTACCGGTGCATCATTCGCACAGCCGCATACATTCGGGCAACACTCTTTGCTGCCTTGCCCTCCGCGCGCAACGAGGCGATGAATTGCTCAATCACTGGAGACTGTGCAGTGAGCACATCGCAATCTTTCGCTAGGAGAAATGCCTCATAACGAAGTAGATCCCGACGATACGCCTCAATCGTGCGCGGCGACCTCCCCTGCTCAATGGTCATCCATGTAAGGAACCGTTCGCTGTGTGTCAGCGACGACATCGATAACTCGCTATGCGCTAATTGATGGAGCTGCAGTTGGCTCTGTGGCTGCTGCTTCCTTTTGCAATCGCACCACTCGGTGTTGCAATGACGTGCCGATCAGCTCACGGAACAATGGGTGTGGTCGATCGGGACGGCTCTTGAATTCTGGGTGCGCCTGTGTGCCCACCCAAAAAGGATGATCGGACAATTCGATGAATTCAACAAGTCTGCGATCTGGCGATGAACCACTGCACACAAAACCAGATTCTTCGAATCGAGCACGATACGTGGAATTGAACTCGTAGCGATGACGATGGCGCTCGCTTACCACTGACTCACCGTACGCAGCTGCAACTTTGGTTCCAGGTTCAAGCTGTGCGTAATACGCACCAAGGCGCATGGTTCCGCCCATGTCGGTGACATCTCGCTGATCGACCATCAGATCGATGACTGGGTTCTGCGTTGTTGGATCAAACTCCGTTGAGTGCGCGTCAGTTAGCCCAAGAACGTGACGAGCAAACTCAATGGTCATTACCTGCATACCCAGGCACAGCCCAAGGCACGGAACGCCGTGTTCGCGAGCGTATTGTGCTGCACGAATCTTGCCTTCAATACCACGAGCGCCGAAACCACCAGGGATGACAATGCCATCCAGAGTTGCCAATTGTTCTTCGGCAAGAAGCCCTTCAACATTTTCGGCCTGGATCCACACGATCTCGACATTGGCAGCGTGGTGGAATCCTGCGTGCTTCAAACTTTCTACGACCGAGAGATACGCATCGTGGAGTTCAACATATTTACCGATCAGTCCTATGCGCACCGGAGCTGTTGACGCCTCTACGCGAGCAACCACTTCGCGCCAAGGCGTGAGGTCAAGGGGTGCATCAATGCGCAATACATCACAGATCTGAGTATCAAGACCTTCGTCATGCAAGATGAGCGGCAACTCATAAATGTTGCGCGCATCCGCCGCGTTGATGACGTTCTTCTGTTCCACGTCACATTGGTTAGAAATTTTGCGCTTCAGTTGATCGCTGATTGGTTCGTCGCTGCGACACACGATGATGTCTGGCTGAATACCGCGCGAACGAAGTTCGGTGACGCTGTGCTGCGTTGGCTTTGTCTTTTGCTCGCCGCTCGGACCGATGAACGGAACCAAAGTGACATGCACATAACACACGTTGT
>JBIKHN010000119.1:0-4902 GCA_044362135.1 Ilumatobacteraceae bacterium | reverse complement strand
GCAGTTGCTTTCTTGGCGGCCATGGTTCCGAACACTAGCGAGTCACACCGATAGCCTGAGCGTTATGGCCCATCTGGACATCAAACGTCGACTGCCATCCGATGATTTGTCCGAAGTCAACGAGTTGCTACTCGCCGTCGAACGCGCCGACGGACAACGCCCACTCTCCGATCACTTGTGGATTGATCTTCGTCAAGGCGGTCGACCGGGTTACGTAGGACTGTTGGGTTGGCAGCCAGGGCACGATCACCTCATCGCCTATTGCCAAGTATCGCGGGGAAATGATTCGTGGGCACTCGACCTCGTCGTACATCCTCATCATCGCTATGAAATGGCGTCAATCGGACCACAGTTGTTGTCTGAAGCAATCAAAGTGATTCGTGAAGCCGGTGGCGGTCATGTGCATTGGTGGGTTTTTGAACCAAACGAAATCCACAAGACGCTTGCCGAGTCCATTGGACTCAACGAGGGCCGCACGACGCTTCAAATGCGGGTAGCACTGCCCCTGCATGAAGCAACCGACATTGTGACCACACCATTTCGAAGCGGCGTCGATGACGAGCGTTGGCTTGCAGTGAACAATGCTGCGTTCGCGGATCACTTAGAACAGGGCGGCTGGACTCAGTCCACTCTTGATTCACGCAAACAAGAGCCGTGGTTTAATCCGAACGGTTTTTTGCTGCTCAACGAGGGCGATGAACTTGCCGGCTTTTGCTGGACGAAGGTGCATCTAGATACCGCTCCCGTGCTCGGCGAAATCTATGTAATTGCGGTTCACCCACGATTTAGTGGCAAAGGACTTGGACGAGCCCTCACCATTGCCGGTCTCACCCACTTACAGCGTGCAGGAATCTCCACTGGCATGCTGCACGTCGATGCCGACAATGAACGCGCAGTCAATATGTACAAGTCACTTGGCTTCACCATCACCAACCAGCAACGTGCGTTCGTGGGAGATGTGCACTAGTTTTTCGGCATGTCATTTACTGCTGAAAATGAGACCCCACTTCCCCGCTGGTCAGTTGCCGACGTTCATGAATCGTTCAACGCACGTTCGTTCACAGACGCCATGGAGCGTGCTGGTTCGAATGTGGCTCGCCTTGAAGCACTGTTTGAAACGCACAACATTCGCTCTGTCGAACCGCGCACGCCAAACGCACAAGACGGTGCTGCGGCCGATGTCGTCATCCAAGCGTTCAACAAAACAGTTGACGAACAAGACATCCTCATTTCCTATATCTATGCAACGGTCAGCACCGATTCGCGCGAAGAGCAAGCACAAGGTCTGCTCAGCGAAATGGAAGACCTCGATGCTCGAATCTCGCCGTTACTTGCGCGCCTTGCCGACTGGGTGGCCAGCCTGGACGCCAATGCACTGAAGCAAGTAAGCAATGAGGCTCGCGAACACCTCGGACCATTGCTGCGCCTGCAAGACCGCGCAATTCACCAAATGAGCGAAGCCGAAGAAGGCCTATACGCCGAACTCGGCACCACAGGTTCATCAGCATGGGGGCGCTTGCAGAGCGATCTCACATCACAACTATCGGTCGATGTGAACCTGCCAACGGGAACGAAGTCCATGCCTATGGCAGCCGTGCGTGGTCTTGCTACCGACAATGACCTCGCAGTTCGCAAGGCTGCTTACGAAGCAGAAATGCGCGCGTGGCCAACAGTTGCTGTTGCATGTGCCGCAGCAATGAACAGCATCAAGGGCGAAGCTAACACGGTGAATAAGCGTCGTCAGTGGAAAGCACCAATAGATGCATCGTTGTATTCCAACTCGGTAAGCAACGCAACGTTCACCGCTATGCAGTCGGCAATTTCAGCATCGCTTCCCGACTTCCGTCGCTGGATGCGAGTGAAAGCACAGTTGCACGGCGATACCAACGGTTTGTCTTGGTGGAACCTGTTTGCGCCATTGCATATTTCTCCCGGTGCAATTTCCTGGGATGAAGGAATCAGCCTCGTTAAAGATGCGTTCTCGAGTTACAGCGATCGCCTTGCACAACTGGTGGATCGCTCGATTGACGAACAGTGGCTAGACGCCGAACCACGTGAAGGAAAAACCGGTGGAGCGTTCTGCATGTCGTTTGTCGACGACCGTTCGCTCGTACTGCTGAACTGGAGCGGCAGTGTGGACTCAGCGCAGACCACCGCACACGAGCTTGGCCACGCGTATCACAACACCCAACTTGCCCACCGCACGCCGCTGCAAAAGCGCTTGCCAATGGCACTCGCCGAGACCGCAAGCATCTTCTGCGAAACACTCGTTGTTGAAGACGGACTTTCACGCATGCAAGGCGACGAGCGACTCGCATTGCTGGATGTCAACCTGATTGGTGCTTCGCAAGTAGTTGTCGACATTCACAGTCGCTTCTTGTTTGAAACCGAAGTGTTTGCACGTCGCCAGCGCCGCACGCTTGGCGTGAGCGAGTTCAACGAAATCATGTTGCAAGCCCAGTCCGATGCATACGGCGATGGTCTTGACCAGAGCACTCGCCACCCGCATATGTGGGTGCTCAAGCCTCACTATTACGGAAGCCACTTCTACAACTGGCCATATACCTATGGATTGTTATTCGGCTTGGGCTTATATGCGAAGTATCAGTCGAACCCTGATCATTTCCGTGAAAACTATGACACGGTGTTGTCGCGTGCGGGAATGGATACGGCAGAGGAACTTGGCCAAGCTTTCGGCATTGATGTCACCGACGTTGCATTCTGGACCTCAAGTCTTGATGTTCTTCGTGCTCGCATGCTCGATTACGAGAAGTTGGCACAAAAGCACCTCTAAACTGAATGCATGACCAGTCTTTACGATGCAACACGTGAAGACATTGCAGGGCTCCTCAGCGGCCAGCCAGCATTTCGTTTGAAGCAAGTTTGGGAAGGCCTGTACACGCAGTTTGCCGAACCATCCCAAATTCTTACCTTGCCTGGCGCCGTGCGCGAAGAACTCATTCAAGGTTTCCCCAATTCATTGCACCTCACCACCGCAAGCGTGAGCGACAAGGGCGACACCATCAAGTTCCTGTGGTCGCTCGCAGATGGTGGTCACCCAATTGAAACCGTGCTCATGCATTACAAAGAACGAGCAACGGTGTGCGTCAGCACTCAGGCCGGCTGTGCCATGGCGTGCGGTTTTTGCGCAACTGGACAAGCAGGATTTACTCGACATCTCACGGTCGGCGAAATTGTTGAACAAGTGGTGTACGCAGCACGCGAAAGCGCGAAGCGCAAGCAACGCTTAGCCAACGTGGTGTTCATGGGCATGGGCGAACCACTCGCCAACGAAGAAATGGTGTGGGGTGCGGTTGAACGCATTCACGGAGACATTGGACTTTCGGCTCGACACCTCACCATCTCTACCGTTGGCATCGTTCCTGGCATTCGCAAACTTGCCACTCGCCCTCTACCGGTCAACCTTGCCGTGTCTTTGCACGCCGCTCGTGACGTGTTGCGCGACGAACTTGTTCCAATCAACAAGCGCTACCCCATCAATGAACTGATGCAGGCTTGCCGCGACTATCTCGACAACAAGAATCGCCGCATCAGTTTTGAGTGGGCCATGATCGATGGCATCAACGACCAGCCGCGCGATGCCCGCGAACTGGCTCAGCTCTGTGGACAACTCACGCCTTCAGCGCACGTCAACCTGATCCCGCTCAACCCAACTCCGGGTTGGCCAACCAAAGGCACGAGTGCAGCAGGTGTCCGTGCATTTGCTCAGCAGTTAGAAGACTTGGGTGTCAACGTAACCGTGCGTCGCAACCGCGGCACCGACATTGATGCTGCGTGTGGACAATTGGCTGCGGGTCAGCCAGTGAAGTTGACTAACCGGCGAGGAATTGTGTGAGTTTGGCTTTGCCACTCACAATTTGATCAGCCAGCACTCGCTCAACAATTCCACCGTCAAACAAAGAGCCTCCGTAATGGAGATGCACGTCCAGTGTGGATGTGCCGTTTGCTTCAGTTACCACCGATCGAAGCACCCAAGGTGCGTGTTTCTTGCCATCATTTTCGCGACGTTCAAACATCACCGTGGTGGGACTCTCGTCTGTTGTGCGCACCATTCGCAAACGCTTAGACCGTGCAAACGGGCCAATTTTTGCTCGCAGTTCGACATTCCATGATTGAAGGCCGTCAACGAGCTCACCGGCTTGTGCAATGTGAACAATATCGAGCCACTTCGAATAGGTGCCAAGATCACGAATCACTGCAAATAGTCGCTCACTTGGAACATCGGCATCAAGCGACGCACGAACGTCGATTGACATTACGGAATGTCGTTTTCGTCAAACGGTTCGCGCTCGAGCCCATCTGCATTCGTGTCGTCAAAGTTGAAGGCCCGACTGAGCAGACGACCTTTCGGGCGAAGCACTCCACCTAAATCATCAGTGTGATCGAATTGCGGACTCCACGGAATGGCTCTGGTTTCTTCCAAGTCCACGTCGCTGTCAACTACGACTTCCGCAACAGGCGCAACAACTGGCGTGATGATTGGCACAACGACTTCTTCCGACTTCTTTTCGTTCTTCAATTCATCAAAAATGCTCGGACGAGGCAGTTTGGCGCGACTCTTTTTGGGTTCCGTTTTCTTTGGCGTTGCATCTTTCGCTTTTGGCTTTTCAGATGGAGCCGTTACAGGAAACAGACGCGGAACATTTTCGCGCTTGTCTTCAATTCGCCAACCGCGTGGCACAACCAATGCGTCAGCGTGCCTGCGACACAGTCCATTTACTTGCATACCGTCGACTGGCACGTAGTTTTCCAGCGTCATCAGCAATTCAGCAGAGTCAAGGAAGTAAGCGGCTATTGCCGGCTCTTTACAACCCGGACGTTCACACTGCTTGGCCACGGCTAAAGACTAGTTCTCTGCAGTGCTAACTCGGAACAACGCAG
>JBIKHN010000118.1:0-4952 GCA_044362135.1 Ilumatobacteraceae bacterium | reverse complement strand
AATGCGGGTAGTGCACTGGTGTACATGCCACCAGATGACACGGTTACTACTCGACCACCTTTCAATAGTGGAAGAAGCAGCGTGGTCATGAGGAACGGTCCAACAACATGTGAGGCAACAGTTTGTTCGATTCCTTGTGGCGATAGTTGACGGGTATTCAACAATGCTCCTGCGTTATGGATCAACACATCGAGATGAGCGAATTGTTGCTGTATGGCTACACATGCACTACGAACAGATTCCAGGTCTCCCATCTCTGCGCGCACAAAAACTGGTCTGTTTCCCGTGCACAGAGGCGCAAGTTCATCAATTACGCGTGCACATTTTTCTTCGTTGCGCGCAACCAACACCAAGTTGGCACCAGTTGGTGCGAGTTGGCGAACCACTTGTTCACCCAGCCCTGAAGTTGGCCCTGTGATGACGACGGTTTTCCCTCGAAGATCGAACGCCGAAATTGGCTGCCAATTGCCCAATCGCTTGCGAATTGCAAAACCAATTTTGGAAAAACCAGGCACCACGGCAGCGTCAAGAGCATTACTGAGAAAAGTGTTCACTCGCGCAGATTAGAACCAATTCGATAAATCCTGGCTATCAAGGTGGCACTACGATAAACACCACTATGCGCGCACTTTTTAAGCCATCTGCAGCACCTGGTCTAGAAATGATCGAGTGCGCAGAACCAAATCCTGGTCCAAACGATGTGAAAATTCGCGTGGAGAAAACTGGTATCTGCGGCACCGACCTCCATATTGAGTCGTGGGATGCATGGGCTGCATCTGCAGTCAACGCGCCACTCATTATTGGTCACGAATTCTCTGGTCGCATCGTGGAGTTGGGAACAGACGTAACTTCACTTCACGTTGGAGCATTGGTTTCTGGTGAAGGCCACATCATTTGTGGCATTTGTCGAAACTGCCGCGCTGGTCGGCGACACATGTGCAAGAACACATCCAGCGTTGGCGTAAACCGCAATGGTGCATTCGCCGAATATGTCGTGATTCCTGCAAGCAACGTGTGGGTGCACTCCGACGCAGTAGACGCCGAACTTGGTGCCATCTTTGATCCATTCGGAAACGCTGTGCACACGGCACTCACCTTCCCGGTTGCTGGTGAAGACGTATTGATCACGGGAGCCGGACCAATCGGACTCATGGCTGCCAAAGTGGCGCGTCACGTTGGAGCACGATATGTAGTGGTCAGCGATATCAACGAATCTCGTTTGGCACTCGCTCGCTCAATGGGCGTTGACCTAGCAATTAATCCCATGACTTCCTCCATTGCTGCAGCACAGAAGACTTTGGGCATGAAAGAAGGCTTCGATGTTGCGCTGGAAATGAGTGGAGCCCCAACTGCACTTCCCGGCATTTTGGACAACCTCAGCCACGGTGGTCGCATTGCAGTACTTGGCTTACCAAGCAAAGAGATCTCCATTAACTGGGCAAAGCTCGTTACTCACATGATCACCATCAAGGGTATTTATGGTCGTGAAATGTATGAAACGTGGTACGCCATGAATTCACTTATTCAAACTGGCCTCGACATTCGTGACATCATCACCGATCGCTTTCCTGCACATGATTGGGAACAAGCGTTTGCTGCTGCGCGTTCATCAAACTCGGGCAAAGTCATTATGGATTGGTCATAGGACAACAACATGTACACAAGCGTTAAACACGATCTCAAGAAAACACTGGACGACATTCAAACTGCTGGTTTGTATAAGCGTGAGCGATTGCTTGACTCGCCGCAGTCATCACATGTACTCAGCAGCGAAAAAGACCTCATCAACTTTTGCTCCAATAACTACATGGGGCTCGCAAATAACTCTTCAGTGATTACTGCAGCCAAAGAGTCACTGGACATCAATGGATTCGGCATGGCCAGCGTGCGTTTCATTTGCGGAACACAGTCTCAACACGATGAACTTGAATCACGTTTGTCCACACTGCTTGGAACAGATGCCACCATCTTGTTCCCTTCATGCTTCGATGCAAACGGCGGTGTGTTTGAGGTGTTGCTTGATCAAGGCGATGCGGTCATTTCAGACGAGCTAAATCACGCATCAATCATTGACGGAATCCGCCTCTGCAAGGCGACCCGGTACCGCTACAAGAACCGCGACATGGCAGACCTTGAGGCCCAGCTTGTTGCGGCCCGCGGTGCTCGTCGGACACTCATCGTGACCGACGGAGTGTTTTCCATGGACGGATCATTTGCTCCATTGAAAGAAATCTGCGATCTTGCCGACAAGTACGAAGCCATGGTCATGGTGGATGACTCGCATGCAGTCGGGTTCATTGGAACTGCTGGTGCCGGAACACCAGAAATGTTTGGTGTACGCGACCGTGTCGACATCATTTCGGGAACGCTTGGCAAAGCACTTGGTGGCGCATCGGGTGGTTACATCTCGGCACACCAAGAAATTGTTGACTTGCTGCGCCAGCGTGCTCGCCCATATTTGTTCTCCAACTCCATTCCTCCAACGGTGGTCGCCGGTTCGCTCGTTGCTCTCGACCTCGTTGCGCAGGGAACAAACACTCGTGAGACACTTCGAGAAAACGCGAAGTATTTCCGCGATCAAATGTCTGCCGCAGGGTTCACCTTGCTGCCTGGTGAACATCCAATCGTGCCTGTCATGTTTGCCGACGAACACGAAGCCGTGCGCATGGCAGCAGAGCTATTCAAACTCGGCATCTACGTTGTGGCGTTTTCTTACCCTGTTGTTCCCATGGGCAAGGCTCGTATTCGCGTGCAAGTGTGCGCAACGCACACAAAGGAAGATATCGATACCTGTGTGGCAGCGTTTGTTACCGCGCGTGATCTCGGCAACAACTAGTCGCGTTTTGTTAGGCGCAAGCCTTCGCTAAGTTTTGCAACGTCACTTCCATGTTTTTCCGGTTGTGCGTTGCGCGATCAGCTACGCCACTCACCACTTTGCCTAACTTCGCCGAGACCTTGCCGCGATGATCAATCCAACTGTGGGTTACACGACAACCTTCAGCGGTTGGTTCTAGTTCGTACACCCAATCGCACCAGTTTTTGCCAAACACCATCAGTCCAAACGAAAACTTGCGTTCGGCTTCGAGTGCATTTACTTTCACTGAAGTTGACCAATTCTTCTTTCCGTTGCCATTTCTACCTTTGAACGAAGCACCGACAGCAGCGGTCGTCGCACCCTTCATCCACTCTCCACCCTTGTTTTCAGGCGACCACTCACCCATTCGTGGCAAGTCGGTAATCATTGCCCACACTTTTTCTACTGGCGCTTTGATTTCTACGGATACTGAAACTGGTGTCGTCATCTCTTCATTGTGTCATGACTTTGACGATGTGTTTGACGAACGACGGGTGATTCGTCGCCACAGTCGCTGAGCGGTTGAAGAAGCCAGAAATGGCAGAGCAATTCGATACACCAGGCCGGGAACCACCACTGTTTTCCCGCGTCCAAGCGCCCGCGTCGTCGCACGAACTACGTCTTCGGGAGTCAGCCACATCCAGCCAGGGATGCTCTGTTGCAAGTGATCAAGGCCGGCTCTGCGATGTAAGTCTGTTCGCACATACCCAGGGCACACCGCAACAACTCGCACACCTCGACTATTCACCTCTAGTGCAAGGCTGCGTGCGTACGACGTTGCGAACGTCTTTGCTGCCGCATATGGCCCCGCTTTACGCATTGGCGTAAACGCGGCAATGCTCGACACAATCACCACATCGCCACTGCCGCGCTCCACCATGTGAGGCAACACAATCTCGCTCAGTCGAACAATGCCAGCCGACATGAGGTACGCAAGTTCGTCCAACTGATCTCGGTCAGATGTGCCAATTCTTGCTGCATGTGTAACACCGGCATTCATCACCAACACATCAACGACTCCACACTGGGCGCCCAAACTTTCCACACCATCTTTATGAGATAGATCGGCAACGATCACTTCAACATGCACGCCTCGCGACCGAACGTCGCTTGCAACACGATCTAATTCCGATGTGTTACGTCCCACAAGCACAAGTTCACTTGCACTGTCTGCATACCAATGAGCAAATTCCTCACCAATTCCAGATGATGCTCCAGTAATCAAAACACGCTTGCTCACACATCTGAAACTAGTACTTCTTCTCAAACTGATACAGATGGAGTGCTACCGTAAATGTGATGTCAACTGTTAGTGGCGATTCAAGCATCATTGCGCACAATCTTGTAAAAAAATATGGCTCAGTTACCGCACTTGATGGGCTGAACCTAGAAGTTCGGACGGGTTCGGTGCTGGGGCTTCTTGGCCCAAATGGCGCCGGAAAAACCACTGCTGTCTCGATTCTCACCACGCTTGTCAAGCCCACTTCAGGATCAGCCACAGTCGCTGGAATTGATGTGCTGGCTCATCCGCATGACGTCCGCAAACGAATTGGACTTTCTGGTCAATATGCAGCGGTTGATGAACATCTCACTGCCACTGAAAATCTTGAAATGATCGGTCGCCTCTACGGGATGAACAGGCGCGAAGCAAAGACTCGGGCGCAAGAACTGATTGAGCGTTTTCGACTTTCAGATGCAGCGCATCGTCCTTTGAAAACTTTCTCGGGTGGTATGCGACGACGAATTGACCTTGCTGGAGCACTCATTGCCGACCCGCCGGTGCTATTCCTTGATGAACCAACCACCGGTCTAGACCCAGTAAGCCGCGGCGAACTGTGGGACGTGATCCGTGATCGCGTTGCACAGGGAACCACGGTTTTGCTCACTACTCAGTACTTGGAAGAAGCCGATCAACTTGCAGACCAAATTGTGGTGATTGACCATGGTCGCTCCATTGCAGAGGGAACAGCAGACGAACTAAAGCGCAGAATTGGCGGTGACCATCTTGATGTTCATATTGAGCGTCAAGAGCAATTTGAACTCACCGAAACGATATTGCGCAGTGTTGCTTCAGGACCTCTTCGTGCACATAGCGGCG
>JBIKHN010000117.1:0-4960 GCA_044362135.1 Ilumatobacteraceae bacterium | reverse complement strand
AAGATCCTCAAATAACGAACTGACTGGCTGAACTTCATGGCATCAAGCATCCGCATCCGTCTCAAGGCATTCGATCATCAGATCATCGACGAGTCTTCAAAGAAGATCGTTGAGACTGTTGCTCGCACCAACGCGACAGTGCGCGGTCCGATTCCGTTACCTACGGACAACCACCGCTACACGGTGATCCGTGGGCCACACGTTGACAAAGACTCCCGTGAGCATTTTGAAATGCGCATTCACAAGCGTCTTATCGACATCGTGGAACCAAACGCGAAGACCATTGACAGCCTTCAGCGCATTGAACTGCCTGCTGGCGTTGACATCGAAATCAAGCTGCAGAACAGTTAGTTCCAGTCCTTCACAGGCGATAAACGCCCTTCAATTAGGGTGCGTAGTACATGGTTAACCGAAAGGTTGCAGTGCTGCGGGCAGATGCGTCCAGCTCTATTGGGGTTGGACACGTCATGCGATCACTTTCGCTAGGTGAAGCATTAATCGACGAAGGTTTTGGCGTTGAGCTCGTTTCGTGCGAGCTCGCGCCAAGTCTTCAGTCACTCGCCACATCGTGTGGTGTTGAAGTGGTTGAGCTTTCATGTGCTCCCCGGTCTAGTGAAGACGCCCAATTCGTACTTCAGCGCAATGCCAACATCGTTGTAGTTGATGGCTACGAGTTTTCCCGCGAGTTTTTTGCAGTGCTTGAAGCAAGCAGCACTCCTTTCGCCGTAGTTGACGACAACGCAGAAACGTATGCCCAATCACCAAGTGCTGTAATCAATCAGAATCCGCACGCATCTGCATCGATGTATGCACATTTGCAAGGCAATCCAAAACTTTTACTTGGTTTGCAATATGCAATGGTGCGCAAAGAAGTTCGTGAAGTCGCCGCAATGAACTTGCCAACCCGCGAAGGCGAAGTGTTTGTTGCAATGGGTGGTGCCGACTTCCTTGGACTTACGGCACCAATTGTGGAGGCACTAGCTGAAACAGGATTACCAATACGCGTTGCAGTTGGTCACGCCAATACTCAGCGCGAGCAAGTGCAAAAGTTGGCAGATCAATTTGGGCATGTAACTCTGATTGAGCAACACGATTACGTATCGAGTTTGGCGAGTGCCCATGTAGCAGTACTTGCTGCCGGCTCTTCGTTGTGGGAAGCCTGCGCGGTGGGTACGCCATCAATTGGTTTAGTTGTTGCCGATAATCAGTTTGCATCGGCGAATGCAGCAAAGAAACTTGGATTCACACGGGTCGTTGACTGCCGTGTTCGGTTCAACGTTGACGATGTGTTGAACGAAGTTCAATCGTGCATTTTGGGTGGAACTTCTGCAATGCGTGGTGCTGCTTTGAGCACGGGTGTTGCTAACGGCGCAAGCATGGTTGCGCGTGAACTCGGGGCTATCGCGTGATTGTGGAACTTGCTCGAATTTCGCTTACCGATAAAGCGTCACTTCGTGAGTGGAGAAACGACCCTGCCGTTTCAAAGTGGATGTATACAAACCATCAGATTGGCGAAGAAGAGCACAGTGTGTGGTTTGACGCCATGCTTGTTGATGCCTCCAAGGTGTATTGGAAAATCGTTGCAGATAGTCGTGCAGTAGGCGCAGTTTTTCTCACAGGCGTTTCCAGCCAGGGAAAGTCGTGTGAGTGGGGTATGTATTTGTCAGATGTGAATGTCCGCGGAAAAGGCGTCGCGCAGGCGGCTTGTGCGCTCTCGTTCCGTTACGCCTTCAACGAATTGGCTGTCGATGTTGTGAAATGCGAAGCCGTTGCACAGAACGAAAGCGCAATTGGGCTGTATGAAAGCGTTGGCTATGTGCGCACAGGCGTGCAGACAAATGCAGTGAAGCGCGGTGACGAAATGTTGTCGGTAGTTACACTTGAACTAACACGTGAGTCGTGGAATGTGTCTGAATCACGTGTTCTGCAGAAGCTGAGCGAAAAGGGGGTGAACATCAATGGGTAAGCCTGTGTATGTCATCGCCGAACTCTCCGCCAATCATGGAGGCAGCAAAGCTCGAGCACTTGAAGTCATTCACGCTGCGCACGAAGCTGGCGCTGACGCCGTGAAGTTTCAGCACTACACAGCAGAGACCATTACGGTTCGCTCTGATCACCCTGACTTTCGCGTGAGCGGCGGAACGCTCTGGGATGGACGGCAACTCGCAGATTTGTATGCCGAAGCAATGACGCCGTGGGAATGGACCGGTGACTTGGTTGCAGAAGCGAACAAATTTGGAATCGATTGGTTGTCGAGCCCATTTGACAACACCGCTGTTGATTTTCTTGAGCAGTTCAATATTGCGACCTACAAAATTGCATCGTTCGAACTTGTTGACCTTCCACTCATTCGTTACGTTGCGTCAAAGGGCAAGCCAATGATCATGTCAACGGGAATGTCCACGTTGGATGAAATTGATGCTGCAATCAAGGCGGCTCAAGGCGCAGGTGCGCCGCAAGTGTCAGTGCTTCGTTGCAACTCCACGTATCCAGCAAATAGTTCGGAAATGGATCTGGCTGCAATTCCGGCCATGATCGCAAAGTGGGGAATTCCTGTTGGACTTTCTGATCACACCATGACGTCGGTGACTGCAATTAGTGCTGTCGCACTTGGCGCAACCATTATCGAAAAGCACATCACCATGCGCCGAAGCGATGGTGGCCCCGACGGAGCATTTTCCTTAGAGCCACACGAATTCGCTGCAATGATTCGCGACATTCGAGAGGCTTCAAGCGCCTTAGGTACGGCACGCTTTGGTCCGTCTGCTTCTGAAGTAAACAGTCTGAAGTTTCGCCGTTCGTTGCGAGCAGTGACTGCAATCAATGCTGGTGACCAGATCACCGAACACAATGTTCGCTCGGTGCGACCCGCAGGTGGATTGCCACCGGATGATTTCTCGCGCATTTTTGGCATGAAGGCAAAACGCAATATTTCTGTTGGTGAACCAATCACCAATGATCTAATGAACTAATTGTTATAGATCTGGCTGCTCATGCAGCAAACATTGCATGAGGGCAACATCGAGCCAACGGCCAAACTTGCGACCTATTTCGCGCTCAATTCCCACCAACGTAAAGCCACATGATTCATGTAGTCCGCGTGATGCAACGCTTGAAGCTTCAATTCGGGCCATCACCGAATGAAAACCAGAGTCTGCGGCTTGCTGCAACAAGTTGGTCAAAATCAATCGACCTACTCCTGCGCGTGCAAGGTTTCGATTCACATAGACCGAGTTTTCCACCGATGTTTTGTATGCAGCACGATCTCGGTATTCGCTAAGAGCCCCGAACCCAACAACAGCGTCGATTTCATCAACCGCAACAATCGCAGAAAATGCACCGTTGCGAGCGCTGATCCAAGCTTGCTGAGCATCGAGCGTTCGAGGCACAAGGTCGAATGTCGAAGTCTCAAATTGCACCTCGTGGTTGTAAATTTCTAAAATTGCAGCAGCATCAGCAACCGTCGCACGACGAATTTTGATCAATGATTCCTGTGCTGGCACATGGGCGAACTTAGCGGTTTATGGCTATGAGAACGAGTGATTTCAAGAATTGGTAAAGAATGCATGTTTGTGGTGGTCTACTTCGGCGATTCTGCGCTAGAACAAAGTCATGACTAGTTGGATGACCCCGTCCCCTGAAGAAAATGAATTTGGCTCACCGCTGCCCCCGCCGCCAGTTCCTCCTGTCCTGAATGCGTCAAGCAAATCACCTCGTCGCACTCTTGGCGTGTTGTTGACTTTGGCCGTTGGTTTTTTCGGTGGACTTGTTGGAAATGAAGTTTCAAATAATTGGGATTTGTCATTTGGTTCTGGCCCTTCGGTTCAATCCTCAAATTCTCCACTCGTCACTAGCCAAGTAGGTCCAGATGATGCAAGTGTGGGCGACACGGTTATTGCTCAAGTAGCCAACGCAATGGCCGACAGCGTTGTCACTATTTCAAGCTCGATTGATGATGGAATGACAACGGGTGAGGGCACAGGAACCGGAGTAGTGCTCACTGCCGATGGAGAAATCTTGACCAACGCGCACGTAGTTGCCGATGCAACTGAAGTAAATGTTCGTTTTGCTGGTGAAACTGAACCCCGAATGGCCAAAGTATTGGCGTCTGATCCTGGTAACGATCTTGCATTGTTGAAAATTGAAGCAACAGATTTGAAGCCAGCAACATTTGCGCAACCAGGAACCATTCGTATTGGTGACGGAGTAATTGCAATTGGCTACGCACTCGATCTTGATGGTGGACCTACGGTGACTTCGGGAATTGTTTCAGCGCTCAAGCGAACGATCATCACCGAGTCAGGGGCCTTGAATGGCCTCATTCAGACAGATGCCGCAATTTCTTCGGGCAACTCGGGTGGTCCACTGGTCAACTTTCGGGGCGAAGTGGTGGGCATCAATACGGCCGTAGCCCGGAGCGACGCCAATTCTGCCGCCAACAATGTGGGCTTTTCCATCGCGGTAGACGAAATTGTGCCGGTTCTCGAGCAACTGCGCAGTCAGGCAGGCGGTCAGGTTCGCCAAGAGGGCTTTTTGGGGGTAGGTCTGGCCGAGCGGACAGACGGCGGCCAGGGGGCAATTATCTCCAGTGTCCAGCCAAATTCCCCTGCAAGCCTTGCTGGCATTAGAGAAAGTGACGTTGTCCTCTCGGTTGACGGTGAGCCAATTGACGGTCAGGCAGGCCTGGTGGCGGCAATTCGTGATGCGAGCCCTGGCCAAACCGTGGAAATTGAGCTGCTCCGGGATGGCAAGCGGATCACCGTGAAGGCCAAATTGGTGGCCCGAACCGGCGACTAAACCGGTCCTCTCGGTCTGGCCGAAACCCTTGTTTTGGGCGTTGGGAAGCCCGAATCTACGCCGATAGAGTTGCAAGTCCGCATTAGCGACATGTCCGACATCCAGTCGGAAACATCGCCAAAGTTTGAGGCGTCACAATCGACGTCTGCAAGAGCCCCGCGAG